>CAYOKT010000106.1:2559-8651 GCA_964404605.1 uncultured bacterium
GCGTTGCGCCCGGTGGTGGTGCTCGGGCTGGACGGCACCCCGCACAGCCTGCTCCGGGAGCGCCTCGAGATGCGGCCCGCCTCGCTCTGGCACCGCCTGCTCGCCGAGGGGCGGCTGTTCCGCATCCGCTCCAGCATCCCCGAGGTCTCCTCGGTGGCCTGGGCCTCCTACCTGACCGGCGCGGAGCCGGGCCGGCACGGCCTCTTCGGCTTCGTCGACCGTGCGTTCTCCCCCTTTCGCCTGGTCTTCCCGAACGGCGCGGACCTGGTGCGCCCGACCCTGCTCGAGCGGGTGCACGATGCCGGCGGCGCGGTGGTCTCGCTGAATGTTCCCGCCACCTTCCCCCCGAAGCCGCTGCGCGGGCTGGTGGTCGGCGGCTTCCTCGGGGTGCGGCTGGAGACCAATGTCCAGCCGCCGGAGTGGGCCGGGCGGCTGGCGAGGATGGGCTACGAGATCGATGTCGATCCCGCGACGGCCTACAGCGACCCGGGCCGGTATTACGATGCCCTGCTCCGCGTCCTGGACGCCCGCGTGCGGGCGGCGATGGAGGCGGCGGACTCCTTCGACTGGACGCTGCTCCAGTTGCACATCATGGAGACCGACCGCCTGTTCCACTTCTTCTGGGGGCTCGAAGGCGAGGCGGAGCGCTTTCACCGCCTCCTCGACCGTGTCGATGAGGCGGTGGGGCGGCTGGCGGAGCTGGCGGCGCGGCGCGGGGCGGCGTTCGTCGTCCTCTCCGACCATGGCTTCACCCGCGCGCGGCGCATCGTCTTCCTGAACGCCCTCCTGCGGCGCTGGGGCTTCCTCCGCTTCCGGCCCGGCGCGACCCCCGGGCTGGAGGCGATCGCGCCGGAGAGCCGGGCTTACGCCCTCGTGCCGGGGCGCATCTTCCTCAACCTGCGGGGGCGCGAACCGATGGGCAGCGTCCCCCCGGGGCCGGCGGCCGATGCGCTGGTCGATGAGATCGCCGCGCGGCTGCGGGACCTGAGGGACCCATCGGACGGGCGGGTCCTGTTCCGCGCGGTGCACCGGCGCGAAGAGGTCTACCACGGCCCGGAGGCGGGGCGCGCCGCGGAGTTGATCGCCCTGCCCGAGCGCGGGGTGGACCTGAAGGCCGACTTCGCGGCGGAGGAGCCCTTCTCCGTGCCGCGGCGGCTGGTGGGGACGCATACCCATGATGACGCCTTCTTCTACCAGCGGGGCGGCGAGTTCCCCCCCTGGGAGGAAAACGGGGCGGACATCGCGGCGGCCGGGCGGCAGGTGGGCCGCCTGCTCGGCCTGCCCGGGGAGAACGGCGGGGCCGTCGCCTGAGTCTCGCGGCGCGTTGCAAAGGGCGTCCGGTGTGAGTACGTTCCCCTGTACCGTGTCGCCGCGGGACGGCGAGCGGGTGTCCTGCCGGACCGGCGGCACGCGGCGTGGAGGGGAGGAAAGATGCTGCGCGAACCAGCGGTTGCAGGACGGTTCTACCCCGCTGACCCGGTCGAACTGGAGCACGAGGTTCGCCGCTTCCTCGATGCCGCGCGCTCCGAGGTCGACGGCGACCCTGTCGGCCTGATCTGCCCCCATGCAGGGTACGTCTTCAGCGGCCCGGTCGCCGCGGAGTCCTACCGCACTCTTCGTGGACGGCGCTATGATGCCGTCGTCATCATCAGCCCTTCCCACTTTGAACGCTTTCACGAGGTCGCGGTGCTCACCGAGGGAGCCTACCGGACCCCCCTCGGCGAGGTGCCGGTGCACACCCGGCTCGCCGAGCGGATGGTCTCCTCCGGCGGCCTGGTGCGCGCGGCGGAAGCCGGGCACAGGAGCGGCCCCCACGGCGGGGAGCACGCCCTCGAGGTGCAGCTCCCCTTCCTCCAGGTCGTTCTCGGAGACAGCCTGCGCATCATCCCCGTGGTGATGGGGGAGCAGAGCCGCGATGCGATTCGCAGCCTCGCCGAAGCCATCGTGCACGCCGCGCGCGGGGAGCACATCCTCGTCGTCGCCTCCAGCGATCTCAGCCATTACCATTCGGATTCTCTCGCCCGCGAGGTGGACGGGCATGTGGTCGAGAAGGTGCGGGAGTTCGACCCCGACGGGTTGTGGGAAGAGGTCCGGCAGGGCGTGGCGGAGGCCTGCGGCGCCGGGCCGATGGTCGCGGCGATGCTGGCGGCGCGGCAGCTCGGCGCCAGCCGGGCCGAGGTGCTGCGCTATGCCACCTCCGCCGATTCGGTGTTCGGCGACCGGGAAACCGTCGTCGGGTACCTCGCGGCGGTTTTCGTCCGCGGGAAAGCCGAGAACGGCCGGGTGGACGGCGAAGTGGGTGCGGAGGAGAAAAAGCCCGTCGCCGGGCCGGGCGAAGTGCGCTTCGACGAGGGGGTGTCCGCCGGGGAGCTGACCGATGAGCGCCGCGCCGAGCTGTTGCGCATCGCGAGGGAGCATGTGAAGGCGGCGGCGAAGGGCAAGCCCGCCCCGGCGGTCGAGGTCGAGGACGAGGTGCTGAACCGCCGCTGCGGGGCGTTTGTCACCCTGCGCGAACCGGGCGGGGAACTGCGCGGCTGCATCGGGTACCCGGAGGCCTGGAGGCCCCTGGCGCAAACCGTGGCCGAGGTGGCCGAGGCGGCCGCCACTCGTGACCCGCGCTTCCCCCCGGTGGCTCCCAGGGAGGTGGGCAAGCTGGCCGTCGAGGTCAGCGTACTCTCACCCATGGCGCCGATCGATCCCGAGGAGGTCGAACCGGGGCGTCATGGCGTGGTGATCCGCCATCGCGGGCGGCAGGGGCTGTTGCTGCCGCAGGTGGCGACCAACCAGGGCTGGGACCGAGAGCAGTTTCTCGACCATCTCTGTCTCAAGGCCGCCTTGAGCCCCGGGGCGTGGCGCGACCCGGAGGCGAAGCTGTACGCCTTCACCGCGGAGGTCTTCAGCGACGACGAGACGGCATCCTGAGGGGACGCTTGCTCCCCCAGTGGACCGTTTCACCTGAATCGAGGTGTTCTGAGCGGCCAGACCCCCGGAAAAGGGGTTGACCGGCAGGATTTGCCTTGTCGCCGAGGTATCGGGCTCCTATCTTTGCGACCATGAACGGTTCCCCGGGTTCCTGTACGGTGCGGGACTGGCGCGATGGCGACTGGGCACGGGCCTGGCCCCTGTGGCAGGCGTGCGAGCTGACCCTCGGGGTCTCGGACCGCGAAGAGGAGGTCGCGCGGCTGGTCGCCCGCAACCCGGACCTGTCGCTGGTCGCCGAGGTGGGTGACAGGCTTGTCGGCACGGTCCTCGGTGGGTTCGATGGCCGGCGCGGCCTGATCCATCACCTCGCCGTCCACCCGGAGTTCCGCCGCCGCGGCATCGGCCGGCGGCTGGTGGAAGCGCTCGAGGCGCGCTTCCGGCGCCTCGGCGTGGTGAAGATTAACTTCTGGGTGGAGCGCCGCAATCCGCAGGCGGTGGAAGCCTGGCACCGCCTGGGATACGTGGAGCGCGACCTGATCACCATGAGCAAGGTCCTGCACCCCGGGGAATCCCTGAGCTATCCCGGAGAGATGTTGCGTTGAGTGAGGCGAAGAAAACCCCGGCCGAGGGCGGGGAGCAACTGATGGAGCTGGTGAAGCTTTTCGAGGGCTTCACCCAGGCGTCCACGGATTTCGCCCAGTCCTACCGGGCGCTCGAACAGCGCATCGCCCGCCTGAGCAGCCAGCTCGAGGAGCAAGCCCGCCTGTTGCAGCGCACGGAGGGGTTCCTCTCCTCGGTGCTCACCACCGTCCCCGTCGGGATCATCGTCGTCGACATGGACGGCCAGATCATGCTGTTCAACCGCGAGGCGGAGCGGCTCACCGGGCTGAAGGCGCGGGAGGTCATCGGCGGCGCCTACGGCGACTTCTTCCCCTACGATGTCACCGAGCCGGACTCGGCGGTCTTCACCCTGACCCAGGGGACCCTGATCGATGCGCGGGAGAAGATCCTCGCCGTGCAGGGAGGTGCGAACATCCCGGTCCGTTTCAGCACCGTGTGGGTGTACGGCGAGGACGGCCAACAGAGCGGCGTGATGGAGGTGTTCGAGGACCTCCGCACCTTGAAGGAGATGCAGGAGCGGATGCAGCGCAGCGCCAACCTCGCGGCCCTCGGCGAGATGGCGGCGCAGGTGGCGCACGAGCTGCGCAACCCGCTGGCCGGTGTGCAGGGGTTCGCGCAGTTTCTCATCGAGGACATTACCGAGGATCACCCCGCGCGGACGATCGCGGAGAAGATCATCACCGGGGTCAAGGACATCGAGCAGATCGCCAGCCGGCTGCTGGAGTTCACCCGCCCGTTGAGGCCGGCGCTCCAGGAGGTGAACCTGCACACCATCCTCACCGAGGAGGTGGAGCTGCTGCGCGCCGAGCTGCAGGAGCGGGGGAGCGATGTCACCCTGCGGCTCACCCTGCCCGAGGAGGAGATCCCGGTGCAGGGGGACGGCAGCCTGATCAAGCAGGCGGTGCTCAACCTGTTGAAGAACTCCCTGGAGGCCTGCGAGGACGGCGGGGAGATCCGCGCCTCCCTGTCGTGGGACCTGATGCGGAACCGTGTGCGCATCACGGTGGAGGATGACGGCGTCGGCATCACGCCGGAGAACCTCGACAAGATTTTCAATCCCTTCTTCACCACCCGTACCAAGGGCACCGGCCTCGGTCTCAGCATGGTGAAGAAGATCGTCGATGTGCACGGTGGTGACATCCTGGTCCGCTCGAACGAGGGGAAGGGCGCGCGTTTCGTGATGGAATTGCCGATCACGAGGATCGAATGAGCCGGTTCCGGGTGCTGGTCGTCGATGATGAACCCTTGGTGCGGGATTTCCTCGCCGAGGCGCTGGAGCGGATCGGCCACCGCCCGGAGGCGGTGGCCAACGGCGAACAGGCCATTGAGCGCCTCGCCCGCGAGCCCTATGACCTGATCATCTCCGACCTGAAGATGCCCGGAGTCTCCGGCCTCGAGGTGCTGGACGAGGCGGTGCGCCGCCAGCCGGACGTCCCCTTCATCATGCTCACCGCCCACGGCAGCATCGAGAACGCCGTCGATGCGATGCAGCGCGGCGCGTTCCACTACCTGACCAAGCCGGTGGACAAGGAGTTGCTGCGGTTCACCGTGCAGCGGGCCCTCGAGAAGCGCGTCCTGTTGCAGGAGAACGAGGAGCTGCGCCTGCAGGTGCGGGAGGAGTATGGCCTGCGGGCGATCGTCGGCTCGAGCCCGAGGATGCGCACCATCCTCGACACCCTGGAGCGCGTCTCGGCGCAGCCGGTGGACGTTCTCGTCACCGGCCCCTCGGGAACGGGCAAGGAGCTGGTCGCCCGGGCGCTGCACTGGGCCAGTCCCCGCGCCGGGAAGCCCTTCATCAAGATGAACTGCGCCGCGCTGCCGGAGGGGCTGGTGGAGAGCGAACTCTTCGGGCATGAAAAGGGCGCCTTCACCGGGGCGATCCGCACCCGCAAGGGGAAGTTCGAGGCGGCGCACGGCGGGACCATCCTCCTCGACGAGATCAGCGAGATGCCCCCCGGCCTGCAGGCCAAGCTGCTGCGCGTCCTCCAGGAACGCGAGATCGAGCGTGTCGGGGGGAACGACACCATTCGGATCGATGTCCGCGTGATCGCGACCACCAACCGCAACCTCGCCGAACGGGTGCAGGAGGGCAAGTTCCGCGAGGATCTCTACTACCGGCTGAACGTCGTTCCCATCGCCCTGCCCTCGCTGGCGGAGCGGCGGGAGGACATCCCCGCCCTGGTGGCGCACTTCCTCGGCAAGTACGGCGCCCGCTACGGCCGGGAGTTCGAGGGCGTGGACGAGGATGCGCTGGAGTACCTGAAAACCCAGCCGTGGCCGGGGAATGTCCGCGAGCTGGAGAACCGCATCGAGCGGGCGGTGGTCCTCGCCCGTGACCTGTGGCTGCACCGGGAGGATGTCTGCTTCGACTCGGTCGCCCTGCCCGCCGCCGGCGCGGCTGAGACCTACGGCCCGATCACCGTGCACGAGCTGGAGAAGCGGCACATCCTCTCGACCCTGCGCGAGATGCAGTTCAACCGCACCCGCGCCGCCGAGGTCCTCGGCATCTCCATCCGCACCCTGCGCAACAAGCTGAACGAGTACCGCGC
>CAYOKT010000107.1:0-8523 GCA_964404605.1 uncultured bacterium
CCCCTCAGCGCGGCGGAACTTCCTTCGCCTGCTTCACCAGGTCGGACCAGCGGAGCTTCAGCGCCCACAGTCCCAGCAGTCCCATCCCCGAGAGAGTGATGTAGTTCAGGGCGTGCAGGGCGGCGGCGAAGACCACCGCGACTCCTGTCGGCACCCCGAAATAGCTCGCGCCGAGCACGATTGCGCTGTGGTAGGTCCCCACCGCGCCGGGGGCGGAGGGGACGCTGTAGCCGATGGACGTGATCACCGTCATCGCGGCCGCTTCCACCCAGGCTCCGCAGGCGAAGGCGGGGTAGCTGCCGTCCGTGAAGGAGAAGGCATCGAAGAACAGCTTCATCATCGTGCAGTACATGGCCCACAGGGCGAGGGTGGACCACAGCATGTGGAGCATCGTCTTCGTGCTGCGGAGAACGGAGAGCCCGTTGAGGAAACCGATCATCGCCCGGCCGATGCGGGTGACCAGCTTTCCGCGTCCCTCGATGCGGGCATGAAACCAGGCGGCTGTCTTTTCCACGGACGCGGCGAGAACCCAGGCGGCGAGGATGAACAGGGTGACCAGGACGGCGAATGTCACCCCTCCCGCCTTCAGCCAGCCGGGGACCTCCCAGACGGCGAGGGTGATTCCGAAGAGGATGCACAGGCCGGCGAGGTCGAACGCCCGCTCGAGGACGACCGTTGTCAGCAGCGCGGTCACCGGCAGCGAGGCGCGTCGGGCGACGAACACCGCGCGGAGAAACTCTCCCGCCCGCAGGGGCAGAACATTGTTCAGCAGGTACCCGAGGTTGACACTCCAGAAGACGAGTTTGTAGGGCGCGTGTCCCACGGTGGCGATGATCCGCTGCCAGCGCCACCCGCGGAGCAGGAGGGAGAGGATCATCAGCAGGAGGGCTTCCAGGATGGGCAGCCATCGGAGGTGCCCCAGCGCGGTCTGGAGATCGTCCCCGCCGATGCGGAACGTGCCGAACAGCGCGGCGCCCGGCCCGAGCTCACCGCGCAGCATGGCGCCGATGTGGGGCTTGAAGAGGAGCACGTACACCAGGACCAGGCTGATGGCCAGGCTGATCAGCGTGCGATAGTTCCGGCGGGAGTGGTTCATCGCAGGTCGTACACCGTGGCATCCTCGGGGAGTTGCAGGGTGAACCGCTCCTCGCCGATGGGCTCATTCAGCCGGATGTCGCGCAGGATGTACGTCGTCAGGTTCCCGTCCAGGTCGGTGAACTCCATCCGCCGGGTGATGGAATCCTCGGCTCCGATCCACACCTTCACCCTGCGCACCCCGACCTTCGGATCCTTGGGGGTGAGTTCGAGCAGCCAGGCCTCTTTTCCCCCGATCATCGCTTCGCGCACCGAGGTGACATCGAACTTCTTCGGGTACTCGAAGAGGATTTCCCGGGGCAGAATCCCCGGCTCGGCCTCCTCCAGCGGCTCGATGATCGCCTGGCGGTTGAGCGCGTTCCACCGCCAGAGGGTTTTACCGTCGGTGACCATCACCTGCTGGGGCGTCTCGTACCGGAAGCGCTCCGGCTTGGCCAGCTCCATGGACCCCTCGGTGACCTCGACCTCGCCGGCCAGCGCCCACTGGAACTCGTAACGGAAACGGCAGGAGAAGGTGGTCAGGGCATCGTAGGCTTTCTGGATGCGTTTCACCAGCTTCTTCCCGCTCGGCGTCCCCGCCTGCGCGGGCAGAGCAGCGAGGGAGAGCGCCAGGAGGACTGACGGGAGGATGAGGGCGGGTGAGCGGGAGAAGGGCCGGCGGCTCATGATGTGAGGAACTCCTGCGCCTCGTCCGGCCCGATGAGCACCTCCCGCGCCTTCGAGCCCTCGAAGGGGCCGACGATGCCGGCCTGTTCGAGCTGGTCGAGGAGGCGTCCGGCGCGACTGTACCCGATCTTCAACCGCCGCTGCAGGAGGGAGACCGAACCCTGCTGGTGGCGGACGACCAGCCGGACCGCCTCCTCGAACAGGGCGTCCCGTCCCTCTTCCGCGAACACATCGCCGCCGCCGTTCTCCATCCCGGCCGGGAGATGCAGGGTCACATTCTTCACGTAGGCCGGCTGCTTCACCACGTGGGCGATCAGGCGGTGCACCTCGCTGGTGCCGACGAACGCCCCGTGAAAACGGGTGAGCATCGGCGAGCTGCCGGAGAGGAAGAGGCCGTCCCCGCGGCCGAGAAGCGTCTCCGCGCCGGAGCGGTCGAGGATCGTGCGGCTGTCGACCTTCGAGGCGACCACGAAGGCGATGCGGGAGGGGAAATTCGCCTTGATCACGCCGGTGATCACGTCCACCGAGGGGCGCTGGGTCGCGAGCACGATGTGAATCCCCACCGCGCGCGCCATCTGGGCCAGGCGCGCGATCGGCTCCTCGATGTCGCGGCCTGCGGTGAGGATCAGGTCCGCGAGTTCATCGACGATCAGGACGATGTAAGGCAGCTTCCGGTACTCACCGCCCTCATCGTCCGGTTTCACCTTGCCCGCATCGATCATCCGGTTGTAGTCACCGATCCCGCGCGCGCCCGTCTCCGCGAGACGGTCGTACCGGTTTTCCATCTCGCGGACCAGGCTCTGGAGCAGGAGGACGGCGTTTTTCGGCGTGGTGGCGATCACCTCGTCCGTCTCCTCGAGGAAGAGCAGGTGGTGCCGCCGCAGCTCGGCGTAGGCGGAAAGCTCGAGCTTCTTCGGGTCGACCATCGCGATCTGCACCTCGTCCGGACTGCGTTTCAGCAGCAGGCTCGTGATGATCGCGTTCAGGCAGATGGATTTGCCGGAGCCGGTCGTGCCCGCGATGAGCAGGTGCGGCATCTCGGTCAGTTCGATGACGAAGACCTCGCCATCCGCGGTCTTTCCGAGGGCGAGAGGCAGCGGCCCCTCCGCCTCGCGGAACTCCGGCGAGGCGGCGATCTCCCTCAGCGAGACCATGCGCGGCGAGGGGTTGGGGACTTCGATCCCCACCGCGCCCACGCCGGGGATGGGGGCGAGGATGCGCACCGGGGCCGCCATCGACAACGCCAGGTCGTCCGCGAGGGAAGTGATGCGGCCCACCTTGACCCCCGGGGCGGGCTTGAGGTCGTACCGGGTGATCACCGGCCCGGGATGGATCTGGACGACCTGGGCCTCGACGCCGAATTCCGCGAGCCGCTCCTCGAGCAGCGCCGCCTGCATCCGCAGGGCCTCCTCGTCGAGCTCGGGCGTTTCGTCCTCTTCCGGCGGGGCATCGAGAAGGTCCACGGAGGGGATCCGGTAGACCCCCTCGCCCGCGGGCGGCGCCGCTTCCACGGCGTGTGCCGCCCGGGTTCGCTTCCTCCCGGCGAGGATCTCCGGGGCCGGTTCTTTCACGGCTGCCGGTTTCTCCTCCTCCGGCGGCTCTTCGTCCCGAACGGCCCGCTCCTTCTTCCCGCCTCTCTTCAGCACCTCGGGCGGTTTCACGGCCCGTGCTGTTCGTTTCAGGCTCGCGGGGCGCGGTTTCAACCGGCCCAGTCCCGTCACCAGCCCCCGCCCGGCTCCCGCCGCGAGGTGCATGATGGCGACCCACCGGATGCGGAGGAGTACGGTGATGTAGATCAGCGACAATCCGATCAGCAAAATCCAGGACCCGGCGATACCGAGGTACCCGAGGAGCAGGCCCGCCAGCCCCCAGCCGACCAGTCCGGTCTGCTCGAGGGACTCGCCGAAGCCGTTCCCCGTGCGGACGACGCCCCAGATGGAGGCGGCGAGCACGGCCGCGACGAGGAGCGGCCCGCCGAGGCGCAGGGTGATCCGTGAACCGCGCCCACGCAGGAGGTCGAGGCCCGCCAGCGCGAGGAGCAGCGGTATCAACAGGGAGAGGATACGGCCGAAGGTGTAGTGGACGACGAGGT
Organism: uncultured bacterium; assembly: GCA_964404605.1. Classification (GTDB taxonomy): domain Bacteria; phylum Electryoneota; class Electryoneia; order Electryoneales; family Electryoneaceae; genus CAYOKT01. The sequence goes on from CAYOKT010000107.1 coordinate 3,854, forward strand.
CCGCGACCACCGCCCCGGCGGGACCGAGACGGTTGGTCACCGCCGGACCGCTGCCGTTGGGTGGATCCGCGGGGTTGAAACTGAGCACGGCGGCGGCGATCATCACCGCGAGGGTGAGCAGGGCGATACCCGCCACGTCCCTCACGGGACTGGATCGCTCATTGCGCCTGCTCCGCCTTCCCGCTTTGCGTTTCGCCATCCGCCGTTCCTGAAAAATCGCTTCAAGGTAGCGTCCGCCTTCTCTCCGCGCAAGAGGCGCCCCGGCTGTGCACAATCCGGGAGGAAGGGTACTATATTCACATCTTGTAACCGGTGTGGTAACAGGTAGCAGGGCCCATGCGACGGCAGGTGCCGAACATTCTCACCGTTCTGCGGTTCCCGCTGGCCGCCGTTTTCCTCTATGGTTTCTTCCAGCCTTCCATGAGCTGGCGGCTGGCGGCCACCGCGTGTTTCATCCTCAGTGCTCTCACGGACACCTTTGACGGCTTGCTCGCCCGCAAGATGGGGGCGATCACCGGGGTGGGGGCATTCCTCGATCCGCTCGCGGACAAGGTGCTCGTGTTGAGCGGTTTTTTCGCCCTGATGCTGCGCCCCGACCTGCCATGGGGCGGGTGGGAGCCCGTGATCATCGTCTCCGTGCTGCTGATCGCCCTCCGCGAGGTCGGGATCACCGTGCTCCGCTGGGTGCGGGTGACCGGGGACAGACCCCTGGTCACCTCCTTCTGGGGCAAGGCGAAGACGACCACCGAGATGGTCACCTTGATCGTCGCCCTGCTCACCTTCAACCTGCTGGAGCTGTACGGTCTGCAACTGCCCGTTCTGATTCACCTCGTCGCCGTCGGTGTCGTCGGCAGCGCCCTGCTCGCGGTATACAGCGGGCTGGGCTACCTCCGCATCGTGCGCACCTGATGATGCTGGCGCCGCGCGGGAACGGAAACGAGTGGCTGTGGCGAACCCCGGTTCTGCTCTTCGCGCTTCTGCTCCTGTTCCCCTCCGCCGCCCTCGCCGCGCGGTACCCGGCGCGGCTGAAGTGGCGGACCTATTCCCAGGGCGGTATCGAGGTCCACTTCCCCCGCGGGTACGAATCCTATGCGCAGCGTGCCGCCACGCGCTCACGGGTTGTCCTCGACACACTCGAGAACTGGCTTGGAACGCGCGCAGGACATTTTCACATCGTGATCAACCCCGCCCGCGATGACCTTTTCGCCCATGCCACCCTGTTTCCCCTGCGGGTGGAGATTCCGCTCAACCCGGCGCTTGACAAGGGGTTGCGCCCGCAGTCCGGGTTGTACCTCGACCGTGTCCTCGCCCACGAGCTGACCCACATTATCCAGTTTCGCACCGTGACAAGTTTCACGCGGCCGTTGCGAACCGTGTTCGGCGAGGTCGTCGCACCCGCCGCGGTGGCCCCGGACTGGAGCGTGGAGGGACTGGCGGTCTACACCGAGAGCATCGAAGGGGGCGGGCGGCTGAACTCCTCCTATCACAGGATGCTCTGGCGCACGCCGTATTACGAGGGTGCGGCCTGGACCCTCGACCGGATGGCCGAACCGGGGACGGTGAACCCACCGGCGGGGCGGGCCTATGTCGGCGGCGCGTACCTCGTCGCGGCGCTGGCGGAAGAATTCCGGGGCCGTGACCGTGTCGCCCGCTGGCTGCGCACCCAGGCGGCCTGGCCCTCCCTGCAGGGGATCGCCTTCCGCAGAACCTTCCATCGCAGCGCCGGAGAAGCGTATGCTTCCCTGCAGAGTTCGACACTTGCGGGGAACAGGGATCTCCTTCTCCGCCGCCGGGCCGCCGGGTTCGCCGCCGGACGGCGGCTGCTCTCCGCCCCGCGCACGAGCTGGCGCCACCCGAAGTGGACGAGCGAAGGGCGCCTCCTCGCCCGCGAGCGGAGCTATGATCGACCCGGGCGGCTGGTCCGCCTGACCGGCGACAGCCTGCGGACCATGACCGGCGGCCCGGATCTGCGGGCCTCGACCCACCTCGGGCTCACCCCCTTCGGCGGGGGGGTGATCGTCAGCGCCCTTCGCCGGGATACATGGGCGCCGGAAGAGAGACGGGTCGAGTTGCTGTTTGTCGATGAGGCCGGCCGGCAGCACCCCCTCGGCGACCCGCCCCTGCGCGGTTGGGCGCCCGCCTGGTCACCGGAGGCGGAGAGACTCGCCTTCATCGCGCCCGGCGAGGGCGGAGGCCTGTCGCTGGTTGTGGTGCCGCTCTCGCCGGACGGCGCGCCGGCGGGCCCGCCGCGGACACTGTTGCGCGCCCCCCTCGCCTCGCTGGAGGACCCGGCCTGGGACCGGGGCGGCGGCCGCCTCGCGGTGACGGTGGATGACGGCGGGGGCGAGGTGGTCCTCGTCCTCACCCTCGACCCGCCGATGATCCGCACGGTGGCGGTGGAGGGAGCCCGGGCGACATGGGACCCCGCCTTTTCGCCCCGGGGCACCCTCTGGGTCTCGGCGGACCGGGACAGCGTGTTCGACCTGTTCGAGATCGATCTCGAACGGCGGACCGCCGTCCGCCGCACGCGGGTCCTCTCGGGGGCGTTCGAACCGGATGTGAGCGATGAGGGGCAGGTGGTCTACACCCACTACACCTCCGCCGGGTTCGCCCTCGCCCTCCTCGATTCGAGCCGCTGGGCGGACGAACCGGCCGGCCTTCGCATCGAGGCGCTCCCGGTGGAAGCCTGGCCCCGTCTCTACGGCCCCGTGCCGGCGGACCTCCCCACCGGCGAACGGGGGACGGTCCCGCCTCAGACAACTGGCCCCCCGGGTGGTGGTTTCCGCGACTACAATCCCTGGCGGCACCTCGCACCACGGTTCTGGCTGCCGGCGGTCTCCCGGGACGATGAACTCTCCCTCGGGGCGGCGTTCTACGGCCGTGACCCGCTGGGCCTGTTCGAGTGGAGACTGTCCCTCGGCGGGGGGGTCGCGAGCCGCCGCCCGTACGGTTCGTTCAGCGCGGTCTATCGCGCGCTCCCGGCGGATGTCTCCCTGCAGGCGTCCACCCGGCCGGACGAGGTGACGGTTTACCGGGTGCTGGAGGGTTCCGGCGGTCCGCCCACCCTTTCCAGCGACAGCGAGTGGCGCCGGCGCAGCGAAGGGGCGCTGACCCTCAGCCAGCCGCTGCACGATGACCGCGGCGCCTGGTGGCGGACACTCACCCCGTACGCGGGCTATATCACCCGCCAGCGTTTCGTGCAGCCGTCGCCCTACGGGGAGGTTTCTTCCCGCCGCTATCATGGCTTCCGCCTCGGTGCGGGGGCGCAGGCGTACCGGGCGGCGCCCCGTGACCCCGTGCCCCGTCACCTGCTGCAAGTCCGCCTGGCCGCGGAGCATCGACTCCCCGGGTTGGGCGAGCTGGACGGGTCGCTCGCCCGGTTCGAGTTCCGGGGGCACCTGCCGGGGCCGCTGCCGCAATGGGTCCTCGCCCTCACCGCCGCCGGGCAGGTGCAATCGGGAGAGCTGGACTACTCCCGCCTCCCCATCCTTCCGCGCGGGTACGGCGAGGACGACATCGACCCGGAGCTGAAGCGCGGGCGCCTCGCCCGGCTCGGGGGTGAGGTGCACTTTCCCCTCGCCTTCCCGGACCGCGGACTCGGGCTCGGTTGGGCGTTCCTCGAACGGGTGAACGGCTCCCTGTTCGTGGAGGGTGCCGCCGGGTGGGGAGAAGGGCGCAGCGCGGGCGATTGGGTCCGGGAGTACGGCATCGCCTCCTACGGCGCCGAAATCGGCTTCGGCGGTTATCTCCTCTACGATGCCTCCCTGCGGGCGCGGCTGGGTGTCGTCTGGCGCACTCCAGCCCATGACACGGCCTGGTATTTCAGCTTCGGCCTGCCGCTTTCTCTCCCGGGGTCTCTCGAATAGTGGCGGTATTCACGGTACGAATCCCGGGAGTGAAAATCACTGCGTGTGAATGGGCAGGAGGAGATCATGCATATCGGAATCATCGGAACAGGCCGTATCGGGGGGACGCTCGGCAGACGGCTCGCGGAGCTGGGGGAGGAGGTCTTCTTCGGCTCCCGTAAACCTGCGAAGGCGGCCTCCATCGCCGCCGAGGTCGGACACGCCGCCCGTGGCGGCAGCTACGAGGAGGCAGCCGGTTTCGGCGAGGTCGTCATGCTCGCGACCCCGTGGAATGTCACCCTGGACCTGGTGCGGGAGTTGGCGGGTGAGCTTGCGGGCAGGGTACTCGTCGACATCACCAACCCGATCGCCCCCGGCGGCACGCTCGCCCTCGGCCATCGTACATCCGCGGCGGAAGAGATCGCGGCGGCGGCTCCGGAGGCGAAGGTGGTCAAGGCCTTCAACGCGGTGTACTTCGAGGTGATCGCTGATCCGGCGTTCCCGGGCGGACGACCCCTGCTCACCGTGGCGGGCGACGACCCGGAGGCCCGCGGCACGGTGATCGAACTGGGCGGCCGGCTCGGCTTCGAGGCGGTGGATGCCGGCCCGCTGCGGAACGCGCGTCTGCTCGAGCCGCTGGCGATGCTGTGGATTCGGCTTGCCTTCAACCTCGGGCAGGGCACGGATACCGCCTTCGGGTGGCTGCGGCGCTGAACGGACCTCCCCGGGGAGACATCGCCCGGCTCCAGAGCGATAATCGCCGCCGCGGCGCGCTGTATCCCTTCGATGTCGATGGGTGGCCGGGAGCGACTTCGCCTGCCGCGG
>CAYOKT010000108.1:0-8417 GCA_964404605.1 uncultured bacterium
CGCTTGCAGGAGTTCCTTGTTGTCACGATGTATCGGCCCGTTATATATTGGGGCGGTATAATGAGACCCGGCAGGTGGAGCATGAAGAACAGCAAAACCATCTTCGCCCTCCTCGGGTGGTTGAGCACCAAGCCCCATTCCGGCTACGAGCTGAAAAATCTCACCGAGCGATATGTCGGGGAGTTCTGGTACGGCAGTTTCGGCCAGATCTATCCCCTCCTTCGACAGATGCTCGAGGAGGGGCTGGTGACCATGCGGGAGGAAAGGGATACCGGGCACCCGCCTCGCAAGGTCTACACGATCACCGGGGCGGGCCGGGCGGCGTTCGAGCGGTGGATGCAGGAGCCGCCGGAGGAGGACCTGTTCCGCAGCGAGCTGCTCCTGAAGCTGTTCTTCGGCCATCTCGCAAAGCCGGGCGCGCTGGTGGAGCAGGTTCGCGCTGCACTCGATTCCGCGAGGGCGAAACTTACCTATTACGAACGACTGCATGCGATGCTCTCGGAACAGTACGCGGGAACTCCCGATCTTCCCTTCATGCTGATCACCCTCGACCGGGGGATGATCGTCAACCGTGGCTACGTGGAATGGGCCGAGCGGACCCTGGAAACGCTCAAGGGGATTCACCCCCAAGAGGTGCGCGATGAGCCGTGAGTGTCACCGGTGGTCCGGTTCGGTCCCGGGGCGGGTGAGAACGGGTTTCATTCCTCACTCTCCGGCCTTCATGTTCGGCCTCCTGGTGCTCTCACTTCTCTCACTTCCCCAGGCGGGATTTTCCGCACCCGGAAGGGCCGTTGGATCCATCCGGGGTGTGGTTCTTGACCGGGCCACGCGCCGGCCGATCGCCGCGGCGAATGTCGTCGTCGTCGGGTCGAAACGGGGCGCGGCGACGGACATCGACGGCGCCTTCATGGTTCCCGGCCTACCACCGGGCACCTACCATGTCACCGCGAGCGCGTTGGGGTACGAGACGCAGACCATCAGCGAACTGGCGGTGATGCCCGGTCGCGCGAGGGAGGTCGAGTTCCTGCTTCGACCGATGGTGATCCAGGCCGAGGAGGTGATCGCGCGGGCACCCCTGTTCGCAACCGTCTCCCCCGATCTGCCGACCTCCTCGCGCTCCCTCAGTTACGAAGAGGTGCGCCGCGCACCGGGAGGGATCGAGGATGTCCAGCGGACGGTTCAGGCCCTGCCCGGCGTGGTCAACCGGGACGATTCGAACAACGAGATCGTTGTCCGGGGCGGCAGCCCCCTGGAAAACCTGACCGTGATCGACGGCATCGAGGTGGACAACACGAACCATTTCACCTTCGGCGGGGAGAGCGAGGGAAACGGCGGTTCGATCAACGCCCTGAACACGGAGTTCCTGCGCGATGTGACCTTCGCCTCGGGCGGGTTTTCGGCGCGGTATGGAGATCGGATGTCCAGTGTGCTCAACCTGAACCTGCGCGAGGGACGCCGGGACCGTTTCGGCGGAGCGGCCGATTTCGGCATGGCGGGAATGGGGGGATACCTCGAGGGGCCGATGCCCGGCAGGCAGGGAAGCTACCTGGCATCTGTTCGCAAGAGCTACCTCGATCTGCTCCCGAAAAGTGCGGTGGGTCTGACCGCCATCCCGCACTATTGGAACACCCAGGGTAAACTCACCTGGGACCTCAACGCGACACAGCTCTTGACACTGAACGGCCTCTACTCGGAAGACTCTCATAGCATCAAGCCTGAAGACGAGAAGGAAGGTTTCAGCACGGGGCTGGACGCGCTCGAATTCAATACCACCAGGTATTTCTACGGGGCAAGACTCCGCAGCCTTTGGGGAAAGGGATACACCGACCTGGTGGCGGCTCGCGTCCTCGGCCGCGTTCACTGGAACATCTACGAAACGGTCGAGGAGAACGGCCGCCGTGTCGAGCGTCTCACCGTGGAAAACGACCGCACGGAAATCACCGACCAGGTCCATCTCTTTTGGACGGGACAAGCCGCCGGGAGTGACGAATGGTCGGCTGGGGTGAGCCTGAAGCCGATTACTTACGAACATCGTCTGTTCGTGGATGGCGACTCGATCGCCTTTGACGACGGTTATCTCGACCGTGATGAATTCGGTCAGCCGCTGTACGATGGACAGCCGGACACCTTCCGGTTCGAGGATAGGCGGGAAGAAGTGAGCAGGAAGGGGCTGAAGTACGCCGGTTTCATCCAGTACACCTGGCGGCCGTCGCGCTGCCTGTCGGTCACCGCGGGGCTCCGGTATGACGGGTTCGATACTTCGGGCCGGGATGCCATCGGACCGCGCTTCTCCCTGCAGTGGGAGTTCCGGCCGAACTGGACAATAAAGCTCGCCACCGGCACCTACTACCAGTCGCAGAATTACTCGGTCTACATGGATGAGACAGCGGGCAGCGCGAACCGGCATCTTCCCTACAGCCGGGCGAACCAGGTTGTCGCCGGACTCAGCTTCCTGCCGCGCCTCTCCACGATGCTGAGCCTGGAGGGCTACTTCAAGAAGTACGACCATCTCCTGGTTCGGGAGGAGGATATCGTACGCGAAACCACCGGTGATCGCACGTTTGACAGCGACGTCTTTCTGGCGGAGGGGAAGAAAGAGGCGTGGGGGATCGAGTTTTTCGCTCAGCAGAAGATGATGACGAACTGGTACGGGACCTTCAGCTACTCCTTCGGCGAAGCGAGAGCGAGCGACCCGGCGTTCGGGACCTACCCCGCGACGTACGATTTGAGGCATGTGATTACCACTACTCTGGGCTATAAGACAAGCTTCATCACCAATTCCACCTACCGGAATCTCATCCGGAAACCCTGGTTCTTCTGGGTGTATGCCCTGCCGATCAATGGGGATGCAGTGACCCTTTCGACCCGGTACCGTTACATCACCGGCAGGCCGTACACGCGAAAGGTCTGGTACGCGGAAGGGTGGGATTCACCGGAACCCATCTTCGAGGGACACTGGGAGGAGCAGGGCCATAACAACGGGCGGTACCCGGATTACAGACGGTGGGATCTTCGGATCGATGACAAGCATTATTTCGGAGAGAGCGCCCTTGTCTACTATGTCGAGGCGCAGAACCTCCTCGACCATGGAAACATCGCTCAGTACTTCTACGGAGATGATGGGGAGAGAAAGACCATCTTCCAGTTCCGCCGGCTCTTCATCGTCGGGATTCGCTACGAGTTCTGACACGAGGAATCCGGGGCGCTGAACAGGCGGTTGCCCGGGCCACCCGCCGGGGGGGAGGTGGAAGGGGGAAGCGTGCCGAAGGGTTCCGTCTCCCGTTGCCGCGGACCGGCGCGGGATTTATCTTACCGCGTCCCGCAGACATAAAATGGGATTCGCTTGGAAATCCACCTTTCCCTCAAGGAACGCCGGCAGGCGCGCTGTCCGTACTGCCGCTCCCACCGCATACGCCGCCGCCGCCGCTTGGGGCCCATCATGAAGCACGTGATGCCCCTGTTCAAGGGCTATCCCTACCACTGCGGCCGGTGCGGGAGGAACTTCATCCTCTTCATCGGTCCCACCCCGCCGAAGAGTTCCTCCTCTTCGAAGTCGAAAGGGGAGAGTCAGGCGGACGAACAAGGTTGACCCGCCGCCGGTTCAGGCTCCCGGCGCACTGTTGAGCGAAGCGAGCGTCTTGTCCAGGGGAAGTCCGACCGGCGCGGGAATTCCCTCGGGGATGAACTCCCCCTGCTTCCCGTCCTGCTTGTAACGCAGTTTCGTCCTGCCCCGCGCGACGGCACCCAGGTGCTCGAGGGCGCGATCCACCTCCTCCTCGGTGTTGTAGAGGCCGAAGGAGATGCGCACCGCGCCGGGGACATCCCGCCTGTCGCCGCGGCGCAGTCGCTCGCGGTAGGTTTCGGCCTCCTCCGGATTCGTGCCGAGCATCTGGAGGACGAACGGGTGCGCGCAGAAGCAGCCGTTCCGCACCCCGATGCCGCCCTCGTGCGCGAGGGTCGCCGCCACGAGGGCGTGGGGGACGCCGCGCAGGTTGAAGGAGACCACTCCGAGGCGGCGCGGGAGGTCGGCCTCTTCGCTCAGGCCGTAGATCGTCACGCCGTCGATGCGCTTCAGCCCGGCGAGGAGACGGCGGGCAAGACTTCTCTCCCTCTCCTCGAGACGGTCGAAGCCGATGGACTTCAGTTCACGCATCGCCGCGGCCAGGGTCACCGCGCCGAGGACGTTGGGCGAGCCCGCCTCCTCGCTCTCCGGCGGCATCGCCCAGTCCACGCCGTTGGGTTCGACGACGAGCACCGCGCCGCCGCCGCGCACGGCGGGAGAGGTGGAGCGGAAGAAGTTCTTCGGACCGATGAGCGCCCCGCCGCCGAAGGGAGCGTACATCTTGTGGCCGCTGAGGAAGAGGAAGTCGATCCGGGCCTCCTCGTCGCCCTCCGGCGTCATCGTGATCGGGAGGTGGGGGGCGAGCTGGGCGGCGTCGATGGCGATCGGCACCCCGTGCCGGTGCGCGACACGGGCCAGGTCATGGATCGGCTGCAGGGTGCCGACGACGTTCGAGGCGCCGGTCAGGCTGACCAGCCGCGCCCGGCCGCCCTCCCGGCGCAGGACGGCGTCGAGGTCATCGGGGTCGATCTCGCCCCGGTCGCTCACCGGAAGGCGGGCGATGTGTCCGCGCTCGCGCCAGGGGAGATCGTTGGCGTGGTGCTCCACGTTGCTGATGACGATGCAGCGGTCGTTGTCGCGGGGGAACTTGCGGGCGAGGCGGTTGATCGCATCCGTCGTGTTCGTCGTCAGGATCACACAGTGGTAGTCCGGGTCCGCGCCGACGTATTCGAGGACGACTTCCCGGCTCTCCTCGTACCATTCGGAGGCCAGTTGGGACTTGTAGCCCGCGCCGCGGTGGATGCTGGCGTACCACTCGAGGAGGCGGTCACCGGCTCGCTTGGCGGCCTTGAGCGCGGGCGTGGAGGCCGCGTTGTCCAGGTTGGCGTAGACGACCTCTCCCCCGGTGGCCAGCGGCACCGTGAGATCCACCCCGACGATCCGTTCCCGCAGCCCCTGCACCCCGTGCTGATCCGCCATGATCCGCCTCCCGTCCCGCTGTTTCGACGCCCACGCTTCGGTGCGTGGAGAAGGTAGCAACCGGCCGCACGATGTGCAATCCACCCCTCCTCTTGCCGGAAAGCGCCGGCCGGCGTAGTTTTCCCGGCGGGCCCCGGCCGGTTGCCGGAGGGTTCACTCCACGGAGGAACCGGGCATGAACGAAGTGATCCGCAGCGCGGAGCTGCCGGGCGGTGTCATCGTCCGGCTGGTCCTCGGCGACATCACCGCCGAGGAGGTGGATGCGATTGTCAACGCCGCCAACACCCATCTTCGTCACGGCGGTGGGGTCGCGGGGGCGATCGTCCGCCGGGGCGGCGATGTGATCCAGCAGGAGTCGGACGCCCTCGCTCCCGTGCCCGTGGGAGGGGCGGTCGCCACCGGGGCGGGCAGCCTGCCGGCGTCCCATGTCATCCACGCCGTCGGTCCCCGCTGGGGGGAGGGAAACGAGGAGAAAAAACTGGCCTCCGCGGTCGGTAATTCGCTGCGCCTCGCCGGGCGCATGGGGCTCTCCTCGATCAGCCTGCCCGCGATCTCCACCGGCATCTTCGGTTTCCCGCTGGACCGGGCCGCCGTTCTCCTCCTCGCCGAGATCCGCCGGGTCATCTCCGGGGGCGAGGCGCCCTCCCTGCGCGAGGTCCGGCTCTGCCTCTTCGACAGGAAGACCCTGTCCGCTTTCGAGGCGGCCTGGGGCGAGGTCGAAGTGTAAGTGGCCCGGCGGGCCGCCGCGAAGGGGACCGCCGCCGTTGCGGCCTGCCTGTCCGCCGAGTACCTTTGCGCCATGACCACGCGAAAAACCCACTATGTCTGCCAGGCCTGCGGCGCTGCGCAACCCCGCTGGCTTGGCAGGTGCCCCTCCTGCGGCGCCTGGAACACCCTGGTCGAGGAGGCCGTCCCGGCGGCCCGGAAGCGGCGGGCGGCGGGCGCGGGCGAAGAGGCTTCCGCGCCCCGCGTCCTCGCAGAAATCCCCCCGGATCGCTCCCCCCGCTGGTCCTGCGGCCTCGCGGAGCTGGACCGCGTGCTCGGCGGAGGGTTCGTCTCCGCCTCGAGCGTCCTCGTCGGGGGAGACCCCGGTGTGGGCAAGTCGACGCTCCTTCTCCAGGCGGCGGGTGAGATGGCCGCGCGGGGACATGGCGTCCTCTTCGTCACCGCCGAGGAATCCCCCGAGCAGATCCGTCTCCGCGCCGAGCGGTTGAAGCTGGCCGGCATGGACCTGCAGGTGCTCGGCGAGAACGATGCCGACAGCGCCCTCGCCTGGGCGGAGAAGCTGAAGCCCCGGCTGGTGGTCGTCGACAGCCTGCAAACCTGCCGGCGCGCGGATTTCGACTCCGCCCCGGGCACCGTCACCCAGGTCCGCGAAGTCGCGAGTCTCTGGACCGACTGGGCGAAGCGCACCGGCTCGGCGGTGGCGCTCGTCGCGCATGTGACGAAAGAGGGCTCCATCGCCGGCCCGCGGGTGGTCGAACACCTCGTCGATGCGGTGCTGCTCTTCGAGGGTGATGAGTCCGGCGGGGTGCGCCTGCTGCGCTCGCTGAAGAACCGTTTCGGCGCCTCCGGCGAGCTGGGCGTCTTCGAGATGGGGGCCGACGGCCTGACCGGCATCGCGGACCCCTCCCGCCGGTTCGTCCGCGAGCGGACGGTCGGTGTGCCGGGGGTGGCGGTGGCGGCGGTGATCCGCGGCTCGCGCCCGCTGCTCATCGAGGTGCAGGCGCTGGTGACCGCTTCTCTCTACGCCGCCCCCCAGCGGAACGCCACCGGCGTCGATCCCCGCCGCCTGGCGATGTGGGTGGCGGTGCTGGAGAAGCGCCTCGGCCTCGGGCTCGCCGGGCAGGACATCTTCCTCAACGCCACCGGGGGAGTCCGGCTGGAGGACGCCGCCGCGGACCTGGCCGCCGTGGCGGCGATCGATGGCAGCCTGCGCAACCGCGCGGTCCCGCCCGGCACCGTGCTCATCGGCGAAGTGGGCCTGGCGGGCGAGGTCCGCTCCGTCGGCGCGCTGGACCGCCGCCTCGCGGAGGCCGCCCACCTGGCGATGAACCGGGTGGTCATCCCGGCCGGCTTCACGGGGGAGGTCCCGGCGGGCCTGGAGGCTGTCCCGGTCAACACCCTCGAGGAGGCCCTCGAGGCGGCGTTCGGAGGGGAGGCGTGAAGTTCACGATCTCCGCGAGGGACGGCGGCGCGCGGGCCGGGATCATCGAGACGGACCACGGCGCCGTCCCCACACCCGCCTTCATGCCCGTGGGCACCGCGGGAAGCGTCAAGGCCCTCGAGGCCCGCGAGGTCGAGGCGCTCGGCGGGCGCATCCTGCTCGCCAATGCCTACCACCTCTACCTGCGGCCCGGGACGGATACCCTTCGGGCGATGGGAGGCCTGCACCGGTTCATGGCCTGGGAACGGCCCCTCCTCGTCGACAGCGGCGGCTACCAGGTGCATTCCCTCGCCGCGATCCGCACGGTGAGCGAGGAGGGGGTGACCTTCCGCTCTCACATCGACGGCAGCGAGCACATCTTCACCCCGGAGAAGGTGATCGAGATCCAGCGCGCCATCGGCGCGGATTTCGTCATGCCGTTGGACCACCTCGTCGGCTGGCCGGCGGACCGGCTGGTCGCCGCCGAGGCGGCCGAGCGCACGTGGCGCTGGGTGCTCCGCGGGCGTGATGCGTTCGAGGCCGGCGAGCCGCTGTACGGCCACGAGCAGGTCCTGGTGCCGATTCTGCAGGGCTCCTTCTTCCGGGACCTTCGCCGGGAACAGGCGGAGAAGATGGCCGGGCTCGATGCGCCGGCGTACGCCGTCGGCGGACTGACCGTGGGCGAGGAGGGCGAACAGACCCGCGAGGCGATCGAGATCTCGCTGGGGCCGCTGCCCGAAGACCGCCCCCGTTATGCGATGGGCGTGGGCACCCCGGATGACCTGCTCGCCGCCGTCGCCCTCGGGGTGGACCTGTTCGACTGCGTCGTCCCCACCCGCAACGGCCGGAACGCCACCCTGTTCACCTTCCAGGGCCGGATCAACATCCGCAACGCCCGCTTCGCGCGGGACGAGCGGCCGGTGGACGAAAGTTGCCCCTGCCCGCTCTGCACCACCTACAGCCGCGCCTACCTGCGGCATCTCTTCATGGCGGGCGAGCTGCTCGCCCTCAAGCTGGGCAGCGCGCACAACCTGTGCACCTATTTCCGCCTCCTCGATGAAGCCCGCGAGCGGATACGCGCCGGCACCTTCCACCCCTGGGCGGAAACGGCCGGCCGGCGGATGAACTCCCGGGCGGAAGAAGACGCCTGAACCGGGCCGGCCTTCCCTGCTCGAACCCTCGATGAACGGGATACGAAACTGTGCGGCGGGGTGGCCCGGGAACTTCAGT
>CAYOKT010000109.1:0-8385 GCA_964404605.1 uncultured bacterium
CAAATGCTGTTCCTTCGCGTATTTCTCCAGCTCGTCGCGGAAGGTGGGGTGGGCGATGGAGATCAGCAGCTTGGCGCGTTCGCGGTAGCTCTTGCCGTGCAGGTTCACCGCCCCGTACTCGGTGACCACCCAGTGGACATCGGCGCGGGTGGTGACCACCCCGGCGCCGGGTTTCAGTTGCGGCACGATGCGGCTGATGCTGTCGTTCTTCGCCGTCGAGGGCAGCGCGATGATCGGCTTGCCGCCCGCTGAGCGCGCCGCCCCGCGGATGAAGTCGAGCTGCCCCCCGAACCCGCTGTAGAACATCGTCCCGATGCTGTCCGCGCACACCTGCCCCGTCAGGTCCACCTCGATGGCGCTGTTGATCGCCACCATGTTCTCGTGCTGGGAGATGATGAAGATGTCGTTCACATATTCCGTCGGCCGGAACTCGAGGATCGGGTTGTTGTCGATGAACTCGTAGGTCTTCTTCGTCCCGAGGACGAACCCGGCGACGATCTTCCCCCGGTGGAGGGTCTTCTTCTCGTTGTTGATCACCCCCTCGTCGACGAGGTCCACCACGCCGTCGGAGAACATCTCGCTGTGCACCCCGAGGTCGCGCTTACCGCGCAGGTGGTGGAGCACGGCGTCCGGGATGATCCCGATCCCCATCTGCAGGGTCGAGCCGTCCTCGATCAGGCTGACGATATTCTCCCCGATGGTCAGCGGCACCCGGTTGGTCGGATCCTCCGGGTTGAAGACGAACTGCGGCATCTCGTGGATGTCCCGCTCATCCTCGACGAAAGCGTGGATCTTGCTGACGTGGATGAAGCTGTCGCCGAGGGCGCGGGGCATCTTCGGGTTGACCTGGGCGATGACGTATTTCGCGCTCTCCGCGCCGGCCTTGTTGGTCCCGATGTCCACGCCGTAGCTGCAGAAGCCGTGCTCGTCGGGCGGGCTGACCTGGATCAGCGCCACATCCAACGGCAGGGTGCCGTCGCGGAAGAGGCCCGGAACCTCGCTGAGGTGCACGCCCATCGCATCGGCGCGGCCCTCGCTGATCGCTTTTCGCGCGTTGGCCCCGATGAACAGGGCGCGATGGCGGAAGATCCCCTCGTACTTCGGGTCCATGTAGGGCGCTTCGCCGAAGGTCAGGATGTGGGTCACCTCGACATTCCGCAGCTCATCGGCGCGGCGGACCATCGCCTCGATCAGCGGGACCGGCATGGCGCAGCCGGAGTGCACCAGCACCCGGTGCCCGCTGTCGATGACCTTCACCGCCTCGTCGGCGGTGGTGCGGCGCTCCTGGTATCGGTCGAGCCATCTCATCGCAGCACCTCGCTTGCGGGCGCCCATTCCACACCGAAGGCGTGGCCCAGTGACGCACGTGTGGCCTTGCCCTCGAACAGGTTCAGTCCGCTGGCGAGGTAGGGGTGTTGCCGCAGCGCCTCCAGCGGACCACGCCGCACGATCTCCTGGGCCAGCGGGAGCACCTGGTGCATGAACGCGCGGGTGGCGGTGCGGGGGACCGAGGAGGGCATGTTCGGCACGGCGTAGTGGATGACTCCCTCCTCGATGAAAGTCGGGTTCGAGAGGGTGGTGGGGCGGCTGGTCTCCACGGTGCCGCCCTGGTCGATGGCGACATCGACGATCACGCTGTGCGGGCGCATGGAGCGCACCAGCTCGCGGGGGATGAGGTGCGGGGTCGGGTAGTCCTCGATCAGCACCGCGCCGATGAGGACATCCACGAACTTGCACATCTTCTCGAGGTTCTGCTGGTTGATGATCGCGGTCTGCAACCGTCGCCCGAAGGTGCGGATCGCCTCGCGCAGGGGTGCGACACGCTGGTCGACGAGGATGACATGCGCCCCCATGTTGAGCGCGGTCTCCGCGGCGGTGGTGCCGACCACCCCGGCGCCGACGATCCCCACGCTGGCCGGGGGAACCCCCGGGGCGCCGCCGAGGAGGATGCCGCGCCCGCCGGGGAACGCGCCGAGAAGGCGCGCCGCCTCGTACACCGCGAGGGTGCCCGCGATCTCGCTCATCGCCCGGCGGACCGGGTGCCCGCCCCCTTGGTACTCGACGTTCTCGAGACCGATGGCCGTGATGCGCCGTTCTGTCAACCCGGTGAAGACTTCGTGACGCGCGAGGGGGAGCTGCAGGTAACTGAGGAGGACCTGGTCCTCCCGCATCATCTCCACCTCCTTCTCGGTCGGCGGGAGCACCTTGACCACGAGGTCCGCGCGCCCGATGGCCTCCTCTTCGCTGAAGACCGGGGTGGCTCCGGCCGCCTCGTACTCGGCGGGAGGCCAGTGGGCGGCGATGCCGGCATCATGCTCGATGTAGACCGATGCGCCCATCTCCACCAGCGCTCGAACCCCCGCGGGGCCCATCGCCACGCGCCGCTCATCGACGAATCGTTCGCGCGGGATGCCAATGTTCATCGCCCTACCCCCTTCCACCACGGTTTGGTTGATGGTTTCTCTTTACACGACAGCGATTTGCGAAGTATACGACCCATGCAACCGACGGCACAATCACAAGTGCTCCCTCTCGCATGAATCGCGGCGGGAAGGGTTCTCTCCCGCACTTGACCCCTGCTTTCCGTGCGCCCATATTGCCCGCCGTTGAGCGGCCGGGGAGGCTCCCCCGGAGTGCACGGTGACAGGTAGACGGGAACCTTGCGCCGGGGGAGGGGTAAGACGAAAGCCTCGTGTTTCCGCGGGGCGGAAGGGCATGGCGATGCGCAGAGTGTGGAGTCTTTCACTCATCGCCCTTGTGCTGGGGCTGGTGGTCGGCTGCGCCGGTCGCCGGGCGCTGCGGGAGAGCGAGACTGTACCGCCGCCGGAAGCCGCCGTGGACACGGCCATAACCGCGGCGCCCGAGAGCACCGCCGCCGCCGCGGAGAGCGCCCCGGTGGAGGTGTTCGGCGGCGAGGAGGCCGAACCGGCGAGCGAGATCGAGCTTCCCGAGGAGGCTCTCCCGGAGTCCGCCGAAAGCACGCCCCTGGTCACCCTCGGCGGCCCGGAGGGAGCCGCCGTGGCGGGCACGCCCTGGGTTCCGTCGCCGGGACCGCTGCCGAGGGGCGCAGAACCGGTCGCGCTGACACCGGGCTGGCGGGTGCAGGTCGCCTCCCATTCCAGCCGGCAGACCGCCGAGACGGCCGCCGAGAAGATGCGCGGGCAGGGGCACGAACCGGTTCGCATCCACTGGGTCGAGGGCGCTTACAAGGTGCAGGTGGGCGACTTTCTCGAGCGGCGCGAGGCGGAGGAGCTGCGCGACCGCTTGAGAGCCTCCGGCTTCGAGGACGCCTTCATCGTCGGGGCGAATGTACCGGACACCACCGCCGCGCCGGCTCCCGCGCCGGCGCCCGCCGGGGTGCCTTTCTCGGACTATGCCGAGGGTGGGGAGATCCAGCCGGAGAGCGAATCGGTCCTCGTGGACGGCTGGCGGGTGCAGGTGATGAGCCTCGCGGACCGGGGCGCTGCGGAGCGCGGGGCGGAGAGGGTGAAGAAGGCGCTGGACCTGCCGGTGTATGTCGAGGAGGTCGGCGGCGCCTTCAAGGTGCGGGTCGGGGATTTTCCGACGAAGGGCGAAGCGGACGCCGCCCGCAAACGAGTGGTCGAGGCGGGTTTCCCGGGGGCGTTCCCGGTGAAAACGCGCATCCGGGTGTTGCGGGAAACCGGCGGGCGTTAGGGACTGTCCACAGTACGGTGTGCATCGGTAAACCCACTACGGCGGGATCATGAAATCGAGAGTTGGACGCCTGGCTCCCTTCGTCGCAGTCTTTCTGCTGATCGGTTTCACGTTTGCCGCCACGGCACAGGAGGTCACCGAACCTCCCCTGCCCGTGGAGGTGCTGCTCTCGGCCTCCGGGGTGCCCGCGGGTGGGGAAATCACTCTCGCGGCGGTCTTCGACGTTCCCGAGAACCACCACATCACGGACATCTCGTACGGACTCTTCTTCGTCGAGGGGCGTTGGCCCGAAGGGGTCACCGTCACCGACACACTGTGGCCGAAAGGCGATTCGCTGAACGGCGAGGAGGTGTTCCGCGGCGCGGCGGTGATCCGGCAGACGATCCGCGTGGACAAGAGCGTCGCGCCCGGCGAATACAAGGTGCCGTACAGTTACAGCTACCAGATCTGCCGCGACCTCACGCCGGAGATCTGCTTCCTGCCCAACGGCGGCGAGGGGGTTCTCACCCTGAATGTCCTGCCGGCCGGGAGCACCCCGATCCCCTCCTCCCACTGGGCGTTCCAGGGGGCGGGCGCGGGAGCGGAAGCCGCCGCGGCCGCGACGGTTGGCGGAACGCAACTCGAGGACCGGCTGTCCGCCGCCCTCCAGCGTGGCAGCCTGGCCGCCTTTCTTTTCGTCTTCCTCGCGGGGATCCTGGTCAGCTTCACCCCGTGCGTCTACCCGATGATTCCGATCATCATCGGCTTCGTCGGCTCGAGCGCCGGGGCCAACCGGGCGAAGGGGTTCATGCTCTCCCTTTTCTTCGTCCTCGGGCTGGCGCTGACCTACGCGACCCTCGGGGTCATCGCCGGGGCCACGGGCGCCCTCTTCGGCAGCTTCCTGCAGAACACCGTCGTTCTCATCGTGATCATCGTCGTCTTCGTCGCCCTCGGGATCAGTATGCTGGGGGCGTTCGACATCACCTTCCCCGCCTCGGTGCAGGGAAAGCTGATGCAGGGCGCGCGGGGCGGACTCATCGGCGCGGTGTTCATGGGCGGGGTGACGGGGGTCATCGCGGCGCCCTGTGCCGGGCCGCCGCTGCTGGTCCTCCTCGGGTGGATCGGGAACACGGGGAACCTCGTCCTCGGTTTCTTCCTGATGGCGACCTTCGCCCTCGGCATCGGGGTTCTGTTTCTCGTCATCGGCACCTTCGCCGGGGCGATGACCGCCCTGCCCCAGGCCGGGCCGTGGATGGACAAGATCAAGAAGGGGCTCGGCGTCGTCATCTTCGCCGTCGCCCTCTACTACTTCAGCCTGCTGGTGAGCAAGGGGGTCTTCCTGACGGTGCTCGGGGGCTTCCTGCTGCTGGTCGGCCTGTTCCTCGGCGCCCTGGCCCGCTGGGAGGAGTTGAGCACCGCGGGGCGGTACGGCAAGGGGTTCGGCATCCTGCTCCTGCTGGCGGGGGCCTTCTATTTCCTCCTCGGCTTCGCGGAATTGAACCACCTCGCCCTGCCGTCGCCGGGCGCCGGGATGGTTCGCGAAGGGGGCGCGCAGGCCGCGGAGGACGAGGTGGCCTGGCGGGTGAACGACTATGACGCGGTCATGGCGGAAGCCGCCGCCGCCGGCAAGCCGGTGCTCATCGACTTCTATGCCGACTGGTGCGCGGTCTGTGTGGAGTTGGATCACAAGGTGTGGAACCAGCCCGAGGTGATTCGCGCCTCGCGGGCCTACATCCCGTTGAAATTGGACTTCACCCGCTCCACGCCGGAGCTGGAGGCGCTGCGGAAACGGTACGGGGTCGGGGGACTGCCGAGTGTCATCATCCTCGGCCCGGACGGGGTCGAGCGCGACCGGTTCTCCTCCTTCCGCGAGCCGCAGGATGTCGCGGCGTGGCTGCGCGAGAACGCAGGATCCTGACGGCCCGGTGACCGGCGCCCGTCCGCGGGAGGGCCGGGTCGCCGGGGATGATACCTTATTAAAGTGGGGAATCACGGGGGAAAGAGGATGAGAATTTCGAGATTGGTTATCTGTCGGCGTTTCGTACCGGCGCTGCTTCTCGTTCTGGGGGTCGCCGCCGCAGCCTGGGCTCAGCCGGCGAAGCTGGACATCCGGCTTTCGACCCTCGAGAAGATCACACCCATGCAGGCGTCGTTCGTCACCGGCTGCGAGTTCGCCTCGAGCGACCTGGATCCGCGGACCTTCTGCCCGCCGGACACCCTCGCCGCCCTGTTGGAGGCCTGGAGCCGGGAGAACCCCGGGGCGATCGGAAAGATCGAACTCGGACCGCCGGAGGGCGAGTACCGGGTGCTCGGGATCGTGGAGGTTTCGGTGCGGCTGAAGACACGCGAAAAGGCGGAGATGCCGGTCGCCGAGCTCGCCCCGAACGGCGTGGCGATGAGCGTTCCCAACAGCTACAACTGGAACACCGACATCGATCGCTTTGTCCGGGCGGCGCAGAAGCTGAAGGCGCAGGGGGTCATCGAGGTGGTCTGCGGAAAGAGCCTCGACGTCTCCCCGGTGCTCGCCCCGGGCGAGATGCCGAAGGCTTCGAAGGACTGGAAGCTGTACGGCCTGGCGGTGGGCCGGCCCGGCGAGTGAACCGGCCGGTCCACCTTCGTTCTCCCCGGTGGGGCTCGCCGGTGGGAACGGAGCGGCGGGCCATGCGTAACAGTCAAGTGTTCACGGAAGAGGTGCGGCGGAGCGGTTCGGGAGGCCGCGGTCGCGGTGATCACACGGGAGGAACGAGGCAACGATGGAAAAGGTACACAACGGCAACTTTGACGAGGAAGTACTGAACGCCGAGGGCCTCGTGGTGGTGGATTTCGGCGCCACGTGGTGCGGGCCGTGCAAGAAGCTGGACCCGATCCTCGAGGAGATGTGCGGGGAGTACGAGGGCCGGGTGAAGATACGCAAGGTGGATGTCGGCGAGGCGCCGCAGATCGCGCAGCGGTACCGGGTGTTGTCCGTGCCGCAGGTGCTCTTCTTCCGCGGGGGGCGGGTGGTGGAGCAGGTGACCGGGCTGGTGGCGAAGCCGAAGCTGGCGGAGAAGTTCGATCAGCACCTCGAAAGGACGTAAGGCATGAGTGTTTTCCCCCCCGCGAAGAGCAGCAGGCGCAGGAGATGGATGCTGCCGGTCGCGGCGCTTCTCCCGCTTCTGCTCTTCCTTCTTGTCGCCGCCGCGACGGCGCAGAGAGAGACGGCGGCGCAAGATTTCACCGTCAGGAAACTGGATGGAACCCCGGTTCGTCTTTCCGATTACAGGGGGAAGGTGGTCCTGCTCAACTTCTGGGCCACCTGGTGCCCGCCCTGCCGGAAGGAGATCCCCCATTTCGTCAACCTGCAGGAGGAACTCAAGGAGAAGGGGCTCGTCGTCCTCGGCCTCAGCGTGGATCGCGGCGGGGTGAAGGCGGTGCGGCAGTGGCTGCGTGACCACCCGGTGAATTACACGATGGCGATGGCCGACGGCGATGTGCTGAACGTGTACCAGGACTACCTGCAGCCAGGGGAGCGCGGGGCGATCCCCTTCAGTTTCATCGTCGACCGCGGCGGTAACATCCGCCAGCGGATCGTCGGCTACCGGGACGAGGACACCTGGAAGTCGCTGGTGCTTCCCCTGCTCGCGGAGGCGGGATCGGACTGAACCGGTCCACTCGGGAGCAATAGTAGAGCTTGCCCTTGACTCCCGCCGCTTTTTACGTATATTTACAGGCTACGGAAATCAAGCCCCCGGCGGGGGCTTCTCGTTGTCGGGAAGGGGGAAACCCCGGCCCGCCGGCGGGCACGGTGGTCGCGGTTTGTCCTTTTCCTATGACATTCCTCCAGACTTCCGCGAGACAGGCGATAGGCCGGTGTAGCTCAGTTGGTAGAGCCCCGGATTTGTAATCCGGTGGTCAAGGGTTCGAGTCCCTTCGCCGGCTCAGGCTGGCGTTGGGAACCGGCGAAAAACGGTTCAGGGCGGGCGAAAGCCGAACGCGCGAGGCTTTCGGGCGAGAGACACGCCGTCCAGGCCCCGGACCGGAATCCGCAGGGCGGTTCAATGTGATCGGTCCGCAGGCGGATGGTAGCAGGTGACGCGCGTCATGGAGCAGGGAGGCTGCCGCCCCAGCACAGGCGGTTCGCCGCACAACCTGGATCATGCGCGTAGGTCACCGTTTTGTGTGTTTGCTTGAAGCAGGGCAGGGGCGCGATGGTAGTCCGTCCCCCGCGGTGCAGGGGCGCGAAGCGGGCGTCCCGGTTCCTTGCAGACATCCGGAGATCTTCCGGGGGGATGCCCGAGCGGCCAAAGGGAGCAGACTGTAAATCTGCCGGCGTACGCCTTCGTAGGTTCGAATCCTACTCCCCCCACGAGCGGCGGGAGTAGCTCATCTGGTAGAGCATCGGCCTTCCAAGCCGAAGGTGGCGGGTTCGAGCCCCGTCTCCCGCTCTACGCCAGGATTGAATGTGCCCCTCCGGGAGCCGGCCGCAGGCACGGCTTTCCCCGGGGCGCCGCCGGCGAGGGATGGTGGTATCCTGCCATCGTAGCTCAGTTGGTAGAGCGCGTCCTTGGTAAGGACGAGGTCACCGGTTCAATCCCGGTCGATGGCTCGCAGAGGTACGAAGGGTCGCGGAAAGACGAACGAAGCAGACAGTTGACACGTGAAGGCGCCGGAGCGAACCGCCGGCGCGGGGAGGTCCACCCATGGCGAAGCAGAAGTATGAGCGTACGAAGCCCCATGTGAACGTGGGGACGA
>CAYOKT010000110.1:0-8227 GCA_964404605.1 uncultured bacterium
GCTGTCCGCCGGAAGGGTGCTGTAGTCCAGCTCGCTGCCGCGCAGGCTGTGCGGAATCAGGTAGACCCCGAACATCACCACCATCGCGCCGACAACCCACCAGCGGCCCCGTTTCTCCCCACTCTCGCCGCGCAGACGCCACACCGCGAGCAGCCAGGCGATGAACGCGAAGGCGGTCTTGTTGTCGGTCAGGTCCCCGCCGAAGGGCCAGCCGGTCCAGTAGGCGCCGAAGGCGAATTTCTGAACCAGCGGCCCGAGGATAAAGCCGCCGACGGCGAGCACGCCGAGGGTCCAGAGGGCGAGGCGGCGGGTCTTCTCCCCGGCGATCGCCGCCAGCGCGGCGCGGAGCGCCAGGAGCATCGCGGCGAACATGAAGAGGATGTGCGGAATCAGCACGCCGAGCGGCACATGCCCCTTGAAACGGGTCACCACGGTGCCCTCCGCGGGAAGAAAGAGGGTCTCGGTCCCGCGCGTGAGCTTCACCTGGTACTCCAGCTTGCCCGCCGGGGGCTGGTGGGGCAGGGCCGCGGAGAGGGTGTCGCCCTCGCGCCGCAGGGGCACGACATGCAGCGGCTCCTCCAGCTTGTAGTGTTTCCAGTAGAGCACGCCGGAGACGAGCGTGTCCGGCACGACGAGGCGCACCGGCTGGTCCCCGGCGCCGCCGTGCGTGCGGGTCAGCTCCCAGTCGAAGGTGACAGGACCGAGGGCCGCCCGGCCATCGAGAGGGTAGGTCGGCCCGGTGGCGCGCTGGTAATGGGCGATGACCACGGTGAGGATGAGGGCGAGAACCCAGAGAAGCGTGGAACGAAGTTTCATGGCGGTTTTCCCGAATCTGCAGGTTGGCTGTTCTTTACAGTACAAGCAGGGGGGAAGGTGCAACGGGAAACCGGTGTCGGGCAAGCGGGCGCCGGCTGTCCCGGAGAGAGTACCGGGGAAATGAAGAGTGAGGTTGGCCCCACCGTTTCATGAATTGCGAGCGGTTGTGTGTTATCTTCGCGGAGGGGATGGCACACCGCGGTCCGCTTCTCGTTGAATCGGCCGCCCGCACCCATGGAGGGACGCCGTGGAGCCGGCAGGGTTCACGGCGCGGCGGGCGAAGCGGACCGCCGTTCCGGCGCGACCCGCCCCGGGAAATGCCGGCGTTCATGCAGGGGGGACAATCCATGAAACACCGTTTCCTTTCACTCTCGCTGGCGGCGGGGCTTCTCCTGCTGCTCTCGTCGCCTGTCGTCCGTGCGGTGGAGTCCGATGTCATCGCCCTGACCCTGCTGGTCAAGGGCGGGGTGGAGATCCGGCAGGATACCGTGGAGTGGCAGCCGCTCACCTTCGGCGATGTGCTGGTGTCGGACGCGCAGATTCACACGGAGGAGGACGGCTTCACCGCGCTCGCCTTCACCGATGACGGCAGCCAGGTGAAGATCCGCCCGAACACGCGGCTCACCGTGAGCGCCGCCCGCCAGCCGGACAATTCGCTGGTGAAACGGATCACCGAGGACGTGGGCGTGCTGCTCGCCGACATCAAGAAGCGGAAGGGGTCCTACCAAGTCATCACGCCGACCTCCGTCGCCTCGGTGAAGGGAACGCGGTTCTGGGTGCGTGTCGCCGAGGACGGCGCCACGGAGGTGATCACCCTCGACGGCACCGTGGAGCTGATGAACCAGGTCTCGGGATCGGTGGTGGAGGTCGACGCCGGACAGGTGGCGACATCCGGGGTCGACGGCGAGATCCACGTGCAGGAGATCGGCCCGGAGACGGAGGTTCCCGAGTGGACAACGGAGGCGGCTCCCCCGCCGCAGGGCCCCGGCCCCGGGGGTGAGGGAGCGGGCGGCGGCGCCGGAGAAGGTGGAGAGGCTCCCGCCGGGGGCGAGGAGACACCCGAAGGTGGAGGCCCGTCCGGCGGCGGCGGCCCCGGGTTTTCGATGAACGGCGCGGTAGGCGCGACGGTGATCGACGGGGAGACCTACCAGTTCTTCAGCCTGCGGCCGGAGTTCTCGATCGGGAAGGTGGGCGTCGGGCTGGACCTTTCGCTCTACTTCGACGCGGATGGAAACCTGCGCGAGGAGGACTGGGACGAACCGGAAGACGTCATCGACAAGATCTACTACGTCCGTTACGGCAGGAAGGGCGATCCCTTCTACGCCCGGGTCGGCTCGCTGGACAACCTGACGCTCGGGTACGGCCTGATCATGCGCCGTTACTCGAACGCCATCGAGTGGCCGCAGGTCCGCCGCATCGGCATGGACACGCAGGTCAACGTCGGCCCGGTCGGTTTCGAGGCGATGGTCAACAACTTCCGCGAGGTCTCCACGCCGGGCGTGGTCGGCGCGCGGCTGACGTATGAAAGGCGCCTGCTGCTGCCGCTGGTGTTCGGCGGGACGGTGGTGCACGACGGCAACGAGTTTCTCGGGGCGAAGGACGATGACGGCGACGGCATCCCGAACCCCTTCGACCAGTTCCCCGGGAAGAACGACAGGGACCATATCGGTTACCTGCGCCACCTGCTGCGCCCGGACCAGGTGGACAGCCTGATCGCCTCCGGGGACCTGCCGGACATCAACAATCCGCCGCCCTCGATCCTCGACCGGAAAGAGGCTGTGACCATCTGGGGCGTGGACATCGGGGTGCCGATCGTCCGCGGCGGGAAGGTGAACCTGTGGCTGTACGGGCAGATGGCACAGATCGACGGGTACGGCCGCGGATACACCGTGCCGGGGCTTTCCTTCTCGATGGGACCGTTCCGCGCGGGGGCGGAGTACCGCATCTTCGAGAAGGAGTTCATGCCCGAGTTCTTCAACCTCGGCTACGAGGTCGAACGCGTCGTCTGGGACGAGGACCTGGGGGCGTATGTGCCCAAGTCCGCTCACCTGCTCGGCCTGCCGAAGGCGCAGGGGTACTATGTCGATGCCGGGCTGACGCTGGCGAACCTGCTGGACATATACGCCGCCTACCAGCAGATGAACTACGGCGAAACCGAAGGTGGGGATACGGTTCCGAACAAGACCTTCTACGCCCGCGCCTCGATAGATGCCACCCCGATTCCGAAGCTCGGCATGGCGGAAGCCTACTACCAGCAGCCGCAGGCGGACAACATCTTCGATACCAAGTCGGACGGGACGACCCTCGGCTACAAGCTCGGTTTCGAGATGTCGCCCGGCCTGATGCTGGTGTACGACCAGAAGACGATCTACCGTAACGGCGAGCCGAACCGGATCATGAGCGTCGAGACGGTGTTCACGTTTTAGTGGATCGATTCACCTGAATCAATGTGTTCTGAGCGCCCCGTATCGTTTAATGCAAGGCGCGCCGCCGATGGAATCGTGTATCGATCTCGAGAAGGCGCAACGCAGCAGTGGATGATGCGGGGCGCTCCCGAAGGACTTGTCCGCCCGCCACGGCGGGCAAGCAGTGGTGGGCTTGACGCCAAGCGGCCATCTTCCGCGTTGTATCTGCTTGGAGTAGCTACCGCTACACCTGCGCATCTACGCCTTGAACCTGACTGCTTGGCCTCAAGCGAACTACGCGATTCAGGTGAACCGGTCCACTGGACATCCCCGTTTGCAGAAGATATGGCGCCCGCCCCTCTCCGCCGGTCCTCGCGGGGCGGGCGTCGGTATACCCGGCCCCGGCGCGGCGGGGGAGGCGGGGAGGTCGAGGAGGCGGGGGATGCAGAGGGGATAATACTACTTCTGGAAAATACCGTTCAGGTTGAGACTGAGGTCGCGGCTCCAGATTCTTGCGGCAAGTTGCATTCATCGCGGAAACCCTTATGAAACCCGGGGCTGAAGTCCCCGGGCCACCCATCCGCGGGGCGGAGCGGCGGCCGGCAGGTGTTCATCATCGGCGGCGGTGAGGTGCGGCGCGCGCCTTGCCCGGTGACAGGCGGGGCGTTATACTTGTGGACCGATTCATCTGAATCGATATATTCTGAGCGCCCCGCATCGACACATGCCGGACGCGCCCGGGAGGATTCTTTCCCGGGGCGAGGCGTACAACAATAATCCCTTACGGAACAGGCATTTCCAAGCCATGAGACTCTCAAACGCGTTTCTTCCCACACTGAAAGAAGTTCCCTCGGACGCGGTAGTCACCAGTCACCGCCTGATGCTGCGCGCCGGTTTGATCCGTCCCCTGCTCGCCGGGGTGTACAGCTACCTGCCCTTCGGCTGGCTGGCGGCGCTGCGGGCGATCGAAATCATCCGCGAGGAGATGAACCGCATCGGCGGGCAGGAGTTTCTCCTGCCGGCGTTGAATCCGGCGGAGCTGTGGGATGAAACCGGCCGGCGCGAGGGGTTCGGGCCGGAGATGTTCCAGCTTCGTGACCGCAAGGACCGCGAGCTGGTGCTCGCCCCGACGCACGAGGAGATCATCTGCTCCATCGCGCGCAGCGAGGTCCGCAGCTACCGTGACCTTCCCCAGATCTGGTACCAGATCCAGACGAAATACCGCGACGAACCGCGGCCGCGCAGCGGAGAGCTGCGCACCCGTCAGTTCCTGATGAAGGATTCCTACAGCCTCGACGTGGACCCGGAGGGGCTGGATGCGAGCTACCGCAAGCACGACGAGGCCTACCGCCGCATCTTCCGCCGCGCGGGGATCAAGTACTTTGTCGTCGGCGCCTCCAGCGGGCTGATGGGCGGGACGGGCTCGGAGGAGTTCATGGCCGCATCGGACGCGGGCGAGGACACCTGCGCGCTCTGCCAGTCGTGCGGCTACGCGGCGAATGTGGAGGTGGCGCGCTCCCGGCCGCTGGCAGGCGACACCGCCGAGGAGGAGGCGCGGCCGCTGGAGAAGGTGCACACGCCGGACAAGAGGACGGTGGAGGAGGTGGCGGCGTTCCTCGGTTTGACCCCGGACCGCTTCATCAAGTCGCTGGTCTACGTCGGTCCGGACGGCCCGGCGATGGTGCTCCTGCGGGGGGACGACGAGCTGAACGAGGAGGCGCTGGTGCCCCTCCTCGGCGGTGCGGTGCGCCCCGCCCACCCCGAGGAGGTGCTGGAGTGGGTCGGCGCGGAAGTCGGCTTCCTCGGGCCGGTCGGGCTGGCCGGCCGGATGAGAATCATCGCCGACAACCGCCTGCTGGGCGCGCGGAACCGCGCCACCGGGGCGAACGAGAACGACTATCACCTCGTCGGCGTGCAGGTGGGCGAGAGCTTCACCCCGGACGAATGGGCCGACCTGCGGCTGGTGAAGGCGGGCGACCCCTGCCCGGAGTGCGGCTCGCCGCTGGAGGTCATCAAGGCCATCGAGCTGGGGCACATCTTCAAGCTCGGAACGCGTTACAGCCAGGCGATGGGCGCGACGGTGCTCGACCGCGAGGGCCGCGAAGTGCCGATCGTCATGGGGTCCTACGGCATCGGGGTGGGGCGGTTGATCGCGGCGGCGATCGAGAGCCACGCGGACGAAGGCGGCATCGTGTGGCCGGTCACCCTCGCCCCCTACGAGGTGGTCATTCTCTCGCTGAAAGTGGATGATAAAGCGGCGCACGCCGAGGCCGAGCGGGTGTACGCCGCTCTCGGGCGGCTGGGCTGGAGAGCGGCGCTGGATGACCGTGACGCCCGGCCCGGGGTGAAGTTCAAGGATGCCGACCTGTTGGGCTACCCGTTCCAGGTGGTGGTCAGCCCGCGCAACCTCGCCGAGGGGAAACTGGAGCTGAAGCGGCGGCGGGACGGTCTGCGGGAGACCCTGCCGGCGGAGACCGCGATGGAACGGCTTGAGGCATGGCGCAGGGAGGAGTACGCTCGCTGCACACCGGATTGATTATCCTGACAGGGAGCCGAGGGGAGACCGCGACTCCGGGGGGAGGGCGCAAACGATTGGAGTGGCATGAAACTGATCCGTGAGCGAGTCCAGGAATACACCATCGCCCGTGAGGTGATGGAGAGCGGCCTGTACCCGTACTTCCGGCCGATCGAGAGCGAGCAGGGCCCGGTCGTGATGATGAACGGCCGTGAAGTCGTAATGATGGGAAGCAACAACTACCTCGGACTGACCAACCATCCGGAGGTGGAGAAGGCCGCGAAGGCGGCCATCGACAAGTACGGGACCGGCTGCGCCGGGTCGCGCTTCCTCAACGGCACCCTCGAGATCCACATCGAGTGCGAACGCACCCTCGCCGAGTTCATGGGCACCGAGGACGCCCTCATCTTCTCCACCGGTTTCATGACCAACCAGGGCGTGATCAGCCACCTCGTGCCGCGGGAGGGGGTGATCGTGCTCGACCGGATGGATCACGCGAGCATCATCGACGGCGCCCGCCTCTCCTTCGGGAAGACGATCAAGTATAACCACAACGACATGACCGACCTCGAGGAGAAGCTGGCGAGGGTGAAGGACAAGTCGAAGCTGATCGTCATCGACGGCGTCTTCTCGATGGAGGGGGATCTCGCGCCGCTGCCGGACATCGTGGACCTCGCGGACACGTACGGCGCGGATGTGATCGTGGACGACGCGCACGCCATCGGGGTGGTCGGCCCCGGCGGGCAGGGGACCGCCGCCTACTTCGGGGTGAAGGACCGGATTCTCGGCACGGTCGGGACCTTCAGCAAGTCCTTCGCCTCCATCGGCGGGTTCTTCGCCTCGAGCGAGGATGTCATTCACTACCTGAAGCACCACAGCCGGGCGTTGATCTTCTCCGCCAGCCCGCCGCCGGCGAACATGGCGGCGGTGATCAAGTCGGTGGAGATCATCAGGCGCGAGCCGGAGCGGATCGACCGCCTGTGGCACATGACTCACTACCTGCGGGATGCGCTCCTCCGCGAGGGGTTCAACATCGGGAGCTGCGAGACGCCGATCATCCCGGTCTACGTCGGGGACGACATGACGACCTTCCGCGCCTGCATGATGCTGCAGGAGGAGGGGGTGTTCGTCAACCCGGTGGTCAGCCCGGCGGTGCCGCCGGACAGCGCGCTGATCCGCCTCTCCCTGATGTCCACGCACGAGGAGAAGCACGTCGATTTCACGGTGGAGAAGCTGGTGAAGGTGCGCCGCGCCCTGGGGTTCGGCGAGGAAGCGGAGGAGAAGAGCGACTCCCGGCCGGAAGAGAAACGGGAGCACTAGTGGACCGGTTCACCTGAATCGATCTACTTGTCGAAAAGACGGGGATGGTGTAAAACGCGGGGAGGAAACGATGGCGGGCGAAATCCGGATTGTCGAGGCGACGGGAGGGCGTGCCTACAAGCAGTTTCTTGACCTTCCCTACCGGATACAGGGGTCCAACCCGGTGTGGGTCCCCCCGCTGCGGGTGCAGCAGAAGGAGCTGCTGGACCCGAAGAAGAACCCCTTCTTCGAACACGCCGAGATACGCCGTTTCCTTGCCCTGAAGGACGGTAAACCCGCCGGGCGCCTGGCGGCGATCAACGACGCGGCGCACAACCGCGTTCACAACGAGACCACTTGCCACTTCGGGCACTTCGAGTGCGTGGATGACGAGGCGGTGGCCCGGGCGTTGTTCGAGGCGATGGAGAACGCCGCGCGCGAGTGGGGCCACAACCTGGTGCGCGGCCCGTTCAACCCCTCGATCAACGAGGATTGCGGTCTGCTCCTCGATGCGTACGACCTGCCTCCGGCGATCATGATGCCCTACAACCCGCCCTATTACCCCACCCTCGTCGATGCCTGCGGGTACCGGAAGGCGATGGACATCTACAGCTACATCGTCCGCCATGATACGATGACCGAAAAGCTGCGCCGGGGGGCGGAAGCGATCCGTAAACGGAGCAAGCTGCGGTTCCGCAAGTTCGACAAGAAACACTTCTGGCGGGACGCGATGCTGATCTGGGATATCTACAACGAGGCGTGGGCGGAGAACTGGTGCGCGGTGCCCTGGACGAAGGCGGAGTTCCGCCACCTGGCGAAGAACCTGAAGACGGTGGCCGACTTCGACATCGTCTTCTTCGCCGAGCGCCCGGAGGACGGCAAGGCGGTGGGATTCAGCCTGGCCCTGCCGAACATCAACGAAGCGCAGATCAGGATTCGCGACGGGCGGCTGTTTCCCTTCGGCCTGCTGAAACTGCTCTGGTATACGCGGCCCGGCGCCATCCACAGCGTGCGGATCCCCGTGATGGGCGTGCTCAAGGAGTATCGCGGCCGGGGGATCGACGCGGTGTTCTACTACGACCACTACGTGGAGGGGATGCGCAAGGGCTACAGGGAGGGTGACATCGGCTGGATCCTCGAGACCAACACGCTGATGATCCGCGCCGCCGAGATGATGGGCGGCAAACGGTAC
>CAYOKT010000111.1:0-7722 GCA_964404605.1 uncultured bacterium
GGCTGGGTGGCCCGGGACTTCAGTCCCGGGTTTCATAAGGGTTTCTACGGCGCACGGTGTGTGGTCCCGCTGGCCTCAACGGCAGGGTTTCTTGATTATAGCCTTTTATGTTTTGTTATATCTTTTGTTTTACCATTTAACATCATAAAACCCCATCAAACCCTGTCATCGGAGCTGACAGGGCCACCCTGCCGGTCGCCCGGGAGCGTCGTGCCGCGGTGTAGCCGCAGGTGAAGCCGGGACAGCATCCCGGGAGAGCAACTACTTCACCAGCACCGCCTTGCGCGTCATGCTCACCCCGCCGGCGGACCAGCGCACGAAGTACAGCCCGCTCGCCCACCGCGAAGCGTCGAGGCTCACGCTGTGGCGCCCCGGCGCCACCCGCCGCAGCGCTTCCCGCGCCACCTCCCGCCCGAGGATGTTGAACACCACCAGCTCCACGTCCGCGGTGCGCGGCAGGGCGAAGTTCACCGACACCCGGGCGTTGAACGGGTTCGGGTGCAGGCTCTCCAGCGCGAAGTCCGCGGGCAGCGGCGGCGCGCCCGGCCCCTCTCCGCCCACATCCACCGTGGAGACATGGGCGATGAACAGGTGCTCGGCGACACGGTCTCCGTCATCGGCGCGGACGGTCACCGTGTCCACGCGCTCCTCGGGGAACACTACCGTCGCTTCGCCGGTGGACGAGATCAGCTCCCCCCGGTACCACCACTCGAGGGTGACATCGTCCCCTTCCGGGTCGCTGACCGTGACGCCGAATTCGACCTCGCTGCCCGGCATGATCCAACCCACGCTCTGCGGGGTGACGCTGTCGAAACGCGGCGCGTCGTTCAGCCCGCCGGTGGAAAACGCCGCCGTCGCCGTGGTCACATTCAACCGCGAGTCCGTGGCCCGGAAGGTCAACGTCGAGGACCCGGACCAGTCGTCCGTGGGGGTGAGAGTGACAACCCGTTCCGGGGAGATGCTCACCACGAGGGCGTCGTCGCCGTATACCCGCCAGGTGAGGTTTTCGGGGTCGTCATCGAGATCCTCGACGTAGGAATCGAGGTGCAGCGGGGCGAAGCTCTCCCCCGCCTCGATGGACTCGCCCGGCAGCCCGCGGATCACCGGGGCAAAGCCGACCTCGTACTCGGGGAGGAAGAAGCGCACCGGAACCGTGACCCGTTGCCCCGACAGGCGCGAGGCGATCATCAACCGGGCGGAGTATTCGCCCGGTTCGAGCCCGGAAGCGCTCGCCGTCAGGGTCAGCTCCTCCGTTTCGCCCCCGGTCAGGCCGCCCTCCTCGCGGTCCGCCGTCAGCCAGGACACTCCCGGCACGATGTCCAGGGCGAGGCTGTCGGCGATCCAGTCCCCGGCGGTGAGGTTATAGGCGACCATCAGCCCGGTCAGTCCCGTCTCGTTCTGCACTCCCACCGTCGCGCTGGTCAGGGCGGGGTTCATGTCGAGATACCGCACCTCCGCGCCGCCGTCCGGGGTCAGCTTGAGTTGGAAGGTGTAGGGGCCGTCCTGGGTGAACAGCCGGTGCTGCACCTGCTCCCAGGTGATCAGCGCCGAGTCGGGCGTGGCGGAGAAGTACACCCCGCTGGCCGGGCTGTCCGCGCCGATGTCGTCCCAGAAGGGGAAGATCGCCGCGCGGGGCGCGTAGGTCCGGGGAAGCTGGGTGTTCGTGCCCAGGTTCGTGTTCGGCGGGTGGAGAAAGCTGACGAAGCCCGCCTCGCAGATCCACAGCGAGGTATATTCCGCCCCGTAAAAGGGGAAGGCGAAGGGCAGTTCGATCTCGCCGGAGACACGGACACCCTCGCCCGGCAGGTCCACCTCGTCCCCCGGCGTGGCGTTGTCGCGGAAGACGAAGGTGGGCCCGAAGGGACTGCGCGAGTCGTACCAGCGCACCCCGGCTTCGTCCGGCCCGCCCTCCGCGCCGAGATCGGCGGAGGTGCTTATCGCGGTGATTCGGGCCTCATCGCCGAGCGCCGAGGCGTGGCCGTCCAGCCGCACGTAGTACCGCAGTCCGCGGTCGCCCGTGTTGGCGAGATGGACCATCGCCTGGCCCGAGCCGCCCGGCGCGCTGTTCATCTCCACCACCGGCGGGGTCAGGTGGAGGTCCGG
Organism: uncultured bacterium; assembly: GCA_964404605.1. GTDB lineage: Bacteria > Electryoneota > Electryoneia > Electryoneales > Electryoneaceae > CAYOKT01. The sequence goes on from CAYOKT010000111.1 coordinate 2,104, forward strand.
CTGTGAACCCGACCCGGACTGCCCCGCGGCGATGCGCAGCACCCGGCCGTCCCCCACCCCGGCGGCGGTGACGGGGTTGGTATTGGAAAACTCGTACTGCAGCCCCTCGCGGCCGTCCGGGCTGGTGATCCCCACCGTGAGGTAGTTCTCCTCGATGTCCTGGTTCCAGATGCGGTCGTACACCAGGTCGATCATCCCCAACCCGCCGGGCGCGCCGTACTGCACCGGGTCATACAGCTTCGCCTGGAACCGCATGGAATGTTGCTGACTGTAATCCTCGGCGTGGAGCACGTTGTACCATTCGATGGTGAACACGCCCTCGTCCGGGTCGTAATAGGTGAAGATGCCGCTGTTGAAGGTGCGCAGCACGAGGTCATCCCACAGCACGCAGACCGCTGCGGACGGGGTCAACGGTCCGGGGAGAGGACGGTTGCGGAAGAAGAACATGTCGGTCGCCCCGAAGGAGAACCACCCGTTCGAACAGATCGAGACCTCGTCGTAGGCATCATCCCAGTAGGGAAAATCGAAGGGGAGGTCCACGGTGACGACATCGTCCATGTTGTTCCCGAAATCCGTAAGGCCGACATTCGTCCCCGTCGCGGCGATGGACTCGAAGGTGACGCCGGTCGGGGCGAGGTCGTAATCGGTGTCGATGTCCTCGTAGATGTAATAGCCCGGCCCCGCGGGCCCGGTGGGCACGTTGACACTCACCCCGTCCGCGGCGAGCGAAAGCTCCCTCGTCTGCACCGCGCCGTCCGCCGTGGTCAACCTCAGGGTCAGGGGCACTTCCCGCCCCGGGTAGGCGTCCCCGTCCAGCGAGAGGACGAACGGGTCGTCGCTCTGGCGGGAGTCCCCGGCGCCGAGACCGGTCCAGCTCGCCTGCGCGTCGGTGAGGGTGACCATCGGATCGGCGGTCGTCAACAGCCCGCTCACCGTGCCCGCGGCGAGAACGGTGTTGTCGTTGGCGAGGGTGATGGTGAGTTCCCGCGTGGTTCCGGGCAGCCAGTCCCCGTCGAACGACAGGTTCTCCACGCGCAGCCGCGGGGCGCGCACGCCGGCGAAGTTCACCCCGTGGGTCTCCTCCTCGTCCCCGGAGCGCAGGGTGAAGAGAAGCGTGACCGGCTCCCCGTCCTCGAGGGTGTCGGCGAGACGGATACGCGGCACCGACAGGCCGGCCGTGTCGCCCTCCGCGAGGGTTCCCAACACCTCGCGCGAGGTCACCACCTCCCCGCCGCCGTCAGGCAGCGAAACCGTCACCTCGAGGTCGTCGAAGTCCGCCCCCTGGGCCATGAAGCGCGCCCTCGGCAGGGCCAGCTCGCCGGGGTTGAGGAAGCCGTCCCCGTCGGTCGCCGGGTCGGAGGCATCCTCGAGCATCACGAAGTCGTCGAGCAGCACGCCCGCGTCGCTGGTGGCGCCCAGGTCCGCCATGTAGGGCGCCACATCGGGCCGGGAGACCGTCACCTCCACTTCGGCGGCGGTCACCGGTTGAGGGAACAGGATGTCGGCGTCGCCGTCCTCCCGGGTCACCGCCTGCGCGAGCAGGCTGTCCCCGCCGCTGGTGAGGACGACATGCGCCCCCGCGACCGGGTCGCCGAACTCGTCGAGCACGTTGACCGGCATGTGGGTCGCCCCGGCGGGCAGGGCCGCCGGGTGGGTCACCTGCAGCGTACGCGGCACCTCGGCGCGCACCTCGAGGGCCGGGTCCCCGAGGATGTTGTAGGTGTGGAAGTAGAACCAGACGCTCTCCTGGTTGCTCCCGCCCGGGTTCCACAGGTTCGGGTAGTTCCGGTAGAGCCGCATCTTCGAGAACAGCAGGAGCTGCCCGGTGGTCCGCAGCCCCTCGTCGAACAGCCCCTCGTACCAGGCGCCGTCGAGCAGGTTGTTCCAGCGGGTGTGGGTGTCGATTTCACTCGGTCCGATGAAAGCCACCGCCCCCTTGAGGTTGTTCGGCGACCCCATGCGCACCCACACCTCCCCGAAGCAGGGGTCCGAGTCGAGCTCGTCGAACGCCCCCCCGCCGCAAACCATGCTGGTGATCACCGGCAGGTTATCCTCGTTGGTCAGGCTCGCTACGAGCCCGCTGTCGAAGTAGGGCCCCGACCATGAGTCGTGCGAGCCGAACCCGCGGTAGCTGACCCAGGAGAGCCCCTGGTTGATCGGCTGGGAGATCGAACCCGGTCCCGGGTCGTAATCCCATGTCATGTAGGATTCGTACACCTGGGTGTAGCCGTTTTCGAGCAGTTTGTGACGCACCCACATTTGGGTCAGACGCGTGGAGATCGCCCAGCCCTCGTTGGCGATCACCAGGGCGCGGCGGAAACGCTGCACATCGCCGACCAGGGGCGTACTCTCGTACTGCACGGTCTTGTTCACCATCGTGAGCACGTCCGTGTTCGTGTCAGCGGAAAAGCGCCCGATGAAATAGCGCGGGAGAACGTTCGCGTACGAGTTCCCCGCGGCCAGGTCGTAGGTGTACTTTTGGTCGGTGGCAATCAGCGGGTCATAGGGGTTCGGCACACCGGGATCGATATAATAGGTGGAGATGTTCGCCGGGTTGTCGATGTCCCCGACGAGGAGCACGTAGTCCAGCGGCGGGTCGATGTTCTCGTATACGTCCTCGATGTAATCGTGCAGATCGGTCGTGCTGGTCCCGGTCTCATCGGTGGTCGCCACGATGACATTGTAGCCGGTGCGTGTCCGCCACTCGACCAGCCCCTCGATCATCGAGGTCCACTGCTGGGGGGTGATGATCAGGTAGCTGCCGCGGAGCGCCTCCTGCCCGTCGAGGATCATATCCGCCCCGACCACCAGCGAGGTGTAGAGGGGGAGCAGCGCTTCGCTCACCCCGGGGGGGTCGTAACCGTCCTGCCCGGAGGAGGGGGTGTAGACCAGCTCCACCTCGAAGCGCCGCGCCACCTGCACCCGCCGCCCGTCGGGGCTCACCCGCACCGGCCGCAGGGTGACCGGCGCGATGCGCAGGTCGCGCCAGCGCCCGGTGGTCCCGACCACGACCGGCTCCCCGCCGAGGCGCGCCGCGGCGGCGAACGCCTCGTCGCTGCGGCGTGCATCGCCGTCAGGACCGGAATCGTGGGCGAGAAGATGCGCCCCGGCTTCCTCCCACTCGACCCGCACCTCCCCGAGACCGAGGTCCATGCCCGCGGGAACCGCGATCAGGCGCTGGATCACCGGCAGGCGGGGACCCCCGGTGAGACCGAGTTCGCCCTCGCCCGGGATGAGGGGCGCCCGGCTGCCGTCCTCCTGCTCCTGCCAGGTGAGTTCCAGCGCATCGAGGGTGAGGGTCAGCCCGCCGGGGTGCCGTAAGACGGTGATCGCCGCCCCGTCACCCGGCGAGTGGGGTATGGTGGCCAGAGGCGCCGCCCCGGCCGCTCCGAGGTGCGTAAGCAGACAGCCTGCCGTGGCGAGCAGCAGTGCAGGTCGCATGATGGTCTCCCGTGTCGGACTCATGGCCAACCGTGCAGGAAGAGCCACCCCCGCCGACGGTGCCCGTACCCTGATCCCGCCGGGATTACTTCCTGCATTTCCCTACAGTTTGCTAAACTATACTCTGGAACGGGGGCCTGCCAAGGATGGTTCCACAGTTGGTACAACAGGGGAGAGGGCGCGGCCCACGATTCGCCGGCGGGCGGAGCGCCTCATGGACAGCGCTCCGTCTGCCGATGAGACGAACAGGGGTACCCGGCCGGGGAGAGGAGAAACTCCGCGGAGCGGCAATTCCGGTGGTCCGGCCGAAGCCGCCCGGAGTATGTTGCAGACGTCATCCGCCCCGCCGCCATGTGCCGCCGGAGACCGCCCGGCGGAGTCCCCCGCGGATGGCGAGTTCCGCCGGAAAGGAGTGTAAGCGCCCGCATGAAACCGCGCAGGAGAAACCGAAGCCGGGGCCTGCTGCTGCCCCTGTTCTGCGCGCTGCTGCTCACCACGTTCGCCGCCGCCCCGCTCCCCGCGCAGACCACGCCGGACGAGCTGTACGCCGCCGGGCGCGCCCTCGAGAAGGAGGGCAAGCTGAAGGAGGCGTACATCAAGTACCGCGCGGCGATCAAGGCCGACCCGCAACATGTCCGCTCCGTCTACCGCGCGGGGCGCATCCTCAAGGCGTTCGGCAAGATCGACCAGGCGATGGCCGCCTACCGCAAGGCGATCGAGATCCAGCCCGACTACCACCCGGCCTACAACAGCCTCGGCATCCTGCTGAAGAAGCAGGGAGACCTGGAGGGCGCCATCGCGGCGTACCGGAAGGCGGTGGCGATCAAGCCGACCTTCGTCTCCGCCTGGCGCAACCTCGGGCGCGCGCTGGCGGAGAAGGGCGATCTCGCGGGCGCGAAGGAAGCCTACCTGCAGGCGGTGACCCTCGCCCCCGACCATGCGAAGAGCCAGTTGACCCTCGGTCTGCTGCTCGCCCGTGACGGCGAACTCGCCGCCGCCGTCAAGCACCTCGATGCGGCGCTGAAGCTCGAACCGGGCAACACCAAGGCGCAGCAGGCCCTCGCCTGGGTGCAGGGACAACAGGGGGCGGCGGATGCGACGAAGACCGGGGCGAAGGGCGAGGATGAAGAGGAGTGGTACCCCACGCCCCCGGACCCCGAGAAGGACAAGGCGCGCGGCCTGAAGCTGGTGGATGAGGGACGCTACACGGAGGCCGTCGCCGCGCTGGAAACCGCCATCGAGTACGGCGCCACCGGCGAGGACCTCTACACCGCCCTCGCCTATGCGAACATGCAGAACGGCGACCCCCTCGCCGCGGCGCACGCCTACGAGACCGCCATCCGCATCTCGCGCGATCCCCAACCCTGGTACTACCTCAACCTGGGACAGGCCCGCAGCCGGGTCGGGGACTACAAGGGCTCCATCAAGGCCTATGAACTCGCGCTGAAACTCCAGCCGAACTATGTCAAGGCCCAGTACAACCTCGGGGTGGTCAGGCTGAAGGCGGGCGATGTCAAGGGCGCGGTCAGGGAGCTGAAGAAGGCCGTGGAGCTGGAGCCGTCCTCCTACCAGATCCACTCCAGCCTCGCGGCGGCGCTGGTCAAGTTCGGCAGGGCCGATGAGGCCATCGAGGAGTACCGCACCGCGCTTCGTCTCATGCCCAGTGACGCCCAGACCTACATGACCCTCGGGCTGCTGCTGGAGGAGGAGGGCCGCCGGGAGGAGGCCGCCGGGGTCTACCGCGACTTCCTCCGCCTCGTCCCCGCCACACCGGCGATCGAGCTCTGGCAGGAGGAGGCCCGCAACCGCCTGAAACGACTCGAGGCTGTGGCCGGTTCCCCCTGAGCGCTCCCCGCCGCCCCGCCCTCTTCGCCTATAACCCTCACCCCGTCCCTCGCCCCGCCATGTTCGTCCAGGGTCGCATGCCGCGCCGCTTGCCGCGCCACGTCCCGATGTTTCAGGAGAAGGCGGGTAGCCAATGGCGAAGGCGGGACTGCATCCCGGGGAATTGCAGGGTAGTGTCGTGCTGTACGGGCACGGCGCGCCGTGCCCCTACGACGATGGGCGGCAGGGTGGCCCTGTCAGCAGGCAGTCCGGGGTCGCCTGCCGCGGCGAAGCCTTTGGCGCAGCCTGGGCCGACCCCGGGAAAATGTCAGTCTGAGGGTGGCCCTGTCAGCT
>CAYOKT010000112.1:0-7711 GCA_964404605.1 uncultured bacterium
CTGAGCCGGAGAAGCGCCGCAAGGTACGAAGAGTGCTGGCGCCGGGGCGAATCGCGTGATGAGTCGCGACACCACGGGCGGCTCTCGGGATGGTGCAGAGTGTTCCCAAGCTCCCACCGGACATCGCGATCTCCGTCATCGCGTGGGAGACGGGCGGCGGGCGAGGCGGATCTGCACCATCCGCGCGGAGGCTCGGGGGGCGTTATGCCATATATTGCGGAATATTCCGTCCCTGATTCTCCCCGGGGCGGGTTGCGAGTGCCGGGACCGGGAGGGGCGGCCCGGCGCGGGGTGGGACACGGAAACAGACGGGAGGCGATGATGCGAGTACGATTCCAGATCCCCCTGCTCGCGGCGATGCTGCTGGCGGTGGTGGGCTGCAACGGGCCGAGCAACCCCCCGCCACCACCCGACAACAACACCAGGTACGGCCCGCCCTTCGGCGACATCGCCTTCCTCTTCAATGACGGGGAGGTCGCCACGGTCTCCTCGTCCGAGGGCGAGGTGATCCTGTTCCGGGGCGACGGGTCGAACGGGAGCATTTCGGACCCCGGCCTCGCGGCGTTGTGGCAGCCCGGGTCGAGCGCCGAGGAGGCGCTGCTCGCCCTCTATGACCACGGCGGCGGTCGGCTGCTGATCCTCGACGAACTCGGGGTCAGCGAGACGGTCAGCGAGACCGCGCTCCCCTGCCGTTTCGCCTGGTCCTCGGCCGGGGGCTACCTGGGCTTTCTCGAGCCGGTGGAGGGCGCCCTCGAGCTGGTGAGCCAGGGGGTGGACCTCGTCGCCGCGCGCCTGGTCTATGCGATCCTCGACTCGGAGACCGTGTTCCTCGGCCAGCCCTCCTACAGCAACGCGACCAGCTACATCGCCGGGGCGGTGGAGCACACCGACCCGCAGCTCCGCGGGGTGCGGGTATGGCGCAGCACGGGGGAGGCCGCCGCATCCCTGGACAGCGCCGCCCTCGCGGCCCGTTTCAGCGCCAGCGGCAACTATCTCGCCTTCCTCGACGGCGCGGAGGGGCCGGACTCCGCCGGGCGGCTGATTATCACCACGCCCAGCCTGCTGCCGGTGGACACCATCGACTTCTCGGGGTATGCGGTCGGCGCGGCGAACTTCGCCTGGGCGCCGGACAACGTTCACCTCGCCCTCTACGCCGGGGTGTACGGCGGGGAGGTGAAGCTGCTTGTCCTGGACCGCACCGACCCCGAGAGTGTCACCGAGGTTCCGCTCAGCCGTCCCATCGCCCTCGGCACCGGCGAGGAGCTGCTGTGGGCGATGCCCGACTGGTCGCCCGACTCCCGGTCCCTGGTCCTCGAGGTGGAGGAGGGGGAGGGCTCCTTCGCCCTGGTCACGGTGGAGCTGGACGGCACCGAGCACACCCTGGTGGAGGGGCTCCACCGCCTCTCGCGGCCCACCTGGCGAAAGTAGCCGCTGCCCGGGAGCCTGGCGGACCGCTCCCCTGGATCGCGGAGTTCCTCGAGGCCTGGAGGCGGGTCGGGGGCCCGCATCGCGCGGGGCGTCTTTCCGCTGGAACCGCTTCATCGCCGTGGCGGCGATGAGACACCGCTGGCGCCGGGGGATTCGCGAGCGATAACTTCACGGAACCGGGCCGCGGCGAAAACCGCGCCGGAGAGCCCCGGCGAGAGGGTGAAGCGCCGGGCCACGGTTCCCGTGGTCGGCATCGGGGTTAAGTTGCGGACGGGCATGCAGGGAAGATAAACTCGCCGGGGTGCGGGAGAGATGCACGCCGCGAGAGGGCAGCTGGAAGGAGAGTGCAGGGTGGTCGACCGATCGCACGGGTGGGGGAAGCGCGGGTCTGTGCTTCTTGCGGGGTTGCTGGTTTTTTCGTTGCTCGCCGCGGGATGTGCGCGGGAGGAACCACGGTATAAACGGGTGCCGGTATCCACGTATATCAAGCGGTTGGTGCAGACCGACAGGGACGCCACCCTCCAGCGCAGCCTCGAGGCCGTCGGCGCGGTCGGCGCGCCCGCGGTTCCCTACCTGATGAAGGCGTGGGAGAAGAACAAGGGGGTCGAGGCGAGGTGCCGCCTGGCGAAGGGTTTCGCGGCGATCGGTCCGGATGCCGCCCCGGCGGTCGACCTTCTTGTTGCGGCCCTCGAGTCGCTGGACGAGGAGCTTGTCACCTGCGCGGCGGAGGCGCTGGGGGCCATCGGTCCGGCTTCCGCCCCGGCGGTGCCCCGGCTCGCCCAGCTCCTGCGCTCCACGGGGTACGGTACACAGATCAGCCTCCTGCGGGCGTTGCGCGGTATCGGTCCGGCGGCGGTGACACAGCTCGATCTCGTACTCGAAGCCTCGCTGCGGGAGAAAACCCGTGACGAGGCGACCCTTACCCTCGCGGCGCTGGGTCCGGCGGCCTGGGAGAGGATGGTGCGCTGGCTGAAGGAGGGCAGTGTTGCCCAACGCCGTGTCGCCTGCGAGGTGCTGCCCCGGGCGGGGACGGAGGCGGCCATGGCTCCCGCGGCGCTCGCCGGGGCGCTGAGGGACGCTTCGCCGGAGGTGCGCATCGCGGCGGCGCGGGGCCTCGAGAAGTTCGGTCCGCGGGCGCTGGAGGTGCAGTCCGCCCTGATCGCCGCCCTCGCGGACCGTGACAGCGAGGTGCGCGAAGCGGTGGTCGCGGCCCTCGCCGCCCTCGGACCGGACGGGGGGGCGGCGGTGATCGCCGCGCTCACCAACCCCGACTGGCGGGTGCGCCTGGGCGCGGTGCTCGTGGCCAGCCGTTTCTCCGGCGTACGCGAGAAGGCGCTTCCGAAGTTGATCGCCCGGCTGGGGGACTCCAGCGACGCCGTGCGGCTGGCGGCGATCGATGCGCTCACCGCCTTCGGACCGGAGATCATCCCCGCGATGGTGCGCCAGCTCCGTTCGGGCGAGGTCTACCGCCGTTTCGGCGCGGCGCGCGTGCTCGGGAACCTGGGACCGGAGGCTTCCCAGGCGGTGCCGGCCCTGCGCCCGCTCCTGCGGGACAGCGACTCCCTGGTGCGGGAAGAGGCCGCCCGCGCCATCGCCCGCATCGGCGGGTGAACGGTCGGGAAAGCATTTACTGCTGGTATTCCCGGGATGCAGTCCCGGCTTCACCTGCGGCTACGCCGTGTCAGGCCGCTCCCGGGCTACCTGCTGTGGGGCGGCCGGCGGGCCTGCGCGGGAGACAGAGACCGATGGGCGAGGAGCGGGATCCGATGCGCCGGGTGTGGGTCGCCTACCTGCGGCTGGTGACCGCAGAGGGGATTCTGCTGGTGGTCGGGGGCGGGGCGCTGGTGTTCGCGCTGGACCGCCTGCTGCGCCTGTTCCGCCTGCCCGGACTGGGACTTCTCTTCTACCTCTTCGGGCTGGGTTTGTCCTACATCACCGTCATCAGCATCGTCCGCCCGCTGACCAACCTGCTCGCCTCCCGGCGCCGCCTGCGAACGGCGAAGCTCCCGGACATCATGCGGATCATCGTCCCGGAGTTGCGGGAGCGCGAGGAACTCGACCGCGAGGCGATCCGCGACCTGCTCGCGGAGGGGAGACCCGTCTCCCACCTCGACACACTCCGCCTGCGCCGGAACGCGGTCATCGCCGTCGCCGGGCTCGCGGCGGCGGCACTGCTCTGGTAGACCACCCCGGGCGCGGGAGCGTTTGAAACGACCACCGCCCGCCGTCGTATCTTGAGCAGAGCCGTTGTCCACGCAGGAGCCTGCCGGAATCATCATGCCGACCCCGACGCCGAACATCCACCGCCTGTTGAGCTCGCTTCGCCGGCGGCAGAAGGCCCTCTGGACGGGTGCCCTGCTGCTGTCGGGCGCCGGCGCGGTCCTCGCGGTGGTGCTGCTGGGCCTGCTGGTCGAGGCGGCGGCCTGGCTGGAGCCGGGGGCGAGGCGGCCGCTCGCCCTGGCGGTCGCCATTCTGGCGGGCCTGGCGCTGCTCGCCGTGCCGGCGGGCGCCGCCCTCCTCTGGCTCTCGCGCCGCACTCCGCCGGAGACCACCCTCGCGCGCTGGATCTGGGCGGCGGACGAGGAGGTGCGGGACCGTATCCTCGGCGCCCTCGAACTGGCGCGCGGGCCGGGCCGCGGCGCCAGCGAACCGCTGCTCCGCGCCGCGCTGGAACAGGCGGACCATCTCGCCGCCGGGCTGGACCCCGCGCGGTATGTCCGGCGCGGGCTGCTCCGCCGGGCCCTGCGGGGGTCGGGGATGGTGGCTGGGGTCTTTCTTCTGGCCCTGCTCCTCGCCGGGGGCTCCCTGCGTGCCGCCGCGGACCGGCTGGCGCACCCCGGGCAAGCGTTCCTCAAGCCCGATGCGGTCCTGCTTTCCCTCGAACTGCCCCGAACGCTGACCCTCGTGCAGGGCGACTCCCTCGAGGTGGGGGTGCGGGCGCGGCACGCCCTGCCGGGCGCGGTGAGTGTGGTCTTCGACGAAGGGGCCGGAGTGCTGCGGCCGGTCGCCGCGGAGCGCGACAGCGCGGACAGCGCCCGCTTCCATGCCCGCATCGAGCGGCTGGAGCGGGACCTGCTGGTCTATGCCCGCGCCGGGCGGGCGGTCAGCGACACCGCGCGGGTGAAGGTCCTCCCGCGCCCGCGCATCGCGCGGCTCGAGGTGACCGTGCATCCCCCGGCCTACACCGGCGAGCCGGCGAGGCGGCTGCCCGAGGGGGTGGGGGACATCACCGCGCTGCCCGGCAGCCGCGCCGCGCTCCGTCTCGAGGCGAGCCGTCCGCTGGCGGGCGCGACCCTCGCCCTGCAGCGACGCGGGGGAAAGGCGGTCCGCAGCCCGCTCCGGGTGGAGGGGCATGTCGCCCGGGGCGGCTTCACCCTCCGCGGCGAGGGGCGGTGGTGGGTGGAGCTGCTGGCGGCGGACAGCGTGGCCGGCGAGGAGCCGCTGCACTGGCGGCTCGGCCTGCTGGAGGACCGCGCACCGCGGGTGGAGGTCCGCCTGCCGGAGGAGGGCGCGGAGATCCCGGAGTCGATGACCCTCCCCCTGGCGGTGGTGGTGGACGACGATTACGGCGTCGGGCGGATCGTTCTCCGTTACCGGGTGTACAACGAGCTGACCACGCCGGACTCGGTCGGCGAGGAGTACTTCGCGGCGGCGGCGCTCACCGGTGCGCCGGCCGGGCCGGGGCGCGAGGTGGTGCAGACCCTGTGGTCGCTGGAGAACCTGCCGCTGCTGCCCACCGACGAGGTGCATTACTTCGTCGAGGCGTGGGACAACGACGGCTGGCGGGGACCGAAACGGGGGCGCAGCGAGCTCCGGCGGCTCGTCTTCCCCACGATGGAGGACCTCTTCGCCCGCAGCGAAGAGCAGGAGACCACCGCCGGGGAGGAGATGAGCCAGGCGCTGGAGCGCGCCCGGGCGGTGAAGGAGAAGCTGGAGGAGTCCCTGGAGCGGCTGCGCAGCAACCCGGACGAGATGAGCTGGGAGCAGGCCCAGGCGTTGCAGCAGACCCTGGAGACGCAGGAGAAGCTCCTCGAGCAGGTCCAGCGGGCGGGCGAGACCCTCGACGAGATGCGCCGCGGGATGGAAGAGCGCGACCTGGCAAGCCGGGAGCTGCTGGAGAAGTACGCCGAGCTGCAGAAGACCCTCGAGGAGATCGCCACCCCGGAGCTTCGGGAGGCGATGGAGCGGCTGCAGGAGGCGCTGGAAGCGATGGACGGGGAGCGCATCCGGGACGCCCTCCAGCAGATGGCGTTCAACCAGGAGGAGATGCTCCGCTCGCTGGACCGCAGCCTCGCCATTCTCCAGCAGCTCAAGGCGGAGCGGCGGCTCGAGGAGCTGGCGCAGCGCGCCGAGGAGCTGGCGCGGCGGCAGGAGGAGATCAGCAGGGACCTGCAGCAGGGGGAGAGCGACGAGAACGCGCGGAACCGCGCCGCGCGGCGGGAGGAGCGGCTGGGCGAGGACCTCGCCGCGCTGGCCGCCGAGATGGACAGCGCCCGCGCGCAGCTCGGGGAGCGGTTCCCCGAGCTCGCCGATTCCCTCGGCGAACTGGGCGAGCGGTTGGCCGGCGAACAGATCCCGCAGGACCTCCGGCAGGCGGCCTCCGGAGCGCGGGCCGGGGAGATGAAGCAGGCTCGGCAGAGCGCCCGCCGCGCCGGGGAGAAGTTGCAACAGTTCGCCGCCGGGATGCGGAAGCTGCAACGGCGATTCACCGAGCAGAACCGCCGGGAGATGCTCGCCGAGATGGACCATCTGTTCGACATGCTGCTGCTGCTCAGCCGCCGTGAGGAGGCCCTGCGGCAGGAGAGCAAGGCCCTCCCGGTGTCCAGCCCGCGCCATCGCGCCCTCGCCTCGCGCCAGGATGCCCTGCTCTCCGCCCTCGGGGTCAGCGAGAAGGCGGTGGAGGAGCTTTCGCGGCGCACCTTTTTCGTCGGCTCCTCGATGCTCGCCGACCTGGCGGTGGCGCGCTTCCACATGGAGAGCGCCATCCAGCGCTACACCAATCGTCTCCCCCGCGAGGTGACCGGGGAGCAGCAGGAGGCGATGGCGGCGCTGCACCGTGCCCTCGGCCGGTTGACCCAGGCGCGGCGGGACGCCTCGCAGTCCTCGAGCGGCACCGGGTACGCGGAGATGATGCAGCGGCTGGCGCAGATGGCGCAGCAGCAGCAGATGCTGAACCAGGCCAGCCAGGGGATGCCCGTCCCGGTGCCGGGGGCGAGCGCGGGGCAGCGGCTGGCGCAACTCGCCGCCCGCCAGCGGGCTCTCGCCGGGCAGATGCGCCGCCTCGAACAGGAGGCAAACAGCATGGAGGAGATCCTCGGCAGCCTCGAAGGGCTCGGGCAGGCGATGGAGGAGGTCGCGGGCGACCTTCAGGATCAGAAGGTCACGGAACGCACGAAGCGGCTGCAACAGCGCATCCTCCAGCGCCTGCTGGACTCCCAGCGCTCCCTCCAGCAGTCCGGCCGGAGCCGCCGGCGGATCAGCCGCACCGGCGAGGATGTGCTGCGCCGGGGACCGGGATCCCTCGCCCGGGAGGAGGAGGACCTGCTCCGGGAGCGGATGCGCCGGGCGCTCGAGAGCGACTATGCGCCGCGCTGGCGCGAGCTGATCCGCGACTACTACCGCGCCCTGCAGCGCGACGCCGGGGGCGAGAACCGCGGCGATTGAGTCCTACCGAGTGCGCACCATATGCGCAGATACTGCACACCGGCGCGCAGAAACCCTGCCGGTTGATACGCGTATAATGAGTGCACGGGGGCTCCGGGGTGAGGATACATTGCCGGCGAAACCCTTTAGTTTACGAAAAAACAAGAGATAAGAAACAGCGCTGTTGAAACAGCGAACAATATGGCACGCGAATTGCTGTAATTCTGTTATGGTGATACACATGATCCGACCGGTCCTGTTCGGTCGGCGCAAGTGCAAATCCGGCATGATGTCCCCCGGTTTGAGCAGCGGTGCGGGAGCGACGACCGGGGACATGTGGACCGATTTACTTGAGATGGTCCACGGGGAAACCGCCCATTGACAACTTCTGCCACGACTCGTGGACCGGTTCACCAGAAGCGGTCCACGAGTGCCCGGGGGGAAAGGAGGGTAAGCCGATGAAGGAGTACGCGACTTATCCGAGGGGGCGGAGACAGGAGCGCTGGTACCGTGCGAGCCGCAACGCCGGTACATGCGTCCACTGCGGTCGGCAGAGCCAGTGGCGTTCGGTGCAGAACCGTTGCTGGCGCTGTGAGCTGGAGGCGATCAAGGCTCGCCGGCCGCTCTACCTGGATCGCGA
>CAYOKT010000113.1:0-7709 GCA_964404605.1 uncultured bacterium
AGCTCTGCGAAGGGGAGTGCCCCGGGTTTCACTTGTTGTTTTTCAATGTCGCAGGGGCACGGCGCGCCGTGCCCCTGCTTGTCAAATTCTACTTCTCCTTCGTCGCTCATTTCACCGTCAGCACGGGCACCGGGGCTTTCCGGATCAGCTTCTCCGTGGTCCCGCCGAGCAGCCAGCGGTCGAGGGCGTTCCACCCCTGGTTGGCGATGATCAACAGGTCGCAGTTCCGTTCCCGGATCGTCGAGATGATCTCATGGTGCGGGCGGCCGGACTTGAGGAGGAACTCGTACCGCTCCGGGAGCAGGTCGCCCGCGAAATCGGCCAGGGCGGTGCGGCTCCGCTGACGGATGTCGGGGTCGATCGCCACGGGCGAGGCGCCCCCGGCGAACAGCGCCTGCGGGGCGAGCACCGGCTCGATGACGTGGACCAGCTCCAACTCCGAGCCGAAGCGCCCGGCGATTTCCACGCCGTACTCGAGCGCCTTGCGGCTCGCCTCGGAAAAATCGACCGGGATCAGCACCTTCTCGTACCGCCCCCCCTTGGCGACGAAGCGGTCCTCCCCGTGCTGGATGGTGAGCACCGGGACGAGTGCGCCGTGCACCACGCGCTCGGTGGTGCTGCCGAGGATGAAATGACCGATGGCGCCGCGGCCGTGCGTCCCCATGAGGATCATGTCCACCCTGTTCTCGTCGGCGTAGGCGAGAATCTCCCGCGCCGCGGAGATGCCGCGGAGAACGACCTCTTCGATTTCGATATCTTCCTGCCGCACCGGGGGTTCGGTCCCGGCGAGCCGGTCGGTGGACTGTCCCCGGAAACGGGTGAAAAGCTCGCCCGGCTCGGGAAATTCATGGCGCGGATTGGCCGGGTCCGATTCGTAGGGCGTCTCCACGTGCAACAGGGTGAGCTTCGTCCCGAAGTGGTGCGCGAGAACGAGAGCGTGATCCAGCGCCCGGCTCGCGGGTTCGGAAAAATCCGTCGGGAAGAGAATGCTGCGGATTTCCATGGGTCTCCTCACCTTTTGCCTGGGTGAAAGTAGAGCGGGGGCACGCCGGAAGGCAAGGCGGCCCGGTGAAACGGTTCACGGGACGGTTGCATTCCCCGCTCGCTCTTCGTAGTCTGTGCGCCGTGGACCTATGGCGGGAACGGGCGATGAGACGGGCTTGGTGGTTCTGGCTGGCGGCGGCGCTGATGCTGCTGCCCCGCGCGGGCAGCGCGCAGCTCGTGGTGGGACGGGTTCTCGAAGCAGGCAGCGGGACGCCGGTGGCCGATGTGCTCGTCAAGCTGGAATACCGGCCGGAGCCGAAAGCGGTGACCGATGGCGGGGGGAACTTCCGGCTGGTCCTGCCCCGCGCCGGGCGGTTCACCGTGATCTGCAAGCCGCCGGGGTTCTACGCGGCGTTCGCCGACGTGGAGTCGGCCGGAACGGACACCGTGGAGGTGGTCCTCCGCCTGCGGCCGCGCCCGGGGGAGAGACTGGAATCGGCGGAGGGGTCCCGGGTGGAGGTGATCGTTCTCGGCGGTTCCGAGGCGCGTCCGGCACCCGGCCTCACCGTGCATGCCGCGGGGCCGGGTCGCCGGCGGGCGGTGACCGATGCCGCCGGCCGCGCGCGCTTCCGCGGGCTGGGCCCGGGACGCTGGACCTTTTCCGCCCGGAACGATTCCCTCGGCCGGGCGGAAGCCGAACGCCTGATCCCTTCGCGGGCGGTGAAACTGCGCCTCTTCCTCCGCCTGCGGAGGGTGGATGCCGCCGTGGACAGCAGCGGCGCCGGGGAGTAAGCCCATGCCCTTCGCCCGTTTTCTCCACCGCAAGCGCCCCGGCGCCCGCCCGCCCGGGGGGGAGTCGCCGCGCCTGCTGGTGGTGCAGATCGCCGGGATCGGCGACCTCGTGCTCGCCACCCCCGCCCTCGATGCCCTGCGCGAACGCTACCCCGGCGCGCGGCTGGATGTGGTCGCATCGCCCCGCGCCGCCGACCTGCTCGCAGGGCACCCCTCGGTGAACACGGTCCATTCGTTCGACATTCTCCGCTACCGCAACCCCGCCTCGCTCATTTCCCCGGCGGCGGCCGGGTCGCTGAAGCATGAACTGCGCCCCCTCCGCGAGGCGCGCTATGACGCGCTCCTCTCCATGAACCGGGTGGCGACCGCGCGCGGAGGCTGGACCCTCGGACTCCTCTTCCGGGCGCTGCATGTGCCCTTGTGGGTGGGGAGGAACACCGAGGGGCGGGCGCCCTACTTCGACCTGGAGGTCCGGGAGCGGGATGCGGACGGCGTCCCGGAAGCGCTGGTCCGGTTGCGTGTCGCCGCGCTTCTTGGCGCCGACGCCTCGCCCCGCAGCGCGAACCTGGCGGTGGGGGCGGAGGAGCGGGCGCGGGCGGAGGAGCTGCTGCCGGGGGC
Source organism: uncultured bacterium (assembly GCA_964404605.1). Lineage (GTDB taxonomy): Bacteria > Electryoneota > Electryoneia > Electryoneales > Electryoneaceae > CAYOKT01. Next base: position 2,395 of record CAYOKT010000113.1, read on the forward strand.
GGCGGCGTGGGCGGCGGTGCTGCCGGGGGCGAACGTCGCGGACAAGCGCTGGCCGGCGGACCGCTTCGCCGAGGTCGCCCGGCACCTCGCCGGCCGCGGGCTGCGGGTTCTCGTCTTCGCGGGTCCCGGCGAGGAGGAGTGTGCCCGCCACGTCGCCGCGGCGGCGGGCGAAGCGGGGTTAGACCTGACCGGGCGGATCACCCTGCGGGAGGCCGCCGCCCTGCTGCAACGGATGCGGGTGGTGGTGACCAACGACACCGGCCCGATGCACATCGCCGCCGCCGTCGGCGCGCCCGTGGTCGCCCTCTTCGGTCCGACGGATGTCCGGCGTTTCCGCCCCTGGGCGGCGGTGGAGAGGGTCCGCCTCGTCCTGCCCGACCCCTTCACCGATCCCGAAGAGCTGCCGGATGACCCGCGCCGGCGCCGGATGGAAGCCATCTCCACCGCGGCCGTCATCGCCGCGGCGGAAGACCTGCTGGAGAGCACCGGATGATCAGCAACGAGATCCTCTTCTTCCTCTGGACCCTGGTGGTGATCGGCGGGGTTCTCGCCGCCTTCCGCAGCGGCCGGACGGCCCTCTACGGCGTGATCGGGGTCTACATCATCCTCGCGAACATCTTCGTCACCAAGCAGATCACCCTCTTCGGGCTCGCCGCCACCGGCGGCAACGCCCTCTACGGCTCCATCTTCCTCGCCACCGACCTGCTGAGCGAGTACTGGGGCAAGCGGGAGGCGCGCCGCGCCGTCTGGTTCGGCTGGGTGTGCGCCCTCGGGTACCTCGTCGCCTCGCAGGCCTTTCTCCTCTTCACCCCCTCCCGGGATGACTTCGTCGATCCCGCCATGCGCACCCTGTTCTCGCTCACCCCGCGCATCATCCTCGGCTCCCTCGCGGCCTACCTCGCCAGCCAGACCCATGATGTCTGGGCGTTCCACTTCTGGAAAACCCGGACCCGCGGACGTCACCTCTGGCTGCGGAACAACGCCTCCACCTGGGTCAGCCAGGCGATCGACACCGTGATCTTCTCCACGGTGGCCTTCGTCGGCGTGTTCCCGGGCGTCGTCGTGGTCCAGATCATGATCACGACCTACTTCCTGAAGGTGATCGTCGCCGCGGTCGATACCCCCTTCATCTATCTCAGCCGCAGGATAAAGCCGCGGGAGCTGTCGGAGGCGGCCGCGGCCGGGGCGGGGGAAGGCACCGCCTGACAGCCGCTCGGGGAACTCCAGGAGTCGTTCGCCATGAAACCGCAAGCTCAGCCCCTAACCTGAAAAAGTTGAAGGAGTTGCGGGGGTGTTCACTTGTTAGGTAAGTCTAATATAATGTTTCTCTATTAGATACCATTCCCGCCCTCTTGACTATTGAGTGCAACGCATGACATCTTTCACACGTAGCTTGGGGAGATTAATGTGCCTTTTCACACAATAGTCTCCCGGTTCGGAACGACCGGTCCACCTTGAGGGGCATCGTCAGGCGAGTGTGGGCGCGTTCCACTTTGTGAAATAACTAACGAGGCCGCCATGAAGCGCGATCTGCGAGAGTGGATGGCCGAACATGCACCGGCGAAAGGGACGGAGCCGCTGGAACCGGTGATGACCATCGGCGAGGCGGCGCGGATAACCGGGCTTTCGGAGTCCGCCCTCCGCAAGTACGAAGCCGCGGGGCTGATCCTCTTTCATCGCAGTTCAGGCAATGTGCGTGTCATCTCGCGCGAGGACCTGCAGCGGGTCCGCCTGATCCGGACGATGATCAAGAAGCAGGGTCTCAACCTCGAGGGCATCCGCCGTCTCTGGTCCCTGCTGCCCTGCTGGGAGTTGAAGGGATGTTCCGCGGAGTCGCAGGCGACATGCCCCGTACTCCTGGGAACGAACCAGCCCTGCTGGGTGATTCACCGGGCGGAGGGGGGGTGCGACGGTGACCTGTGCCGCCAGTGCCCGGTATACCGGGTCGCAGCAGGCGCGATCAACGACATGAAGTCCCTCCTCCATGAACCGGTGCGCCGTAAGACCGTGCCGGCGTAAGCCGCGCCGCGGCAGTCGAACAGCCGAGCGAAAACGTCTAGGGTGAACGGGGGGCGAGCTGCGGACATCGGTACCGCTCCCGCCTGCCCGCTTACCCGGCCGAAATCGACCCGAGAGGGATGGTATGGTTCTGCTTCACGTTCTTGTCTATGGCGTGGTACTCATCTTCCTCGCCGCGGTGGTCGCCCGCGCCCTGCGCATCGCCCGTACGCCGGTGCACCTGCGCTGGGAACTCTACCCGGTGCCCCATGAAAAGGGCAAGGCGGCCCATGGCGGCTCTGTCCTCGAGGAGAAGGACTGGTGGCTGACAAAACATGAGGTCGACCACTGGGGCGAGTTGCGGGTGATGCTCGCGGAGATCCTGCTGCTGAAGGGGGTGTGGGAGCACAACCGCTCTCTCTGGGTGGCCTCCTTCCCGCTCCATTTCGGTCTCTATCTGCTCATCGGGAACGGCGCCCTGCTGCTGGCCGCGGGCGCGCTGATGCGTTTCGGGGTCGTGCTGAACCCGGCCGCGGGCTTCGGCGCGATGCTCTTCGCCTTCTGTACGCTGCTCGCCTGGGTCGGGGCGTTGCTGGGGGCCTTCGGGGCGCTGCTGATGCTCGCCAAGCGCATCCTCGAGCCCGACATGCGGCGCTGGAGCAACCCCGGGCACTATTTCAACGCCCTGCTCCTCGGCGCCATCGACATCAGCCTGCTGCTCTGGCTCGCCTCGGATGGCGGGGTGATTCCGCGCCTCGCGACGTTCTACTCCGGCATCCTCGGCGCCTCGAATCTGCCCTTCCTCCCCGCGGCCGGGCTGTGGCACCTGGGGTTCGTGCTGCTTTTCCTCCTGGTTCTCCCCTTCACTCACATGACCCACTTTTTCATCAAGTACTTCACCTATCACAACGTCCGCTGGGAGGACGCGCCGAACCTGCCGGGCGGGAAGCTCTCGCGCGAAATCGGGCTGGCGGTGGCCCAGACGGTTTCCTGGGCCGCGCCCCATGTGCGGAGCGAGGGGAAGAAGAACTGGGTGGATGTTGCCCATGATGTAAAGGCGGAGGACCGGGACTGATGGCTGTGAGAATGCGTGATACGGGCAAATCCACCAGGATCAGGGACCTGAGTATCCCCTCCGGGCAGCTCGCCCACATCGACCCGCAGGAACTGCTTCCCCTGCCGCCGCCCTACGACAAGGCCGAGGAGCTTCCCGGCTTCAAGGCGCTGACGGAGGAGGTGAAGGGCCGCCTCGAGGCGACCCTCGACGATACGGTTGTCGTGGGCGTGCCGAAGCCGGAATCGCCGGAGGAGGAACGCGCCCTCGTCGAGGCCTTTTTCCGCGGACTGGAGAAGCTGTTCAGCCGGGAGAACAACTGGACCTTCCTCCTGCCCCTGTTGCTCTCGATGGAGCACTGCGCCCGCTGCCAGACCTGCGCCGATGACTGCCCGATCTTCGAGGAGAGCGGCAGGATGGAAATCTACCGCCCCACCTACCGGGCGGAGGTGCTGCGCCGTCTCTACTTCAAGTATATCAAGCCGGGAAACAAGCTGTGGGCGAAGTTCCAGCAGGGCGACATCGAGGTGAACTGGACCCTGATCTCCCGCCTGCTGGAACTCTCCTACCGTTGCACCCTCTGCCGGCGCTGCGCGCAGAGCTGCCCCATCGGGGTGGACAACGGCCTGATCACGCGCGAGATCCGTGTGCTCTTCAGCCAGGAACTCGGCCTCGCGCCGAAGGAGCTGCACGAGAAGGGCACCGTCCAGCAGCTCGAGGTCGGCTCCTCCACCGGGATGAACCCGCTGGCGGTCAAGGACAACGTGGAGTTCATCGACGAGGACATCAGCGAGCGGACCGGGATCAAGGTCGAGACGAAGTGGGACGTGGAGGGCGCGGAGGTTCTCCTGATTCACAACGCCGGCGAGTTCCTCGCCTGGCCGGAGAACCCGGGCGCCTTCGCGCTGCTCCTCGACGCCGCCGGGATCACCTGGACTCTCTCCAGCGAGCTGGCGGGGTACGACGGGGTCAATTACGGTCTCTTCTACGACGATGTCCAGCTCGCGCGGGTGGCGACGCGGCACCTTGAGATCGCCAAGAAGCTGAAGGTGAAGAAGATCGTCATGGGCGAGTGCGGGCACGAGCACAAGGCCCTCGGGGTTATCGCCGACCGCATCGCCAACGGCAGCGTGCCCCGCGAATCCTCGATGACCCTCATCGAGGACATCGTCTTCCACAGCGGCATCCGTTTCGACCCGTCGCGGAACGACTTCCCGGTGACCCTGCACGACCCCTGCAACCTGACGCGCAGCATGGGTATCGTCGAGCCGCAGCGCAGGGTGCTGCGCCACCTCTGCCCGCAATTCCGCGAGATGACCCCGCACGGCGTCCGCAACTACTGTTGCGGCGGCGGCAGCGGGTTCGCGATTATGTCCGGGAACAACTTCACCGACTGGCGGATGCATGTCAGCGGACGCAAGAAGTTCCGTCAGATCCTCGAGGCCTTCGCCGACGAACCGCAGGGGCCGGAGCCGCCCAAGTATGTCTGCGCGCCCTGCTCCAACTGCAAGGGACAGATCCGCGACCTCTTCGAGTTCTACGGAGCGCGGGAGAAATCGGGGTTCTATTATGGCGGCCTGGTGGAGCTGGTGGTCAACGCGATGGAAGAGCTCAAGGAGCCTTTCCTCGACTGGGAAATGATGGTCTGAACCCTGTCAGGGGGGATTCGAGCAGGAGGGGCGTCCCGGGTTCCGGCGCCCTTCGGGTGCCGCCCGGGGGAAATGAGACACACGGCGGGAACCTGTCACTGGAGCGAGATGTGAGCGAAGCGAAAACCATCCTTGTCGTCGATGATGAACCGGATGTGGTCCGTTACCTGAACGCCCTCTTCACCGATGCGGGCTACGAGGTGCTCGAGGCGCTGGACGGGGTGCAGGCGGTGAAACTTGCGCGCGAGACGCACCCGGACCTGATCACGCTTGATATCACCATGCCCGAGGAATCGGGCCTGCGCGCTTACCGGGAGCTGGTGGAGGATCCGGCGACACGCGACATCCCGGTCGTCGTCGTCACCGGCGTCAGTCCCGAGTTCAAGCGCTACCTCGAGCGGAAGCAGACCCGGGTCCCGCCGCCCGCGGGGTACTTCGAGAAGCCCGTAGACCGCGAGCGCCTGCTCGAGGTCGTGGGCGAGCTGGTCGCCGGCTGAGGACGCCTCGCGCTCCGAGCCGCGCGGGAGCGATCGGACCCGGCCCCGCTCCTTTCCCGCGGGGGACGCTCGTTTTCTTTGTCCCCGACCGGGTGGCCCTGTCAGCGCCACTCAGGG
>CAYOKT010000114.1:0-2687 GCA_964404605.1 uncultured bacterium
GGCCCGAACGGCCGAGGAGAAGGAACATCCCGGGGTCGGCGGAGTGGAATCGCGGGACTCCGGGAGCGAGGCGGAAAAAAGACGGAAACAAAAGGGCTGAACGCGGGTTTATCCCATCGTGGGCCTGCCTCGCGGGCAGGCGAGAGAAGTCACGGCTGGATTGCATAACGTGGCGGAGACATTTACATTGAAAGTTTGCTGACGATAAGGGATCGCTCATGGACAGCCATCGTGGCACCACACTCCGCAACCTGGCGATCGTTTTCCTCCTCGCGGTGCTCTTTTTCGGCGCCGGCGCCCTGCTGACCTACCAGTTGGTGGGGACAAACCCTGCGACCATCGACACGGCGCCCGTCGGGCAGGCGGAGGCTTCAGCGACATCGGATTCGGACATCCAGCCCGCCGCATCGCAGAACTACGTCCAGCTTGCGGCCCGGGCCGCGGGCGAACACCCGCTGCTGGAGAGCCCTTTCGTGGATGTCGCCGAGCACCTGAAGCCCTCGACGGTGAACATCTCGGCGCAACGCGAAGGGGTGGACCCGCACGCCAACCTGTTCGAGTTCGGACCGTTCCGTGACTTTTTCCGCGACCGCGGGCAGGCGCCCCCGCAGATGCCGAAGCGGAAGATGACCTCCGGCGGCACCGGGGTGATCATCAACGCCAAGGGGTACGTGCTGACCAACAACCACGTGGTCGACGAGGCGGAGAAGATCACGGTGAAGCTGGTGGACGGCAGCGAGCGGGAGGCGAAGGTCATCGGCACCGACCCGGAGACCGACCTCGCGCTGCTGAACATCGGGACGGTGGAGGAGAGCTGGGTCGCGAAGCTGGGCGACTCGGACGACATCCGCATCGGCGACTGGGCGGTGGCGATGGGCAACGCCCTCGGTCTCGACTGGACGCTGACGGTCGGGGTGATCAGCGCCAAGGGGCGCAGCAACCTGAACATCGCCGGCGGCGGGCCGATCTTCCAGAACTTCATCCAGACCGACGCCTCGATCAATTTCGGCAACTCCGGCGGGCCGCTGGCCAACATCAACGGCGAGGTGATCGGGATCAACACCGCGATCAACGCCTCGGGGCAGGGCATCGGCTTCGCCATCCCGATCAACATGGCGAAGGACGTGGTCGACCAGCTCCTCAGCCAGGGGTATGTCAGCCGCGGGTACCTCGGGATGGTTCCCACGGAGCTGGACCCGCTCAAGCGCGAGGCGCTCGGGCTCGATAAGAAAGAACAGGGCATTTTCGTAGAATCGGTGCAGAAAGACACCCCCGCCGACGAGGGCGGCCTGAGGGCTTCGGATGTCATCGTCGAAGTGGACGGCCAGCCGGTCAGCGATGTCACCGATTTCCGGCTGCGGGTCGCCCGTCACAAGCCCGGCGAGAAGCTCACGCTGACCGTCCTGCGCAAGGGCAAGCGAGTGAAGCTTGACTTCACCCTCGCCGATCGCGCCGACTATGTCACCGTGGCCTCGAACGGCCAGCCCGCGGTCGGAGGGCCGGAGTGGATGGGCATCCGTGTCGCCTCTCTCAGCAGCCCGCAGGCGCGGCGGATGGAAATCGAGGTGGACCACGGCGTGCTGGTCACCGACGTCGCGACGGACAGCCCGGCGGACGGCAAGCTGCAACCGGGCGATGTCATCGTCCGGGTGGATGATGGCGACATCACGAGTATCAGCGACTGGCAGGAGGTCACGGGGCGCCTCGGCGACACGGACAAGGCCGTCCTGATCATGTTCTACCGCCAGGGGAAGGGAAGTTCCCGCTTCGTGGCGATCAAGAAATAATCGGCAGCGAGGGAAAACAGACGTGAGTGTTCGCGCAAACCAGTCTCTCGAGAAGTACCTGCAGGAGATCGGCGAGTACGATCTGCTGAACACGAAGGAAGAGATCGAACTCGCCCGGCGCATCCACACCGGGGACCAGGAGGCGCTCGAAAAGTTGACCAAGGCCAACCTGCGCTTCGTCGTCAGCGTCGCCAAGCAGTACCAGAACCAGGGGCTCAGCCTCGGGGACCTGATCAACGAGGGCAACCTCGGCCTGATCAAGGCCGCCGAGCGCTTCGATGAGACCCGCGGGTTCAAGTTCATCTCCTACGCGGTGTGGTGGATCCGTCAGAGCATCCTCCAGGCGCTGGCTGAGCAGAGCCGCGTGGTGCGCCTGCCGCTGAACCGTGTCGGCGCGCTGAACAAGATCGGAAAGGCTTACAGCAACCTGGAGCAGACCTTCGAACGCGAGCCGAGCCCGGAGGAGATCGCCGAAGCCCTCGACATGACCCCCTTCGAGGTGACCGACACGCTGAAGATGAGCGGACGCCACCTCTCGATGGACGCGCCGTTCAACCAGGGCGAGGACAACCGGCTGCTGGACATCCTGCACAACGACTCCGAGCCGCCGCCCGACACCACCCTGATCAGCGAATCGCTGAAGAAGGAGGTCGAGCGCTCCCTCGCAACGCTTTCGCCGCGCGAGGCCGAGGTGATCCGCCTCTACTTCGGGCTGAACATCGAACAGCCGCTCACCCTCGAGGAGATCGGCGAGAAGTTCAGCCTCACCCGTGAACGGGTCCGGCAGATCAAGGAGAAAGCGATCCGGCGGCTGCGTCATGCCAGCCGCAGCAAGGCGCTCCGCGCCTACCTCGGCTGAGAACGCGGCATGGGGAGCGGGCTGCCGCCTCCGCCGCGCTG
>CAYOKT010000114.1:2787-7365 GCA_964404605.1 uncultured bacterium
CATCCTGAACGCTACCCACTGTCATCCTGAACGCTACCCACTGTCATCCTGAACGTCAGTGAAGGATCTCTAAACGAACTGCTTCATCTCCGGCGGAATCACATCGTTTCGAGACTCTTCGCTCGTCCCGACGTATCGGGACGGCTCAGAGTGACACACTTTGCACTCTACACGTTTCCCGGGAACGTCTAAAGGGTGGCCCGTCGGGTGCCCCGGGGGCTCCTGGCACGGCACCCACCTCGGCGTATCCCAAAGTGCCGGGAGTAGCCGGGTGGCCATAGGCAAAGTCGGGTGCCCCGTGGTTCGTCCTTTTACCCTTCCGGGCCCGCCACCATTTCCATGAGAGCCTAATGGACAAACCTCCTCGGCCACCCCTTGCGTTCAGGACAGTCTCACCTTATACTCCTGAACATATGTGCAGTCTTTGGGCGGGGTCGACCTGCACGGGCGCACCCGCCGGGAGCCGGGAAACCGCGCCCGGGTGGATAGATTCAGGTGAATCGGTCCCCATTAGCGGGCGGAAGCACATGGAGGAAGTGTCATGGCGCAGAAGGTTGTCTGGTTCGAGATCATGGGGAGGAATCTCGGGGCGATGAAGGAGTTCTACCATGAGGTACTCGGCCTCGAGACCAGGCCGATGGGCGAGATGCCCGGGTACGAGGAGATCCAGGTCGAGGAGGGCTCCCTCGGCGGCGGGCTCGGCGTGATGGAGGTGGAGCACCCGCCCTATGCCACCGTCTACTTCGCCGTTCCCGAGGTCACCGAGACCCTCGAGAAGGCGGAGGCGAACGGCGGGCAACGGGTCCTCGAGAAGACCGCCCTCCCGGGCGGGAACGGCTATTTCGGCATTTTCCTCGACCCGGACGGCATCGTGATCGGGGTGTTCAGCGAGAAGTAGCGGGCGCGGCGGCGACCGTTCCGGATTTTCCCTCCGGCCGCCGCGGCCGCCTTCGCCGGGGCGACCACCCCTGCCGGGGTGGTCCCGACGCCGGGGGTGGTCGCCCATGCTACACGCACTGTTTCCATCCGGAAAGACTGGATGCAGTCCAAGCGGAGAACACCCCCCACACGGAACAGCGGGATGCTGCTCAGACGCCCGGATGATAGCGTCCGGGCGTTCTTCTTCTTCGTCATCACACACGAAACACACGGGACAGAGCAGCCACCTGACGTGACTCGTTACCGCCTCACTCCATCGCGCGTTCGCCGGTGCGAATAACCCCGGCGCACGAATTGCAATCAAACCCGTCCCCGCCTAACTTTCGCAGGCGATTCAATCACCTTCCCGGTGCGACAAATGCGCTTGTCTATCAGGCCGACTCCGGTTCCGCGCGCGCTCATGGTTACCCTCCTCCTCCCCCTGTTCCTCGGATGCGCCGGCAACATCGACAACCCCCGGGAATTCCCCTACCGCCTCGAAATCTTGACCGAGCTGGGCGATGCAGCTTCCTACGTGGAACCGTATCTCGACAGGAATCACAACGAGATGAGGCTGCTGGTCGTCTGCTTCAACGAGAATCAAGGCGAAAGGTACCTGGATATCCGCAGCCTGGACGGCTCCTACACCCATCAACGATTCAACCTGCCCCTGGCGGAATTATCAGGATCAGCTACTCCCACCGGGATCTCCTGGTGCACCCTCGGGTACAGCCCCCTTGAGGAGAACGGCGGTATCGCGGGATGTTTCACCCTGGCGGATTCCGAGAGCATCGGGCTCTACCGGATCAGGTTCCCCTCCGGCGAGATCGATCAAGTCTATGAAGTCGTGAGGACACCTGAAAGAGAACCTTTTACCGGCTGGGATATCAGCATCAATGGATTGCGCCCCATCGAATCCCCGGATCCGGGTCTGCCGGACTATTATGCTCAGGTTCAGACGGGGGCGTTGTGTGATGCGCCGAGGGAGTGGATCGCCTTCGATGCGGGTCCGCTCCCGCGGAAAAGGTTTTCCCTCGTAACCGGCTCACCTCTCCGGTACGCGTTCTCCGCGGATCTGAGCGGCGACGATCGCAGGGAGCTCGTCTTCGGCTCGTCGGCACCCTGCAACAACAAACGCCAGGGTGGCTTCTCGGACAACCTTGCCTATTATGCCGCTTTTCGCTCCGATGGAAGTCTCTTGTGGGCGACTCCCACACCAGCGGGCGGCGGTGTGACAACGTTACATCTTGAACAAAACCCGCTGACCCTCTATGGAATTCGCAACTTCAACAACCTCGCAGACACGACCGCCTATTTCGCTGTCCACCGGCTGGACCCGGCCACGGGAGTCATTCTTGCTTCCGCCACGTACCCCGGAATGGGGTTCTGGACCGAATTCCTGAACCCGGATGATCAACGTTGGATTCTGTTGATCAATTCCCAAGAGAACACCTTCCAGTATTATAACAGGGATCTCCAACCCTTCGGAAAAGCCGTCCATTTGCCGACATTGAAAACATTTGCCGGCCTGTTTTATCCCTGGGGAACGCCCGGGAAGCCTGTATTTCAATTCCTTATGGAGAATCAAACGGCGGCTCTGCTCGATCGTGACCTTACCGTCATCGGCGTCAACGACAAGGAACTATTCAACCAACAGACTTTCGATCGCGTATGGGATTCATTAGGGTCGCACGAACGCTTCTACCCCGCCAAGGATTGGAATGGTCGTCTCTACATGGTTCGGATTGTACGTGCACAATGGTATGAATGGATCAGCGCCAGGTACAAGTGGCCTATCATTATCCTGCTTGGCCTGCTGTCGTTGGTTCCCGCCGTCTTCTTTCTTGCGAAATATCTCAAAAAGCGGTTTGAGCTGACTGTCGCGAAGAAACAACAGTCCATCATCGCCAAGCACCAGGCGCACTTGAAAGCCATCTTCGAGGGGATCAAGGGGGGACTCGCCGCCATCGGGGAGAACCTGGTTATCACGCGCGCGAACCGGGAATTCCAGAGCCTGTTCAACCTCCCCCCGGGCGGTTCGCTGGAACGGGTTCCTCTCGACGAGGTTCTCCCGGGTCAAATGGGGCCGATTACACGTGTGGCAAGGGAAGCATTCCGGACGGGGCAGGATATCGACGCCTTCCAGGTTCGCATCGAAATCCCCTCTGTCGGGACCAGGATCCTGCAGATCTCCTGTTCTCATCTCGACAGCGGGAACGACCCCGCGCAGGAGCTGTTGTTGTACCTGCGGGACATCACCTGGCTGTTCAACCTGGAACGAACCGTGGAACATCGTGAGGGCATGGGCGACCTGGTCGGCGCCAGCCTTCCGATGCAACTGCTATACAAGCAGATAGAAAAAGTCGCGCCGACGGATAAAACCGTTCTGATAACCGGCGAAACCGGGACGGGAAAGGACCTCGTCGCCCACGCGATCCACGAGAACAGCAACCGGCGGAACAGGCCGTTCATCCTGGTGAACACCGTCGCCATTCCCGCCAACCTTCTCGAGAGCGACCTGTTCGGAACGACGAGAGGCGGGTTCACCGGCGCCACCTCGAGGGGGGGATACTTCGAGAAGGCATCGGGGGGAACCCTCTTCCTGGACGAAATCGGCGACCTGCCCCTCGACCTGCAGGTAAAACTGCTGCGAGCGGTCGAATGCGGCGAGATTCAGAAGGTCGGGGCCGCGGAGACCACGAAGGTGGATGTCAGGATCATCGCGGCGACGAATCAGAACCTGAAACGACTGGTGGAAGAGGGCCGCTTCCGCATGGACCTGTATTACCGTCTCTGTGTCATCGAAATCGAAGTGCCGCCTCTTCGCGCCCACCGCGAAGACATTCCCCTCCTGATCGACCATTTTCTCGCAAGGGAAGGAGATTCCGTCAGGATCTCCCCGGAGGCCCGTGAGAGGCTGCTGACCTACCCCTGGCCGGGAAACGTTCGCGAGTTGAAGAACGCCCTCGGAGATGCGGCGCTGCACTGCAAGGACGGCACGATCTCCCTCGCCGACTTGCGCGATGAGATCGCCCGGTATACCCCGGCTTCCGGCCCCTCGGGGAAGCAGAAGAAGGCATGGAGCCGCCAGACCCTCTACGCGGCCTTGGAGAAGCACGGCTGGGTGGTGAAGCAAGCCGCCGGGGAACTCGGTATCTCCCGGCAGCACCTCCATGCCCTCTGCAACAAGTACGGTATCCACATCGGCCGGGAACGAAAAGCCTGGAAGCGAAACCCCGCCTGAATGACTGCCCCACTTGGGTGTAAACCGACAGTCAAGTGTCAACCCGCCACACCGGAAATCTGACACTCCCCCTCCCGCCCAGTGACATTATACCCCTTTTGTAAACAAACACTTGCTCCCTTTTTCGCTCTGGCTTGCTCCTCTCGGCACGGCCCTTGTAATACAGAAGCTCAAAACCGGCCGGGGCGGTGCCGCGATGGTCATCCTCACGAACAGACGAGAGTTCGAGGAGCACGTTCTTTCCAACACGAAGGCGGTGTTGGTGATCGCCTGCTGGGACCACCTCGCCTGCCGCAGGGAATACGAACAGCTGCTGCAACTCTCCCGCAGCCCCCCGGACATGGACATCTGCTTTCTTCCGATGGATGCGGCGCCCGAACTGGCTGATGCACTGGGCATTGTCGGATCGCCGACTT
>CAYOKT010000115.1:0-7329 GCA_964404605.1 uncultured bacterium
ACAGGGTCACCCACCGCGGGGGCAGGAAAAAGAGGCTGACTCGGAGGATGAGTCAGCCTCGTCTGTGTTGTAGTCTGGCTCCTCTTCGCACCCCGGAAGATCAGAGGAACACCACCCGAGCGCGTGTGGTGTCCTCGAGGAGGTTGCGGGTGATGTTCCGGGTGTCGAAGACGAGGGAGGCGTGCTGGAGGACGGCGTGGTAGTCCACCCGCTTCTTGTGACCGGTGGTGATGATCACCAGGTCCTGCTCCGCCAGCAGCTCGGGGGTCATCTCCCGCGACTGGACAACCGCATGGTCGAACTTCACCGTCGGGCAGTAGGGGTCATGGAAGCAGACCTCGGCGCCCCGGCGGCGGAGGAGCTCGAACAGGTCGAGGGCCGGTGATTCCCGCAGATCATCGATGTCGTTCTTGTACGCCATCCCGAGGAGGAGGATCTTCGAGCCCTTGATCGGTTTCGCCTCCTCGTTGAGCAGTTCCGCCGCGCGGGTGGCCACCCAGGCGGGCATCTGGGTGTTCACTTCGGTGGCCAGGTCGATGAACCGTGTCTTGTACTCGAGGCTTCTCATCTTCCAGGCGAGGTAGCCGGGGTCCACCGGGATGCAGTGGCCCCCGAGGCCGGGGCCGGGGTAGAACGCCATGAAGCCGAAGGGCTTCGTTCCGGCCGCCTCGACGATCTCCCAGACATCGACCTGGAGCAGGTGGCAGATGATGGCGAGTTCGTTCACCAGGGCGATGTTGATCGCGCGGAAGGTGTTCTCGTACAGTTTCACCATCTCGGCGGCGGAGGAGGAGCTGACCGGGACGACGCGTTCCACGATCTGCTCGTAGAACAGGGCGGCGACCTCGGAGCCCTCCGGGGTGACTCCGCCGACCACCTTCGGTGTGTTCCGCGGCCCCCAGGTGGGGTTGCCCGGGTCGATCCGCTCGGGGCTGAAGGCGACGCAGATGTCCGTCCCGAGGCGGAGGCCGCTCTCCTCGATGATCGGCAGGAAGAGCTCCTCGGTGGTGCCGGGATAGGTGGTGCTCTCGAGGACGATGAGCATCCCGGCGTGCAGGTGCGGCCGGACCTCCTCGCGGGCATCGATCACGTGGGTCATGTCCGGGTCGCCGGTCTTGTTCAGCGGCGTGGGAACGGTGATCAGGACGACATCGAGGTCCGCGATCGCGCCGTACTCGGTGGTCGCCCGGAGCAGGCCCGCCTCGTGCAAGCGCTTCGCCTCGTCCGGGGGAACATCCTGGATGTAACTCTCTCCCCGGTTGATCGCGGCGACCCGATTCTCATCGACGTCGATGCCGGTCACGGGGAACCCCGCGGAGGCGGCGAGGAGGGCCATCGGGTACCCGACATAGCCCATTCCGATAATCCCGACCTTCGCCGTGCGGGTGATGAACCGCTCTTTCAACTGTTCCATGGGGTTCGTGCTCACCGCGACAGGAGCGCTCATGGTCCTTGACCCTTCGGTTGCTCGACTCCGCCCCGTTTCCGGGCGGAATGGAATATGACGGTGTGCTAACGGTCCGGTCAACTCGGCGCGAGGGGTGAAGGGCGGTCCGCCGGAGAGGACAGGGAAGCTGACCGGGCCTGCTCACCCGGTCCTCAATCTACCCGTACGCCGGCCGGCCGGTGTGTGGCGCGGCTCACGCGGCCTCCGGGCCGCAGGTCACGGAACCGGTCGCCCGGCATGATGGTTCGCCGGAGCCTCCCGGGAGAAAGGTGTGCCCCTGAGGGAGGAGAAGGGGGCGCCCGGCCGGCCGGCCGGGCGCCCGCGTTTCATCCCATTCGGGGCGGGCTCAATGCTGCGCGAGCTCCGCGGCCTCCTGCTTGATTTCGCTCAGCGCCATCTTCATCTCGCCCCAGCCGTACCAGAGGGAGTAATCGGGGCTGGCATGAAACGTCCCCTGGAAGGCGCGCATCCGGTACTTGAGGAACATCACGTGCAGCTTCTGCTCGATGGGCCTCGGGGCATCGTGGAACGTGAGCAGGTCGGGGTAGTTGTAGGCGTAGCTCTCCGGCTTCTCGATGATGCCCTTTTCGTACAGGGAGGCGACGGTGCGGATCGCATCGGCCATCAGGTGGTCGGCTTCGCGGATCATCCCATCGCCCTTCTCCAGCTCCCCCTTGGCGAAGGACTTCGCATGGCACTCGGTGCAGGTGGCGAGCATCTTGTCGCGCTCCTGCTGCCAGTCCGCCGCATCCAGCCGGGCGATATCGGCCGCCTTGACGGCTTCGAGCCTCCCGGTGGGGTTTCCCTCCGGGTCGAGGACGCCGAGCCCCATGAGAACGGTGGCGCGGTCGGCGGCCCACTGCTCATCCTCCGGCATCGGCAGGCGCACCGCGAGAAAGCCCCATGCGGTGCGGACGGCGTGGTTCCCCTCCGCCATGTGACAGGTCTGGCAGGTGGGCGCGGCGGCATCCTCCGGCAGGATGCCGAGCTGCTTCAACCGGTAGCGCACCCCGTGCTTGCTGGAGGTGTACATCTCCCACTGCGGGTGGTCGAAGCCCATGTGGCAGGTCTGGCAAGCCTGGGGCTGCCGCGCCTCCTCGACGGAGAAGAGGTGCCGGGTGTGGCAGGCATCGCAGGAGGCGTTGCCGTAGGTGTGGCCGTCCGCGGCCAGCGCGCGGATCTCCTCCTCCGACTTGTAGCCGAGCTTGTGGCATCCGCCGCAGCCCTTCATCCCCTCGATCAGTTCCGGCGCCTGCCAGTGAATCGTGGGCATGGCGTTCATCACCACCCAGGCCTTGGAGTGCTTGCCCGCCGTGTACTGGTCCACCTGCTCGGAGTGGCAGTTCGCGCAGGTTTGCGGTGTGGGCAGCGAGACCTTGGCCACATCCGCCGCGCTCGTGTGTCCCTCGCCGTGACAGTCCGAACAGGAGACGTCATTGGCGCTGTGCACGCTGAGCTGCCAGTCGTTCACGGCGCCCGGTGTCACCGTCTTGTGGCAGTCCACGCAGAGGTCCGCCGACGCCGGCGGGACCGCCAGTAAAAGCAAGGCGGCCGCGGCGAGTGCGGCAAATTCGAGTCGCTTCATCCCCCTCCTCCCTTGTCTGATTCGCCTCATTCCACGCAGGGGCCGCGGGTAAAACGACCCTTGCACTAAAAATAACGTATGGGCTTTTCCCGAAACGTTTTTTGACCTGGAGCAAAAAAAAAGAAACCGCCGTCCCTCCTCGAGAGGGGGCGGATGACGACAGCTATCGACCGCCGTTCCCGGTGTGCGCCCGCGCCGCCTCCCAGACCGCTACGACCCCGGCGAGCAGCTCCTCCAGGTCCACGAGGGGGATCATGTTCGGACCGTCACTGAGGGCGAGCCGCGGGTCGGGATGGGTTTCGACGAAGAAGCCATCCACCCCGGCGCCCGCCGCCGCGCGGGCGAGGGTGGGGGCGAACTCCCGGCGCCCGCCGGTGGCGCCGCCGAGTCCGCCGGGGGTCTGCACGCTGTGGGTGATGTCGAAGACCACCGGGGCGATGCGCCGCATGGCCGGGAGCGCGCGCATGTCGACGACGAGGTCATGGTAGCCGAAACTCGTGCCCCGCTCGGTGAGGAAGACCCCCTCCGAGCCCGCCGAGAGGACCTTCTCGACCGCGTAGCGCATGTCCTCCGGGGCCATGAACTGGCCTTTCTTCAGGTTGACCACGCGCCCGCTGCCGCCCGCCGCGAGGAGGAGGTCGGTCTGGCGGCAGAGAAAGGCGGGGACCTGGAGGACATCGGCCACCTCCGCGACCGGGCGGACCTGCCCGGGTTCATGGACATCGGTGAGCACCGGCACGCCGACCTCGCGGCGCACGCGGTCGAGCACCGCGAGGGCCTTTTGGAACCCGATGCCGCGGAAGGAATCGAGGGAGGTGCGGTTCGCCTTGTCGTAGGAGGCCTTGAAGACGAAGGGCATGTCGAGCCGCGCGGCGATCTCGCGCAGCACCGAGGCGACGGCGACCGGCGTCTGTTCGTCCTCGATGGCGCAGGGGCCGGCGATCAGCAGGGGGCGGGCGCCGCCGATGCGGACCTCCGGGGTTTTCGCGATCAGGATCTCGTTCATGCGCGGCTCAGGCCAGGCGTGACTGGTAAATGTCGTGCAGCCGGATCAGCCCCACGCAGCGCCGCCCGCCGGGCTCGATCACCGGGAGCAGGCTGAGCTGGGAGGGGCGGTCCTCCATCAGGCGGATGGCGTCCTGCAGGCTGGCCTGCGGGGCGATGGTCACCGGGTTGGCGGCCATGATGTCACCCGCGCGCACGGTCTGCAGGTCGCGGTGCGACTGCAGGGCGCGCCGGATGTCGCCGTCGGTGATCACCCCCGCCAGCTCGCGGTCCCCGCGGACGATGACCGCCGCGCCGAGGGGCCTGTCGGTCATCCGCATCGCCACCTCGAGCAGGGGCTCCTCTTCACTCGCCCAGGCGACATCCTCGCCGTGGTGCATCACGTCCGAAACCCGCAGCCAGAGGTTTCTTCCGATCTGGCCGGCGGGGTGGAAGCGGGCGAAGTCCAGCTCGGTGAAGTTGCGCGCCCGCATCAGCACCGATGCGAGGGCATCGCCGAGGCCGAGGGCGACGAGGGAGCTCGTCGTCGGCACGACGCCCAGCGGGTCCGCCTCGCGGGTGACCCGGCCGTCCAGGACGACATCCGCCTCGCGCGCGAGGGTGGAGGTCAGGTTGCCGACGATGGCGATGATCTTCGAGTTGAACCGGCGAAGGATGGGGATCAGGCGGAGAATCTCGCCGGTGGAGCCGCTCTTCGAGATGAGAATCGAGGGGTCCCCCGGCGTGTAGACGCCGAGGTCGCCGTGCACCGCCTCGGCGGCATGGAGAAACACCGCCGGGGTGCCGGTGCTGCAGAGGGTGGCGACCAGCTTCGCCCCGATGTGACCGGACTTGCCGATGCCGCTGACGACGACCTTGCCCTCGTGGGCGAGGATGATGTCGACCGCTTCGGCGAGATTTTCCCCGAGACGGCGCGAGGCGGCGGCGAGCGCCTCCGACTCCGCCTCCAGGGTGGCACGGGCCAGCTCCAGCCAGCTCTCCCGCTCTTCGCTCATGTCCCCCTCTTCCGCCATGCTGTCCACCGGCCGCCCGGCCGCCGCGACAGGTGCGGCCGGCCCGCTCCCGCCCCCGGTGAGGGCGCGGCGACGAGGCCAATCTACGGCGCGGCCCCGCCGGGGGCAACATCCGGTGCGGGGGAGGGTGGACCGGGGGTGTCCCGCCGGGCCGCACGGCGGTCGCGGAACCAGGCCGGGCGGGACAGGTACCCGTAATACACAAAACCCCTTATGAAACCCGGACTGAAGTCCCGGGCCACCCGACAGGGAGGCCAAGCTGCCGTTGGGCACGGCGGAGCGCGCCGAGAGTCCGGTGCGGTGTCCGGGGTCAGTTCCGGTGCCCGCGGCAGCGTTGTTTCGCCTTCCACGCCGCCGCCAGGCACGCCGCGAGGCCGCCATAGAGCACCACCGCCGCCAGCAGGCCGAAGAGGATCGCGCCCGCGCTCATCTCCCGTCCTCCTCCTCCGTGTCGGCGGCGGAGAGGGTTTCCGCCGCGGGGCCGGCCGCCGTTTTTTTGCGCCGCCGGTCCTGCAGCAGGAGCGCCGCGGCGACCACCACCGCCGTGACTCCCCACCCGCCGGCCCACAGCGCCCAACCCGGGTACCCGCCGTAGGGGGTCGCCAGCCGCGCCGCCAGTTCACGGCCGATGATCAACAGCAGGATCCCCGGCGTGACCCAGCGGATCGAGAGGCTCCACCAGCGTCCGACCCGGAAATCGCTGACCTCGTTGATGTAGGAGCGCAACGTTTCGATGGGGAAGAACCAGCCGACGGCGACGCACTGGAGGAGGGCGACCATCGCCAGGCCCCACACCGAGGCCCAGTGGTCGACGATGTCCATCCAGTGGTAGCCCCCGGAGAAGGTGAAGGGGAGCCCGAGGAGGAAGCCCGCCGCGCAGGCGTAGGCCGCGGCGCGCTGCTTTGACAGCTTGAAGCGGTCGCGCAGGGCGGCGATGACCGCCTCGACCATCGCGAAGGCGGAGTCGATGCCGAGGGTGAGCAGCATGAGGAAGAAGATGACGCCGAAGACAGGCGCGCCGAAGGGCATCGCGCTGATCGCCGCCGGGTAGGCGACGAAGGCGAGCCCGAAGCCCGAGGCGACCGCGTCCGGCACCGCCACGCCCTGTTGCAGGGCGAGGTAGCCCACGGTGGAGAAGACGGCGAACCCGGCGAAATAGCTGACCCCGCCATCCACCAGGGCGGTGATGAAGGCGTTGTTGCCGACATCGGTGTCCGGCGGGCGGTAGCTGGCATAGGCGATCATGATCCCCCAGCCGATGCCGACGCTGAAAAAGACCTGGCCGTACGCCGCGAGCCAGACCTTCGGGTCGAGGAGCGCATGGAAGTCGGGTGTCAGGTAGTAGGCGAGCCCCTCCGCGGCGCCGGGGAGGGTGATGCCGCGGACGACGAGCACCGCGAGGAGGACCAGGGGCAGCGGGACCGTCCAGAGCACCACCGCGCCCACCCGTTGCAGGCCGCGGGCGAGGATCCAGTACATGGCGAGCCAGGTCACGGCGAGCCCGGCGAGCACCGCGAGGTTCAGCGAGCCCATCTCGCCCGGCCCGCCGCTGATCCGGAGGAAGCGCTCGCGGAAGAACCCGCCGGGGTCGGCGCCCCAGCCGAGGCGGGTGGAGAAGACGAGGTAGTCCCAGGCCCAGGCCATGATTACGGCGTAATAGACCACGATGACCAGGCTGACCCCCGCCGCCCACCAGCCGATCCATTCGGCGCGGGGATGCACCGCCCGCAGGGCTCCGGGCGCGGCGCGCTGGAACCGCTGGCCGACGGCGA
This sequence comes from uncultured bacterium, assembly GCA_964404605.1. GTDB lineage: Bacteria > Electryoneota > Electryoneia > Electryoneales > Electryoneaceae > CAYOKT01. The sequence goes on from CAYOKT010000115.1 coordinate 6,823, forward strand.
ACTCGAGCAGCAGGAGGGGGACGCCCGCGGTGACCAGGGCGACGAGATAGGGGATCATGAACGCCCCGCCGCCGCTGGTGTAGGCGATGTAGGGAAAGCGCCAGATGTTGCCGAGCCCCACCGCGCAGCCCACCGCCGCGAGGATGAAGCGGGTGCGGCTGCGCCAGCGGTCGCGCGGTTCGCTCATCGTCTCGTCTCCTTCGCTGCGGGTTGAAATATCGGGGGCGAACTTACACCTCGCGGCCGGGGAGGCGCAAACGGCGTCGCGGGACTAATGGGAAAGAAATCACACCCCGGGAAAGGGGAAAAGGGGGGCGGGCAAAACTCGAGGGGCGGCGCAGAAATCGCTCCGTCTCCGGGAGCGATGGCTCAGCTTTCGCTCAAGGTTTCCCGTACCCCTCCGATGAGAGAAGATGGAAGAGGTCGTAGAGCGATCAGGGCATGCGACCCTTCGCCGGCCTCGCCGGAGGGCTGGAAAAGGCGCAATTGTTCCGGCAATACGCAGCG
>CAYOKT010000116.1:0-7081 GCA_964404605.1 uncultured bacterium
GGACTGAAGTCCCGGGCCACCCTCGAGTTCCTTCACTGCGTTCAGGATGAAAACGATTAATTTTCAGGCGGGCGAGAATAGGCGTTCGGGATGGCAACAGGCAGCGCTCGTGAATAGCCGGAAAGTGCGCGTACACCATCCCCCTACCGCTTCTTCAGCAGCTTCTGGTACAGGTCGGCGTGGTCGGGATCGAGGCTGGCGAGCTTGCTCAGCGCCGTGTACTCCTTGTACTCGGCGAGAGCGTTGGCATAGTTGAAGTAGTTCAGGTCGAAGAACCGCTTCAGCTTGTCCTTCGGCACCTTGTCCAATTGCTTGGCGGCGTAGAGGAGGTATTGCTTCGCGGTCTCCGGGTCGCGTTCCGTGTAGAACAGCCACTCCCCGGTGTAGTAGAGGAAATTGAGGTAGCGTACCCGTTCGTTTTCCTTCTTCAATTGCGCCTCGACCCACTCCTCCCGCTTGTCCCAGCCGAGGAAGTAGCGGCTCGAGAAGCGTGCGCTCTGCGAGATCTGGCGGGCGGTTTCGAAGTAGGGCGTGCCGCCGAACTTCTTCACCTTGTCGTACTCGTACCCGAGGACCATGTAGACGTAGTAGTCGATCAGGCTGCGGAAGGGATCGAAGGATTCCGAGTAGACGAGTTGAACGCCGGGTGCGAGGGGGAACTCCCAGCGGCGGTCGGTGTGCTGGAAGTTGCTCCGGTTGGAGATGACGAGCCGCGCCTTGTACCGGTCCTCGAAGCTGATCGCGAACGCCTCCTCGAAGTAGATGTCGAAGTCGAGGGGGACATCGTAGTTATAATCGTCCGGCCCCCATTCGCGCTGGTTGATGTACGCCTCGATGATACGGTTCAGGCCGCGCAGTTTGTTCTGGTTCTCCTGCGGCAGCCGTTCCAGGTCCACCCGCACCGTCGCCACGAGCCTCTGCGCCGCGGCGCGCGAAACGGAAAAGGAGAACAGCAGCAAGAGTATGAGAATCCATCGGCGAGCCATGTCAGCGTCCGCTCCTTGTCAGCAACCGGCGACCGTGCGCGCGCCGGGGAGGTCGAAGACCCTGCCCCGAGGCGCCCGGTGCGGACAATATACCGTCGCCGGGCGGCCGCCGCGAGACCACTCGGCGCCGGCCGGCGCCTTCGCCACCGCCTCTGTTTGCGACCGGCGGTCCGGGATGTATATTGCTCATAATAACGGAGGTCCTGCCATGGACATAATGAAGGCCCTGGAAGCCAGCGGGCTGATAGAAGGGATGAGCGAGGAACATGTACAGTTGCTCGCCTCCATCGCGGAGCACAAGATCGTCCAGCCGGGGGAAATCATCGTTCCGGAGGTCAACCGTTCCCGCGATCTCTACCTTCTCACCCGCGGGCGGCTGATCATCTCCCTCGCAGTGCCGAGGGAGGACCGCCAGGAAGAGGTGCTCGACACCCTCCATCCCGGCCAGCTCTGCGGCGAACTCGCCTTTGTCGACGGCTCCCCCCGCAGCGCCACGGTGAAGGCGGACGTGGAGACCGAAATCTTCACCCTGCCCCATGATAAACTCAACGAGGCGATGGAGAAAGACCCGAAGCTCGGCTACCTCATGATGCGCAACGTGGCGACGATTATCGCGGGCAAGCTGCGCCAGACGAACCTCGCCTACCGGAACCAGCTCATGATGTGGTGAGGCGGCGGCGAGCCCCTCCCGCGGACCCATCGACATGCAGCGCTCGACACCACGCCCCGGCATCCCGCCGGGGCGGTCTTGTCTCACAGCGGTCGTGCCGGCGGAAATACGCCTTGGCCGCCCTCAGGTTTCCTCCGCAGGCGGGAGTTCAAGACGAAAAATCGGACGTGTCGGCGAGCGGCGGGCGGCCTCATGGAATCCCGCGCGGCGGAAGATGGGCGGCAGCCCGGTCCAGACGAAGGGGGCCGGCAGCCGCCCCTGCCTCGGCTCCACGGGGTAGCCCTCCAGCAGGGTCGCCCCGCGCCCGCGGGCGAACTCCACCGCGGCGGCGAGGAGTCGCCCCGCCACGCCGCTCCCGCGCCAGGGCTTCGCGAGGAAGAAACAGACCACCGACCAGACCGGGCGCTCATCGAGGGGCTTGAGGATGCGCGAGGCGGCGAGGCGGGGGAAGTCTTCGCGAGGCCCGAGGGAGATCCAGCCGACGGGTTCCGGCCCCGCATAGGCGATCAATCCCGGCGCGGCGCCGCCGAGGACCAGCGCCCGCATCGCCTCCCGGTTCCCCGCGCCCTTGTCCGCCTCGAAGTCCGCGTGCGGCCTGCGCCAGTACATGCACCAGCAGCCGCCGCAGGCCCCCCGCTCGCCGAACAGGGTTTCAAGATCCTCCCAGCGCTCCGGCGAGAGGGGATACACCTCGAGCGTCGTCCCGCCGGTTTCATCCATCGCAACTTCTCCCTGTGCCATAATCAACCCGGTATCGGTCAACATAAAGAACGGCCCGGCCCTTCGGGACGGAACACCGGGGTTCCCGGAGAGCACGCGTGTGCAGCCCGGGTCCACGGCGGCTTTCGGCGCATGACGTATATTTCACCTATGACAGCACGGAAACAAGCCTCCCAACCGCCGGAAGGCAAGATGCCTCCAGGCGGCGCGGACAGGGAAACCCACGGGGCACCCGGCGTGCTCACCCTGCCCGAGAAGCTCGACCTGCTCCCGCGCGAGCCGGGTGTCTACCGTTTCCTGGACGATCGCGGCAAGGTCATCTACATCGGCAAGGCGAAATCCCTGCGCAACCGTGTCCGCAGCTACTTCACCAGCGGGCCGGACGGCCGGTACCAGTACGAGCTGCTGGTCTCGCGCATCCATGACCTCGAGGTGATCGTCACCGACACCGAGCTGGAGGCGTTGATCCTCGAGGCGAACCTGATCCGCCGTCACCGCCCCCGCTTCAACGTGGATGTGCGGGATGACCGCACCTACCCCTTTCTCAAGGTCACCCGCGAGCCCTGCCCCCGTGTCTTCCTGACCCGCGTTCCGCGCGAGGACGGCGCGGCCTACTACGGCCCGCTCAGCGAGGTGACCCGGGTGAAGGAGACCCTCGCCGCCCTGCGCAAGGCCTGCAAGGTGCGCACCTGCAACCTGAAGATCACCCAAGAGACCATCGCGCGGAAGAAACACAAGATCTGCCTGGAATATCACCTGGGAAACTGCGAAGCCCCCTGCGTGGGGTACGTTTCACTGGAGGAGTACAACGAGGGGATCCGGCGGCTGGTGGAGACGATCCACGGCCGCAGCTCCGACCTGATCGGCTTCCTCGAGCGGCGGATGAAGAGCCTCGCCGCCGACCTGAAGTTCGAGGAAGCTGCGCGCGTGCGGGACCAGATCGCCCACGCGCGGACGCTCAGCCTGCGGCAGAAGGTGCTCTCGCGGGACGCGGGGGACAGGGATGTGTTCGGCTTCGCGCAGGAGGACCGCGAGGGCTGTGTCGTTCTGCTCAAGGTGCGCGGCGGGCGGATGATCGGGCGCGAACACCGGTTCCTCTCGCGCCTCGGAGCCCGGCAGCGGGGCGAGGTGCTGGCTCGCGTCCTCGCGGACACCTATGTCCCCGAGACCCGTGGTGTCCCGAACCAGATCCTGCTGCCCGAGGCCTTGCCGGAGGGGGAGCGGGAAACCCTGCACGAACTGCTGAACCGGCGGCGGGGCAGGCGGGTGGAGCTGCGCGTTCCGCGCCGCGGCGACCGGGCGAAACTGGTCGAGCTGGCGTGTCACAACGCCGAGCTTCTTCTCAAGGAACGGCTGCTCGCCAAGGAGAAGGCGGAGCGGGTGCCGCACGGCTTGAGCAGCCTTCGCGAACACCTGCACCTGCCGGAGCTGCCGCGGGTGATCGAGTGCTTCGACAACTCCAACCTCTTCGGCACCCACCCGGTGGCCGCGATGGTGCAGTTCCGCGATGCCCGCCCGGCGAAATCCCAGTACCGTCACTACCGCATCCGCGGCGTCGAGGGGATCGATGACTTCGCCAGCATGCGCGAGGTGGTCGGGCGGCGGTACCGCCGCCTGCTCGCCGAGGGCGCGGATCTCCCCGACCTGGTACTCATCGACGGCGGCATCGGGCAGGTGAACGCCGCGCGGAAGGTGCTGGACGAGATCGGGTTGCAGCGTCTCCCGGTGGCCGGGCTCGCCAAGCGCCTCGAGGAGATCGTCCTGCCGGGCAGCCCCGAGACGATCACCCTGCCGAAGACCTCCTCGGCGCTGAAGCTGCTGATGCGGGTGCGGGACGAGGCGCACCGCTTCGCGGTCACCTACCACCGCAAGCTGCGCTCCGCCGCCCAGGTCTCCAGCTCGCTGGTCCGGATACCGGGCATCGGCGAGGCGAAGGCACGGGCGCTGCTGAGACATTTCGGCTCGCTGGCGCGGTTGAAACAGGCGTCGCCGGAACAGATCGCCGAGGTGCCCGGCTTCAGCGTGGAGGGCGGGCGGAGGGTTCTCGCCGGGCTCGGCGCATTACCTGGCGGCGGGGAGCGATGAGACCGCCCCGCCCCCGGCAACCGCTCCTCCGGCGCGCTCTCCCGGCGCTGCTCTGCGTTCTCCTCGCGGTCCCCGCCCTCGCGGTGAACCCCCTGCTCGCCCGGCGGGACCCTGTCGCCGCCTATGAAAACGACCACACCACCTGGGTCTACCCGCCCTGGGAGCACACCTGGGGCGTGGTGCGCGGCACCCAGACCCACCTGGCCATCCTCACCCTCGGGCGGGCGCATTTCCGCAACCCGCAGGGGCTCTGCGCCGTCCGGCTCGCCGCCACCGACGACCCGGAGAAGAAGGGCGATGACGACGAGGTCACCGTCTACGGCGTGAACTCCGGCGAGAACTCCCTGATCTACAACAAGTCGATGCACAGCCTGGGGCTCTACGGCTACAAGGATCTCGGCGAGGGGAACCTGCTTGCGCCGTGGGATGTCGCCGCGCTGCCCGACGGGCAGGTGTTCGTCACCGACAGCGGACACCACCGGGTGGTCAAGCTGCGGAACGTGAAGGGCGAGCTGCGCTACGAGGGCTCCTTCGGCGCCGGCCCGCCGGCCTCCCTCATCCTGCCGCGCGGGATCGCCGCCACCTGGGGCGGCAGGGTGCTCGTCGCGGACGCCCGGCGGAACCGCGTGGTCCTCTTCGACACCAGCGGCGCGTTTCTCGACACCATCGGCGGCTTTCTCGCCCCGGTGGCGCTCGCCGCGGTCGACCGGGAGGACCCCTGGCTGCGCCCGCCGGGTGAGTATTTCGTCGTCGGGGACTCCGGGGGGGCGAGGCTGAGCAAGATGAGCTTCGACGGCCGCCTGATCGCCCGGGTCAGCGTGCCCGGGGCGGCCGGGCTCGCCGGGGCCCATGTCGGGCACGTGGACATCGACCTCTACCACGATGTCATCGCCACCGACAGCGTGCACGCGAAGCTGTTGAAGTTCGATTCGCAACTCGATTTCCTCGCCGCCTGGGGCCAGGAGGGCGTGGGGCGCACGCGCTTCACCGGCCCCACCGGGATCACCGTCTGGCGCCGCTTCGGGCAGACCTTCGTCGCCGAGCGCAACGGGGCGCACTACCTGTGGGTCGGCACCGACCTCGCCGGGGAGCCGGAGTTGAGGGTCCGCCCCAGGGGACCGGCGATCGAACTCGGGCTGCGGATCACCGAGCGCAGCGAGATCCGGCTGGAGCTGGTGGATGGGAAGGGGAATGTCGTCCGCGAGAAGCGGACGGTCCGCCGCGCCGGGGACAACACCATCCTCTGGCGGCTGGACCTCAAGGGAGGCCCGCTCCCCTGGAGCACCCTGCGATCGGTGAAACCCACCCCCAAGCCGGCCCCGCTGCCCGCCGGGGAGTACGGCCTCCGCCTGCGCCTGCGGGCGACCTATTCCTCGAAGAAGGTGTTCGAGAAGGTGGTCGAGACACGTGTGGTTCTGCCGGAGGCGGCGCCGACCGGCGGACAGTAGATACGCCCTGCCGCTCACCGGGACGGCCGCCGGAGTACGGGCGCCATGCGCCGTTCACCCGGCGCGCGTCGCCGGGCGGAAGAGCGGAGAACCGCACATCCGGCCCGCTGCTTCGAGAGCACCACCGATCCCGCCGCCTGTTGGCACCCCCGGGGCGCAGGGCTTAAACTCCCCCATGGCCCACGCACACGAACACTCCCATCCGCACCATCACGACCTCTCCCCGGGTCGCATCCGCGCCCTCTGGTGGGCTTTCCTGATCAACGCCGTCTTCCTCGTCGTCGAGGTGATCGGTGGCATCCTCAGCGGTTCGCTCGCCCTGCTCGCCGATGCGGGGCATATGCTCACCGATGTCGGCGCTCTCGGGGTGGCGCTGCTCGTCGCGCATGTCTCCCGCCGACCCGCGAGCCCGCGCCGCACCTTCGGCTACGGCCGCACCGAAGTTCTCTCCGGCCTGCTCAACGGCCTGACCCTGTGGCTGGTGGTCGGCGTCATCGCTTACGAGGCGGTGCGGCGGATGATGCACCCGCCGGAGGTCGATGTCTCCATCATGCTCGCGGTCGCGGTCGCGGGGCTCCTCGCGAACGTCGCCAGCGCGGCGGTCCTCTATTCCCACCGGAAGGCCGACCTCAATGTCAAGGGGGCGTTCCTCCACCTCGCCGCCGATTCGGCCGGTTCGGTGGGGGTGATCGCCGCCGGGGTCGCGATCGCGCTGGGCGGCTGGTTCATCGTCGACCCCATCGTCTCGCTGCTGTTGGGCCTGCTCATCCTGTGGAGCAGTTGGGGGCTGGTCAAGGAGTCGGCACACATCCTGCTGGAGGGAACGCCCGCAGGGCTGAACCTGGCGGACGTACGCCGTGAACTGGAAGCGCTGGAGGGGGTTTGCGGCTGCCACGACCTGCACGCCTGGCTGATCGGCAGCGGCGAGCCCCTGCTCACCGCCCACCTGCTGATCGAGGCGGAAGCCGACCCGATCGGGGTGCTCGAAGCCGCGCGGGAGACGGCGTCGAGCCGGTTCGGCATCGAGCATGTCACCTTCCAGGTCGAGCACGAGCGCTGTCTCGACCTGCACCCTTGATGCAAGCCTCCGTATAACGGTGGAAACCTCCCTCCAAGGGAGAGTTACACCCCGAACCCGGTGAGGATCCCCAACTGGTAGATGGCGACGGCGA
>CAYOKT010000117.1:0-7048 GCA_964404605.1 uncultured bacterium
GTCGCCGCAGTCCGTTCGCTCGCGCCGCCCGCTCCGGTGGTGTCGACAGCCCCGGGCTCCGCGGCCGGCTGCTCTTCGGCGGGCTGCTCTTCGGCAGGCTGTTCCGTCGCGGGCTGTTCCTCGCCCCCAACGGGCTGCTCTTCGCCGCCGGCGGGTTGTTCCTCACCCGTTTCCGCACCGCCCTCGCCGCCGGTTTCCCCTTCTCCGGCGGCCCCGGCGCCCTCACCGGTCTCCGGGGCGGTTTCTTCTTCCTTCACGCCTTCCTGCGGCGCCTCTTCTTCGACCTCCATCCGCCGCCCCGCGACGACCTTGCCGCCCTTCACCTCCGGCAGGGCGAAGGTCGGATCGGGGATCGGTTCACCCTGATGCTCGCGATCCACCAGGCTGAGGGCGATGGCGACCATCCGCTGGGCGGCGTTCTCCCGGTAGTCGTTCTCGCCCCAGCGGGTGACGACGTCCTCGTACGCCTCGTAGGCATTGACGAGGTACTGGGTGTTGTCGGGATACTTCTCGAGCAGCGCCGCCATGTTATACTGGACACGCGGGGTCTTCTCGCTGAAGGGGAACTCGATGAGATAATTCTGGGTTACCGCCAGCGCCTCGTCGATGGCCTCCTTCGAATCGGTGTCCAGCGCGTTCTTCACCGCGATGTTGAAATTGGTGTAGTAATACTTGGCCAGCAGCGTATCCGTCGCCTGCCGCAACTCCGTGTCACCCGCGTGCGCCTTGTCCCACGGCGTGCCGCGCCGGTAATCCGCGAACAGCCTGCCCCGTTCCACGTAGGCGGAATCCAGGTCCCCGATCTCCGCCTGGTACAGCTTGATGATGTTCTCCCGAAGCCAGGGATCCAGCTCGTTCGTCGGATAGAGTTCGATCGTCCGCTCGTACGCTTCGACGGCGCTCACCTCATCGCCGATCTCGTCGCGGTACAGGTCGCCCAGGGTGTGCATCATGTCGAACCCGTAACGGCTCAACCGCAGGCTGTCCGCTTCGAGGAAAGCGACGGCGCTGTCGATCCCGGCGCCGGACCACTCCTCGGGGTCGAGACTGAAGCTGACCGCGAGGTACTTGATCGCCTCGTCGGCGAGGTTGATGAAGGAGGCCGCTCCGCCGCCGGTCTGCTCGCGTTCGTCGAAGGTGTACATCACGGTGGCATCGAAGTACTCCACCGCCTTTTCATAGGCTTCCTGCGTGCCGATCGTGAAATAGCACCACCCGAGCATGTAGAGCGCATCGTCGTACTGCTCGGATTCGGGGAATTCGAGCACCTTTTCGTAGAACGGGATCGCACTCTCCGGGTCGGACTGGGGCGGCATGAAGTAGAAATCGCCGATGCGGTAGAGCGACTCCGGCGTGTAGCGGCTCTCCGGGAAGTTGGACACCAGGGTGCGGAAGGTGTCCTTCGCCTGGCGTCTGCTGGAGGTGGTGCCCTGCTCGGTGTTGATCACCGCGATGTTGTAGAGCGCATCCGCGACATAGGAGGTGTTCGGGAACTCGTCGATGATCCGGCGGAACGTGTTGATCGAACGGGTGAAGTCGCGCTTCGGTTCGGGCGGTTCGGGAGCGTCCGGCGGCAACTGCGCCACCTCCAGCGACCACTGCTCGAACTTGTCGATGTAGGCCTCGTCCTCCTCCTGGTAATAGAGGTCCCCGAGGCGGAACATGACTTCGGCGACGATTTCGTCGCGGTTCGCCACGCGCTGGATGACCGGGTTCTGGTCATAGGTGTTGAGGAAGATCTCGGCCTTCTTGATCAGGTCCTTGCGCTTCTGGGCGATCTGCGTGGTCACCTGGTTCAGTTCGGAGGCGTATTTCCGCCGGATCTGCTTCAGCTTCTCGAGGGGGTAGTTCCGCGCGCGCTGGATCTCGAGCGCGCGGAGGATGCGTTTGAAGGCCCCGCGGAGACGGACGATGCGCAGGTTGACCGTTCCCCGCTGCTCCAGCTCTGCGGCGGTGACCTGCTCCGAGAGGGCGTCCACCTGGAAGAGGATGAGCCGCCCCTGGTTGATCAGGGACTCGACCTCCGGCGTCCTCTCGATCCCCGTCGTCAGCGTGCGCCAGCGGTCGATGAGATCCCGGCCGAGGAGCGACCCCATGGGTTCCTGCCGGGCGAGGGTGTCACCCACCACCTCCTGGGCCCGGAGAGGAGCGGCGGACGTCAGCAGCAGGAGCACCACGGCCAGGGTCGTGGCCGCGAACCCGCTCGCCGCCCGGCGGCAGCCCCGCCTCTTGTTCCGCAGGTTCGCCATCACTCCGTTCCACTCCCCTCTCCGCCGGGCGCGGCGCCGCTCTCCTCCTCCGGCGACACCTGCTGCGGAGCATTCTCCCCCGTTTTCTCCCCGGCCGCGGCCAGTGACCGCTCCTCGATCAACCGGTCGAGTGAACTGATATTCTCATTGAGGTCGTTCTGATCCCTGAGCTGCTCGAGCAGCGTGTCGAAGTCGAGGTCGGCGAGGGCATACCGGGTGAAGGCGAAGTCGCGCCAGCCCTCGATGTCCCCGGCGATCTCCGCCAGACGCCCCTCCGAAAAGACGGTCAGATCCGTCTCGTTGATCCCCTGGAGACGCAGGAGGTTCTCCTGGGTCATGGCGAAGTCCAGCACCTCGCTGTCGGTTTCGTCGAGCTCCTTCTCCGCCTCTTGCAGTTCACGGAGTGCCCTGTGAATCCGGACCAGCTCCCGCTCGCTGCGGCTGACCAGGGTGTCCGTGATCTCGTTGTGCAACTGGATCTCGGAAGCCTGTTGGGTCACCGTGGCGCGGTTCGCCTCCGCGAAACCACCCATCTGCACCATCGCCGAGAGTTTCTGCAGCATCATCTCGATCCGCTTGTAGGAACCCCGTAACGAAGCGAACTGCTCGCTCTCGATCGTGTCCCTGACGGTGCCCAGCTCATCGTACAGCTTGCGCACGCTGTCGCGCTCCGCGAGGTATTCCCCCACCCGCGGGTTCAGCTCCACGACCTCCGCGAGTTTCACCCGCTGGTAGAGACGGTCGAGACGCTGGCCGACGCGCAGGTACTCGAGGAACAGGTCCGGGTCGCCGGAGGCGAGGACGCTCTCCTCCATCCCCTTGACCTCCTTGATCCGCTCCGCGATGCGCCGCCGCTCCAGCAGGAAGCCGCGGACATCGGTCAGCCGGTTCAGGGTCTCGAGCATCTCGCGGTAGACATCGAGCGCCTCGTTGCGGCGGCCGAGAAGTTCGCTGTTGAACCCGCCAAGCGCCACCGCCTCATAATAGACCGGGTCTTCCGGGTAGGTCTCGCGGATCAGCTTCGTCAGGCTGTCGACCTCGGTGAAACGGTTCATCTTCGCCGCGGTCCACGCGAGACCGACAAGGGCGTACTTGTAGCTGTCGCTGCGCTTGTCCACCTGGAGGAAGGCTTCGCGGCTCTCCGAGAAACGCGAAAGCTCGAAATAGGAGTAGCCCAGCCGGACCATGGCCTCGTTGCCGAGCACGTACTCCGGCTCATCCCGCCCGAAACGCGTCTCCGCGAGGAAGCGGAACGGCTCGATCGCGTTCTCGTACTGTTTCATCCGGAGAAACGAATCGCCGTTGAGGAACGCAGCCTTGTACTCGTTCGGGGTGTACTCCGGCACGCGGCGGAAGGCATCGTGCGCCTCCGCGTAGTAGCCGCCGAGGTACAGGCCCAACCCGGCGGCGTAATACAACCGGGAAGCCTGGTCCACCTGTTCCGACGTGTACGGCACGTTCTTTTCCAGCTCATCAAGCGCCTCGTTGAGGCGCTTGCTCTCCTCCTTCGAGAGATCTTCCGCGGAGAGGGAGTCGAGCAACGCGTTCCACTGCTCATCATAGGAGAGGATGGAATCAAACCCGAAATCCACCGAGCCGTACTGGTCCCACAGCTCCTTGACGATGCTGAACCGGTTCAGGCGCTGATAGATGTAGAACAGGCGGGCGAGGGCGTCGGGGCGGTATCCGCTCTCCGGGTACTCTTCGAGCAGCCTCCGGTACCCCGCCGCGGCGGAGAGATAATGTTTCAGCGCATATTGCGCCTCGCTGCGGTAATAGAGGATGTCGTCGAGGTTGTGGTAGGGATAGACCCCGAGGATATGGTTGAAGCGCAGGATGGCGAGGGGGTAGTCGTTCCCCGCGTAGGCCCGGGAGGCGAGCTTGAGGTCGTAGTCGAACATCCGCTTGACCTCGCTCGAGTCGCCGTCCCGGACGAGCCGTCCCTTGACCGCCTCGGCGAACACCAGTTTCTGTTCGTACTCGCGGCGCACGTAGTCGTGAGTCAACTGGTAGTAGTCGGCGATGGAGATGTACACCGAGTCCGGGATCTCCGGGGCCGGGAGGGTGTCGGCGGCGAACGGCGCGCTCTCGATCAACGACACATCGAGATCATCCCGCTGCTTCGCCTCCCTCAGGACCCCCTTGAACAGGCCGAGGAGGAATCGCTCCCTGAGGAGCATTTCCCGGTCGAGGGTCGTCTGCTTGCGGGCGTAGTACGCATCGCGGTAGGCATTGAACATCCAGCGGGTGCGGAGGGCGGAGAGATCCGCGGCGCTGACCTCCTCCACCGTGGTCTCCCCCCGCAGGAGAGCTTCCGGGTCCGGGGCGATGATCATCGGCTGCGCATGCAGAGATGCCGCACCTCCGGCCGCGATCAACAACCAGAGCGCCACAACGGCGGCTTTCGACCGACCGGAGTGCAGTCCGTGGCAGCCGCGGAAGCGACGTGCCTCGCCCTCTGTCATTCTCACCCTCAGTTGCTGACCCCGACCCGGATGACTTCCCACAACACCGCGGCAACGCCGCAAAATCGGCCGGACACGATCACATGGAAAGTTTGGGCTAATCTAACCGTGCCTTAAACAGGGAGTCAAGCGGACTCCTGAAAACACCAAATCAAGCGGATGATTCCGGACCGGTACCCGATTCCACTCCCCTTGCAAGCTACTATATTAGACACAACGAAGCAGCAGTCCTGCGACCCAGGTCACAGAAAACCGTATCCCGTAAACTCCTTTTCCGGGAATCCGCAACGGATCCGTCCGCTGGAATCCCGGATCACCCTGCGATGGATCGCGACCTCACGGAGGGAAATGCCGTGGAAAAGCGCCCCCTCCCGCTCATCACCGGCGTGCTCGGCGGCCTGGGCTCTCGAACGGCGGAACTCCTTCTGGATCAAGGGTTTGAGGTCTTCGGCGTGGACAACCTGGACCCCGGTTCCGCTCCCGCCGCCCACGCGAAGGAACGTCTCGCATCGCTCGGCGCCCTCGCCGGGTTCCACTTCCTCCCGCTGGATCTCCGCGCTCCCGACGCCGGCGCGAGGATCCGCGACGCCCTCCTCCCCGCCGTCGTGCTGCACGCCGCCGGCCTCGAGCCGTGGCGGCGCGCCCCCGCGGACCTCGACTCCCTCGGCGGGGACCTCCTCCAGATGTCCGAAGCCCCGGTTTCCCTCGCCTCGGGAGACACCTTTCCCCTGGTGCTCCCGCTGCATGAACCCCTGGTCGAAGATGACCCGCGGGGAGATCACCCCGCGTGGCGTGAGCTTCTCGCGGCGGAATCCCGTCTCGTGGAGCGCCTCGCGTCCTCCTATCCCGGCGAAATCCGCGCGGCCGCCCTGCCCACCCTCTGGGGCCGCGGCCAGTCGCCCTTCAGCTTTCCCCTCCACGCTCTCTGGCAGGCGGCGAGCCGGCTGCCCTCCACCCTCCCGCCGGACCGGGGAGCCGTGCGCACCCTGCCGCTGGAGGCGGCGGCCCGACACCTGGTGGAGCTGGCTCTCACGGAGGAGACCGCCCTCCCGCCGCCGCCCGCGCCGCTGCCTGTCAACGCCCGCGACCTTTCGGACGTGCTGCTGGAGGAGAGCGGAATCGCGCCCGTGGGGTCGGAAGTTGGCGAACTCCCCTGGTCCGCCCCCGCGGGTACGGACCCCTCCGCCGAGGAGACCGCCGCGATGCGCCGTGAGGCGCGCGGTCTCGCCCGATGGGCGCGCTCCCTGCCGCACTTCCCCCCGCCGGACTGGCCTCGCGGGGGGCGCGGGCGCCGAAAGCGGAGGTGAGATGCCTCCCGCCGCAACTCCCCCCGCCGGGCGGGTCCCCCCGCTCCATGCCCCCATCCGCTGGCTGTTCATCGATGTCGGCGGACCGCTGCTCGACGACACGCCGTTGCTCGAAGCCTACTACCGCTTCATCACCCGCGCGCTCATGGAGCGGGGCCTGGCGGTGGACGAGGCGCGCGTACAGGCGGCGCGCCGCCGTCACATCGAGGCGGGCACCCCGAGCGTCCACAAGGCGACCCTCTTCGAGCTGGCGGGCGACGAGGAGGCCGCTGGAGAGGTGCTGCGCGCCTTCCGAACCTGGCTGCGACCGAGACAGGCGGACCTGAACCCCCCGCAGCCCGGCGTGCGCGATGCGTTGGCGGAGCTCTCCCGGCGCTACCGCCTCGCCCTCTGCGCCAACCAGGGAACGCAGATCCACGAGATCCTGCGCGGGTACGGTCTGCGCGAGTACTTCTCCGCGGCGGCGATCAGCGGGGAGGTCGGCCTGGAGAAGCCCGACCCCCGTCTCTTCCGCCACCTGCTCGGGGAGACCGGCGCGCGTCCCGGCGAGGTGGTCATGGTCGGCGATTCGCCGGGGAATGACATCCTGCCGGCCCGGGCGCTGGGCATGAGGACGGTCCGCATCCTGACCGGCCCGGACAGCGACCCGGACTCTCCCATCGAAGCGGATGGAACCGTGCCCGCCCTCCGCGAACTGCCCGCCCTGCTGGCGCGGTGGGAGAGGTCCGGGCCGGGCGGAGAATAGAGGTTTCCAAGGGTAAGGCACGGCGCGCCGTGCCCTCGCAGCCTCCTGCTCACAAAGCGTGTGGATGGGTCACCCTGACCCGTCCCGAGGTCGGGACGAGGGAAGGGTCTCGAAACGCTATGCTTCCTCTGGATCCGAACCGTTTCGTTTCGAGATCCTTCACTGACGTTCAGGATGACGATCTTGTGCACCTGGCAGGGAACAGAGGCTCCCGCGGTCCCGCCTTCGCAACGCTACCAGCCTTCGCCTTTGGCTATGGCGTGGCGAGCGGCGTGGCTCGGC
>CAYOKT010000118.1:0-2240 GCA_964404605.1 uncultured bacterium
CCGATGAAGGCCGCGAGGGCGGCGAGGAGGGCGAGGAGCGCGCCGGTGTGGAACGGCGCAGTGGGGCCGAAGCGGTCGAAGAAGAACCCGGCGGCGACCGGGCCGAGGATGCGCGCCAGGCTGCCCATCGACTGAAACATGCCCAGGGCGCGCCCCTGCGCGGCGGGCGAGGACTCGAGGCTGACCAGGCTGGAGGTCGAGGGGAGGACGAGGGAGAACCCGACGGCGTTGATCATCGCCCCCGCGACCAGCACCGCCCCCCCCTGTGCCGCGCCGAGAAGGAGCAGCCCCGCCACCGAGCAGAACAGCCCGATGTGGACCAGCATCCGCCCGCCGAACCATGAGGTCAACTTGCCGATCAAGCCCCCCTGCACGGTCACCGAAACCAGGCCGACGGCCCCCAGGAACCAGCCGTTCTGCTGCTCGTTCCAGCCGAAACGGATGTGCGTCGAGAGGACGAGCATGCTCTGGTTCTGCGTCTGTGCGAGCATGAAGAGGAAGAACAGGCCGAGGATCAGGCCGATGGAACCCTTGAGCACCTCCCGGACGGGGAGTTTCGCCCCCGCTTCCATATGGCGGCGTGTCTCCTCGCTCTTCTCCGGTTCCGGCAGGGCGAAGAGGGCGAGCACGAAGGTCGTCAGGCTGAAGCCCGCGGCGACGACTCCCGGGAGCCAGGCGCCGTGGGGCGCGAGCATCCCCCCGAGCATCGGGCCGATGATGAAGCCAAGGCCGAACGCCGCGCCGATCAGGCCCATCCCGCGGGCCCGCTTCTCCCGCGGGGTGACATCGGCGATATAGGCCTGGGCCACGGTGATGTCTCCGCCGCCGAGCCCGGCGATCAGGCGGCTGAGGAAGAGCAGGGGATAGTTGTCCGCGAGGCTGAAGAGGACATAGGAGGCCGCCTGGATGAGCAGCGCGGCGAGGAGCACCGGACGGCGCCCGATCCGGTCCGACAACCGCCCGGCGATCGGGGCGACGATGAACTGCATCAGCGAGTAGATCGTCATCAGCAGGCCGACCTCGGCGCCGCCGGCGCCGAAGCGGTCGGCGTAGATCGGCAGCAGCGGGATGACGATCCCGAAGCCGATGAGGGCGATGAAGACGGTCAGGAAAAGGATCAGGAGCGGGGTTCTACGCATCAGCCCCTCCCGCCGTGCCGCCAGCACCGAAGCGCTCGGCATGGAAGGGGAGCAGAGGGATGATGATACCGAAACCGATCAGGTCGATGAAAACGGTCAGCAGGATGACCGTCAGCGGACGGGCACGCATCGCAAGGGCTTTCCCCGGGTGATTTCCCGGCAATATACGGAACGCCTTGCGCGGTGAAACAACACCGGCCGGCCGGGGATGCCGCGTTCGAGACCACCCCCTCCTACCCTCATGGCCACCGGCGACAATCCACCCCCGGCCCTGCCCGCAGACCGGGAACGATGCCTATTTTACCGGGTGGGCCGAGGGGGCGAGCCGGTCGGGCGACGCGCACCGCCGGCGTCCCGGCCCGGGTCCCGCCCCGCTTCCCGCCAGCCGCCGGAAAAGCAGGGCTCAAGAGGGAGATGGAACCATGACACCACCCCGGAACCATTCCATCCCGCGCGGGCCGATGGACGCGCCGGACCCCGCCGGCCCGGAGCCCTCGGACTGGGCGGCGGAGTTCGCCGCGCGGCACGATGTGCGCCTGCGCCTGGAAGCCCCTCTCCCCGAAGATGTTCCCGGCTACAAGTACGATGACAACGAGGGCCCGGTGGTGGTGCTGAACGCCGCGATGCCGCCGGAACGGCGGCACTTCGCCCTCGCGCACGAGGTGGCGCACATCCTCCTCGGCCATGGCGACGAGCTGGAGGAGGGCGAGGAACTCGAGGCCAACCGTCTCGCCGCCGAACTGCTCCTCCCCACGGAGCGGTTTTCCCGCGAGGCGTGGCAGCCGTTACGGGAACTGAAGAGGCTGTTCCCCCACGCCTCCCACGAGGCCATCGCCCGGCGGCGGCTCGCCTTCGTGCCGGGCGTGCTGACCATCGTCGATGACGGCCGTCTCACCCGCCGCCTCGTCTCCGAGGGATTCGCCGCCCCGCCGCACCCGGCGCCGTTCGAGTGGAACCTGATCGAGCGGGCGTTCGAGACGCGCGGGGACCTCGAGGAGGAGGCCGAGGGGCTGCGGCTCAGCGCGGTTTTCGTGGACGAAGGCCGTGGTGTCGCCCGCGTCCTGCTCCTCGCCGAGGGTGACGAGCCGGCCGCCTGATTCG
>CAYOKT010000118.1:2340-7008 GCA_964404605.1 uncultured bacterium
TGCTCCCGGATCTGCTTTTTCAGCAACTCGAGGGCGTACTCGAGCTGCGGGTCGCGCCCCTGCATCTCGGCGGCGGGGTCATTGACCACCCGGAACTCCGGTGAGACCCCGGGTCCCTCGATGATCCAGTTGCCCTCGAGCCCCCAGCCGCCGAACTCCGGCACCGAGATGTAGGCGTTGTCCACCAGCGGCCGGCGCGGCCAGATCCAGACCCAGCCGCCCCAGGTCCGCTCCCCGATCAACGACCCGAACCCGAGTTCACGGGTGGCATAGGCGAAGGTCTCCCCGTCCGAGGCGGTTTTCCCGTTGATCAGCACCGCGATGTGCCCGCGGTAGGAGCCGTGCGGCTTGGTCTCGACGCCGCTGTAGCGGCTGGCCTGCACGGCGAAAATCGGGGAGGTGATCTCCTTGATGATGTACTCGGAGACATTCCCCCCGCCGTTGAAGCGGTCATCGAAGATCATCCCCGGCTTGTGCCGCTGGGGGTAGTAGTCGCGCCCGAACTCGGAGAGGCCGTTGCCCGCCATGTTGGGGAGAAAAACATAGCCGATCTCGCCGCCGGAGTTCTCCTGCACGTAGTCCCGCAGGTGCTTCACCCAGTCGAGGAAGCGCAACCGGTATTCGCTCTTCATCGCGACGACGACCACCTCGCGGGCGCCCTCCAGCGAGGGGCGCTCGTTCAGGGTGAGGGCCACCTCCCGGCCGGCCTGGTTCTGCAGCAGGCGCAGCACGTTCCGCCGCGCATCCACCCGCCGGCCGTTCACCGCGAGCAGGTAGGTGCCCGGGCCGGTCCGCGGATCGGCGGCGTACAGGGGTGAGGCGCCGTCCTTCGTCCCCGGCTCCGGCGCGAGCACCCGGGTGATGCGGTAGAAGCCGCTCGCGGTGTCGGGGGCGAGGTCCACGCCGAGCAGGCCGACGGGCGCGGACTCGGGCTTCGGCTCGTCGCCGGGACCGATGTAGGCGTGCCCGGCGTGCAGCTCCGCCTGCATCTCGCGGATCAGGTCCACGAGGTCCTCGCGGGTGGTCAGGCGCACGAGCCAGGGCTCGTACCGGGTGAGCACCTCGCTCCAGTCGCTGCCGTGGAAGCCCGGATCGTAGAAGAAGTCGCGCTGCTGCCGCCAGGCTTCGTGCAGGATCTGCCGCCACTCGAGCTTCGGGGTGACCTCCACCTCCCAGCCGTCTGTGGAGACCGTGTGCTCCGCGTCCATCGTCAGCGGGGCGGACCCCGCCGCGCCCCAGGTCCAAGTGTCGTTCGAGCGGACGACGATCACCTCGCCGTCCGCCGAGACACGGTAGTCCTGCACCTTCGAGGCGACATGCTCGCTTTCGCGCTTCGCGAGATCGTAGAGGCGGAGTTCGGGGCCCTCGTAATCACGCAGGTCGTTGCCGGTGAAAATCCCGCCGCTCTCGCCGGCGAGGAAGTAGAGCTTGTCCACCACCGCGCGCAGGCCGGAGTAGTTGCCCGGCTGCTCGGGCAGCGGCTCCATGCGCTCGAGGATGCCCTCGAAGTCCACCCGGATCGTGACCTCCTCCCCCTCTTCTTCGCCTTGTTTCTTTTTCTTCCCGCCCTTTTTCTCCTCCTCCTTCACCAGCCAGGGGGCCTCCGGCAGGGCGTTCTCCTCCGGCGCGTCCCCGCGGGCGAGGAAGGGGCTCGGGGTATCTTTCGCCAGGCGGATCAGCGCCAGGGTGCCGCGGTGGTCATAGAGAAACAGGGCGCGGTCGTAGTCCTGGTAAGCGTTGAAGTTGCGCTCGGTGACACAGTAGAGGTAACGCCCCTGCGGGTCCCAGGCGGGGCTGTGGGTGCTGAAGCGCGGGTCGCAGATGCGCCGCGAGGTGCCGGCCTCCCGGTCGTAGAGGTACAGGGCGGTGCGGTCCACCGCCTCGTAGCGGACGTAGGCGAGCCAGCGGCTGTCCGGCGACCAGGCGTACTGGTAGAACTCCCACTCCCCCTTGTCGATCTCCACCCGCCCGCCCGTGGCCAGGTCCACGAGGAAGAGGCGCTGGGAGTAGTCGGCGTAGACCGCGCTCTTGCCATCCGGGCTGACCTCGAAGCCGTACTTCCAGCCGGGCTGCGGGTCGGACTCCACCATCTCCGGCTTTCCCCCGGGCGCGTCGAGACGCATCAACTGGTCCTCGCCCGAGGCGTCGGAGAGGAGCAGCAGGCCGCCGCCGGGGAGAAACACCGGCACCTTTTCGCGGCTGCCGCTGGAGAAGGTCCACTGGCGGATCAGGCCCGGCGCCTTCACCGGCAGGGTGAACACCTCGCCGCGGGCGGCGGCGAGCAGGCGCCTGCCGTCCGGGGAGAGGGTCCAGCTCTTCAGGTAGGGCTTGGGGTCGATGAATTTCGTCCGCGCGACGTGCAGGTCGCTCGGCACCCGGATATCCAGTTCGCGCACCTCGCCGGAGGCGATGTCCCAGGTCGCGAGGTCCATCCCGAGCTGGAAGATGATCCGCCCGTCCCGCAGCTTCGGCCAGCGGACATCGTCCTCGTCGAAGGTCGTGTGGCGGGTGAGCCCGGTGCCGTCGGGGAGCATCGACCACAGGTTTTCCCGCCCGAGGCTGTCGCAGACGAAGTAGATCCGGCCGTCCTCGTTCCACATCGGGAAGCTCTGGTTGCCGGGGAAGTCGAGCGGGCGCTCGAACTCGGGCACCGAGGGATCGCCGACCCAGATCTGCTCGGCGTTGCCGCCGCGGTACCGGTTCCAGGTGTGGAAATCGAGGTCGTAGACGAGCAGCGCGACCCGCCCGCCGCCCGGCTCGAAGGCGATGCGCGAAGCGCGCAGGTAGGGGAGTTTCTCCGGGTAGCCGCCCTCGATGTCCACCGCGTAGAGCGCCCAGGAGCGGGGCGGCATGTCTCGGTTGCGCGAGCGGAAAAGCACCCTGCCCCGGTCATCCCAGCCGACCACCTGGTCCGCGTCGCCGTGGAAGGTGAGCTGACGCGGCTCGCCCCCCTCCGCGGGGATTACGAACACGTCCTCGTTGCCGTAGTACTCGCCGCTGAAGGCGATCCACTTGCCATCCGGGCTGAAGGCGGCGAAGCGCTCCTCCCCCTCGTGGGTGGTCATCCGGACGGCCGTGCCCCCGGCGAGGGGCGCGGTCCACAGGTCCCCCGAGGAGCTGAAGACGACCCTGCCGCCGTACAGGTCGGGATAGCGCAGGTAGCCGTGCAGGGCGGCCTCATCCGCGCGGGCGGATCCGGGCGACGTTGCGAATAACACCAGCAGGAGCAGCAGCGGAAGGGTCAACCCGCCGCCCGCGTTCCTCCTCCACACTCCCCGGATGCCGGACATCTCGCTCCTCCTTTTCCGCGTGTTCCGATGGCTCCGCGAAGGGGAAAGATAACATCTCCGCCCGAAACGCGCTCCCGTTCCGCGATGCGTCCAACCCACCGGCCGGGCGGACCGTCGGACCGGTTGTCGCTCGCGCGGGCCGAAACGCTTGAGCGGGAGGGCGCCGCCCGCTACCTTATTTCCCTTCGGAGAACACAATCGGTTTTATCGGGGGTGGAATGCCTGTTCCCATCCGGATCATGGTCGGCGGCATCGAGCTGCGGGGCGAGTTGAACGACAGCGCCACCGCGAGGGCGATCGCGAAAAAGCTGCCGCTGGAGTTCCTCGGCGACTACTGGGGAGACGAGATCTACGGCACCATCCCGGTCCGGCGCGGCGAGGAGAACCCGGTGGAGGTGATCGAATCACCCGGCACACTGGGCTACTGGCCCGTGGGGCACGCCTTCTGCCTGTTCTGGGGGCCGACCCCGGTCTCCCGCGCGGGCGAGATCCGGCCGGCCAGCCCGGTAACGGTCATCGGGCAGGTGACCGAGGGGCTGGAGGCGCTGATCGCCGCGCGACCCGACCCGCCGCGGGTGCGCATCGAACGGGACGATGTATGAGCGACGGCGCGAAATACCGGGCGTACATCTTCGACCTGGACGGCACCCTCACCGATTCCCGCGAGGCCATCTGCCACGGGGTGATCCACTCGCTGGCGGGCATCGGGGTGGACCGGATCACGCCCGGGGACGTGATCCCATGGATCGGGCGGCCGCTGATCGAGATCTTCCCCTACTTCATGCGCCGGGCGGGGGTGCGGCGCGAGGTGGACGACGAGCTCTACCGCCGCCTGCTCGCCTCCTACCTCGAGGGGCACAACGCCCGCTTCCCGGAGGGGGTGCACATCTACCCCGGCGTGATCGAAACCCTCGAGCGGCTGCGCCGGGAGGGCGCGCGTCTGGCGATCGCGACGACGAAACACGAGGACGCCGCCCTGTTCGTCACCGAGGGCGTCGGGTTGAAAGCCCTCGTGGACACCGTGTGCGGCACGGACAAGGATGACCCGGTGAAGCCCGACCCCTTCGTCCTCCAAAAGGCGCTCGACCGCCTCGGGGTTGAACCGCCGGACGCCCTCGCGGTGGGCGACACCGCCTCCGATGTGCTCGCCGCCCGGGCGGCGGGATGCGCAGCGGCCGCGGTCACCTATGGCTTCGGCGGGGAGGTGGAGCTGCGCGCCGCCGGACCGGACCTCTGGCTGGAGCGGATCACGGAAATTCCGTGAGAAAACAGCCAAGTACATGGCTTTGTGCCGACAATGGGTAATTACCTGTTTTATTTTGTGTCACACAGTATCAACTGCCGGGAGCGGTAGGATGAAAAGAGTGAATCCTTTTCT
>CAYOKT010000119.1:0-6770 GCA_964404605.1 uncultured bacterium
TATGAAACCCGGGACTAAAGTCGCCGGGCCACCCTTCGCAGAGCTTCGGAGGGCAGGAGCCCC
Organism: uncultured bacterium; assembly: GCA_964404605.1. Taxonomy (GTDB): domain Bacteria; phylum Electryoneota; class Electryoneia; order Electryoneales; family Electryoneaceae; genus CAYOKT01. The sequence continues at coordinate 64 of CAYOKT010000119.1, forward strand.
GTGCCACCCGCCGCCTTCAGCTACAGCGTGGCAGGCGCTCCCGGGCAACGTTGCGCACCGGGGTTAATCTGCCCCGGCGGGCAGGCGGATCACAAGCGCTCCGCCCTCCCCTTCCTGCTCCGCCTCCAGCGTTGCGCCCCATGCCTCCAGCGGCCGGGCGATGGCATCGCGCAGCTCCCCGAGCCGCTCCTCCCCGGGCATCCGCGGGCCGCTGACGCCGATCACCGCCCCGGTCCCCTCACGCGCCACGCGCACCCGGATCGCCGCGCCCTCCTCCGCCGCAGCGAGGAGCAGGCGCAGGCAGGCGAAGAGGACCTGCTGCAGGGCGAAGGCGTCACCCGTGACCCGGATCGCCTCGCCGGGGTACTCCTCCTCGAGGCGGACCCGTTTCAATTCGGCGAAGCGTTGCGAGAGGGCGGCGAGGTTGGCGACGACCTCCACCAGGTCGAACTCGACCTGCGGGTCATCCACGCTGTGCGCGAAACGGTTGAGGCGCTTGATCACCGCCTCGCCCCGCTCGATCTGCCGGCCGATCTTCTCCTCGACCCGCGCCGCCAGGCCGGCGGGCACCGCGCCACCCTCCCCGGCGCCGGCGATGCAGTCCGCCAGCAGGCCGTTCACCTGGTCGAGAATCGAGAGGATGTTGTTCAGCTCGTGGGTGACACTCGCGGTGATCGCCCCGAAAAAGGCGAGCCGCGGGTCCAGGCCGGTGTCTCCCTGCCCGCCGCTCCCGCGCCCCTCGTCCGGGCGCCCCGGGTTCTCCCGCTCCCCGCTCCCGCTCCCGCCGTTCACTCCCCGTCTCCTTCCGGTTCGCCGAGCACCCCGCGGATCCTCGCCAGGAGCACATCGATCGGGAAGGGTTTCATCAGGACTTCGAACTCCCCCTCGCGCACCTCCGCCGTCTCATCATCCTCGGCGCCATGCCCGGTGATCATCAGCACCTTGGTATCGGGATAGGTTTCGCGGATGGTCCGCATCACCTCGAGGCCGCTCATCCCCGGCATCTTCAGGTCGGCGACGACGACATCGAACCGTTTCTTCTCCAGCAGGTCCAGCGCGGCCTGTCCGCGGGTCACCGCTTCCGCCTCGATCCCCCGCAGCTCCAGGCGTTCGACGAGGGTGGAGACCAGCTCCTCCTCATCATCGATGAGCAACACCCTGTACTGTTTCATCGTTCACTCCGTCTGCGCCGGACTCTCGAGGGGCAGCTCCACCGTGAAACAGGTCCCCTCGCCGAGTTTGCTCTTGACGCTGATCGACCCGCCCAGCTTCTGCACCAGGCCATAGGTGATGGAGAGCCCGAGCCCGGTGCCGAACTCGCCCTTGGTGGAGAAGAACGGCTCGAAGATGTGTTTCAGGTTCTCCTCGGAGATCCCGGTGCCGTTGTCGCAGATGGTCACCGACACCCCCCTGCCGTTCAGCGGCCGCAACGAAAAGACGATCTTTCCCCCCTTCTTCACCGCGGCGAAAGCGTTGTTGATGATGTTCAGAAAGATCTGCTGCAACTTGCCCCGATCGCTGATGATCGTGGGGATATCCTCCGGGTAGTCGGTTTCGATGATGATGTTGCGGTGCAGCGCCTCCTTGCCGAGAAACCCGAGCACCTCGTTGAGCAGCCTCCCGAGGTCGATCCGCTCCTTGCGTGCCTCCAGCCGGCGGGTGAAGCCGAGCAGGCGGTGGGTCACTTCGCTGCACCGCTGCACGGACTGGATGATCGAATCCAGCGAGGCGAGGGTCTTCTCCTTGAAGGGAAAGTCCTCCGTCGCCGCGAGGTCCTTCAGCAGGCCGGCCTTCTCATTGATAATCGCCAGCGGGTTGTTGATCTCATGGGCCACACTGGCGGAGAGCCGGCCGATGGTCGCCATCTTGTTCGTGTACTCGATATTGTGCAGCATCCGGTCGTGCCGCTGGTCCGCCGCGCGGATGTGCTTCACCATCGTGGTCACGCTCCACAGGACCACGAGGAGGATCAGAATCGCGCTGATGATGAGGAAGGAGATCACCTCGGTGCGAATCTTCCCCAGGTCCTGCGCCAGCTCCCCGCGCCGCTTGATGACCATCAGGATGAACGGGGAACTCTCGATGTACCGGTAGCCGAGGACGTAGGAGCCGTTCTCCCCGCCCGCGTCCTCGATCACCTCCGCGACGGCGGAATAGGGCGGCACGGGCAGGGGGCAGGGCTCGAGCAGTTTTCCATGCGCCCGCGAGTCGGTCTGGAGGACCCCCTCCCGGTTGATGAGGAAGGCATCGCCCGCCCGGCCGCGGTCGGCGACCGCGAGCAGCTCGTTCAGCAATTCCATGTCCACCGTGGCCCGCAGGATGAAAAAACCATCGGGGGCGGTCTCGCGCTTCACGGCGATGACGAAGTGCGGAAAGTGGCGGAAACCCATGAACACATCGCTGACATACACCCCCCGCAGGCTCACCTCGTGGAACCAGGCCTGGTCACGGTAGTTCACCCCGAGCAGCTCGTAGGGGCCGATGTAACTGACCTGCACGCCGTTGCGGTCGATCACCCCGAGGTCGACGAAGCCGCCGAAGGATTCACGCAGGTTGCGGAAGATGTCCGCGAGCCGGTCCTGCCGCTCGAGTTCGGCCGGGGTCTGTTCCCTGCTGAGCATCTCCAGCGCCGAGATCCGTTCGCGGATGATGAACTCGAGGGAGCGGGAGGCGCTCGAGAGGGTGCGGGAGATGTCGTACTGGATCTGGTTGTGCAGGTTCTTGCGGTACTGGTACAGGTTGACTTCGGTGAGGACGATCAGGGGGGTAATCGCGACGACGAGGGTGAGGAGAACCGAGTATCGCCAGATGCGGCGGTACCGGCGATAGGCATCGATTTCACCGCCGCCCCCGGACCATCTTCGGGGCAGGATCATTTTCAGGAAGAAATCCATACCGCCTCACTCGCCGTTGTTCCCATGCGTCCCCCGTTTCCGGCCGGCCCCTCTCTCCGGCACCCTGCCGCTATTGCGCCGCCCCGCCGCCGCCCACTTTCCGGTAGGCTTCGCGCATCGTCTCGGCGAGGACATCGATGTCCACCGGTTTCTGCAGGTAGGCGAACGCGCCGAGTTCCCGGGCCAGCGCCTCCTCCTTGTCCGACCCGTGCCCGGTTAGGATGATGACCTCCACATTGGGGTGGTCGCGCTTGACCCGGCGCAGCACCTCGATGCCGTCGATCCCCGGCATCTTCAGGTCGAGGACCATCACCTCGGGCTCCTCGCCGGCGAGGAAATCGAGCGCCTCCTCGCCGTTGAAGACCACCGCCGACTCGAGGTTCCGCGTCTGCAACCGTTCCGAAAGGGTCTGCACGAAATCGCGCTCGTCATCGACGAGCAGCGCGCGCGGGGGCGGCCCGAGATCCGCCGTGCGGAGCAGCGGCGGCGGGATGAACCGGGTTCCGGGGGCGACATGGACCTCCCGCACCCCCTCCACCTTCCGGGCGGCGGCCTCGATCCGGCTGCTCACATGCTCCAGACGGGTGACATAGCGGTTGATTTTTATTTCGAGCACTCCCTCCTCGGCGCTGACCTCCACATCCTGCCCCAGCTTCGCCAGCTCGAGGTGCACCCGCGCCGCGAGGAGGAAATCCTCCGCCGCGCGGCGGGAGTCGGGCGTGGGAGCGACCGCCTCCTTGCCGGCGTTCTCGCAGATCACCTCCACCGCTTCCTCCACCGTCATCGTGTCCATCGGCAGGAGGATGTCGTACAGGCTCTCCTCGTAGGGTTCCCTGCCGAACAGGTGCTGCGTCCACTGCATGCGCTCTTCATCATCGCGGCGGACCAGCCGCTCGGCCTCCTTTTCGCTGATCTCCCGTTCCCGCATCGCAACGGCGACCCGGTGATCGAACCGGGCGACCAGGCAGACCTTGAGGACATGGGTGACCCTGGGCGGGATGAGATGCCCGGCGAAGCCGTGCAGCAGGAAGCCGTCCTCCCGCGCGAGTTCCGCGAGGGCCAGCCGGAGGCAGGCGATGTTCCGCTCCCGCTCGTGGGTCAAGCGGTCGAAGAACGCCGTCGGGCCGTGCATTGCGCGCAGCAGCCGCTCCTCGGCGACGTTGCACCGCGAGGAGGCGAGCGCGAGCACCTCCTTTTCGCACCGCCGGCATCCGAGCCGCCCGGCGACCGCCCCGGCAACCTCCTCGCCGGAGCAGAATGAGCCGCTGAAGATGGTGATACTCGCCACGACACCCTCCTTCGGCCGGGCATGGACCGGTCACGACGACGCGATCCACCCGCCCGTCAAGCCGGCGGTTCTACGATTTCCCCGCCTCTTCCCCTCCCCGGAACCAGGGTGAGGCCTTCTTCAGGATCGCCAACCGTTCCGGGGCGACCTCGTAAGCCTTGAACTTCGGTTTCAGCAGTGGGCACTCCCCATCCGGCACACCGATGCAACTCCCCTTGTGAATCTGCTGCACCGCATAGGCGACGCTCGGGAACAGGTGATCCTCGCCGATTTTATCGTACAGATGGGTTCTCCGCATCACATCGAGGACATGATCGTTGAGCCCGCTGAAGGAGACATCATAGCCCAACTCCCGCAGGCGGCTGACCAGGACGGAGAGAGCCACCTCGCCCGAGGCGTCCAGCTCGTTGATCCCGTTGCCGACGATTAAAACATGCTTCAGCTCGGGCATCGAAGAGACCATCATCAGGATGCGATCCTCAAGGTAGTTCACATTCGCGAAGAACAGGGAATCGTTGAACCGGATCACGGCGACATGCCGGCATTTCTCCAGCCCCCAACGGTCGGCGTCACGGTAGGCGCCCTCCGGCGTGCGCGACAGGGTCGCCATCTCCGGCTTCATGTTGCGCAGGAGGAACAGGGCGAGGGAGAGGACGACCCCGATGAGGATGCCCCGGTCGAGATGCGGGGCGAAAACGAGCGTACTCGCGAAGGTGATCAGCGAGATCGCGCCGTCATACTTCTGCGCCCGCCAGGCATGGATGAACCCGCCGACATTGAGCAGGCCGACCACGGCCATCATGATGATCGCGGCGAGCACGGACTGGGGAAGGTAGAATAGCAGCGGCGTGAAAAAGAGCAGGGTAATCAGCACGACGAAGCTGCTGAACGCGCTGGACAGGCCGGTCACCGCGCCCGCCTGCATGTTCACCGCGCTGCGGGAGAAGGAGCCGGAAACGGGATAGCTGCTGGTGAAGGAGCCGACGATGTTCGCCAGCCCCTGGCCGATCAACTCCTGGTTCGGGTCGAGCCGCTGCCCGGTGCGGGCGGCGATGGCCTTGGCGATCGAGATCGCCTCCATGAACCCGAGCAGGGAGATGATGATCGACATGGTGAAGAGGTCCAGCAACACCATCAGGTCGACCTTCGGCGCCTTGATCCCAGGCAGCCCCCGCGGGATGGAACCGACGACCGCGCCCCCGCCGATCAGCCGAATCGCGGCCGTGTCGACCGGACGGTTCGACACCTTGATCCGCCAGTGCACCCCGTCCACCTCCGCCTCCGGCGGCACCTCGCCCGGCAGAAAGAAACGAACCCCTCCCGCCGGATCCTTCACCGCCGCAAAACGCAGCTCCCGCAACTCGGCCCGGAGGTCCCCGGCGCGCTCCCTCAGCTTCTCGACCTCGACAGCCAGCTTCGCCGCCTGCGCCTCGAGTTCGATCGCCGCCGTCGAGTGGGCGTCGGCGCTCTTCTGCGCCTCCCGCAGCTTCGCGCTCAATGCGACCCGGCTCTCCATCGCGGCCCGGATTTCGCCCAGCGTCCGGTTGTACTCCTCGACCAGCCGGTGCGCCCGTCCGGCTTCGATATCCGCGAGACCCGTCGTGATGTTCTTCTCGAACCCCGTCGCCCAGGAGATGAGCGTCGTGACCAGCACCGCGGCGAGAACGTTGGGGATGCGCGGGTTGACCTTCTTCAGGATCACCATGATCGCGAAGGCGAGGAGGGCGAGGAGCAGGGTGGGCCAGTGGGTGTGGTGCCACGCCGCGATGATGACGTTCCACACGGTTTGGTAATGGTGCTCCGCCTTGTCCACGTCCACACCGAAGAGCTTGGAGAGCTGGGAGGTGGCGATGATGATCGCCGCGGCGTTGGTGAAACCGTTCACCACCGGGTGGGAGAGGAAGTTGACCACCATCCCCAGGCGGAACACCCCGAGGAGGAACTGGAACACCCCGACCATCAGGGCGAGGAGAATGGCGTAGGCGATGAAACTTTCACTGCCCGCCGTGGCCAGCGGCTCGAGCGCGGTGGCGGTCATCAGGGAGACGACAGCGACCGGCCCGGTGGCGAGTTGGTGGCTGGAGCCGAAAAGCGCCGCGACGAGTGGCGGGAGAAAGGCGGCGTACAGGCCGTAATAGGCCGGCAGGTCGGCTAACTGGGCGTAGGCCATCGACTGGGGGATCAGCACCAGGGCGACCGTGAGCCCGGCGAGGAAATCCGCCCGCAGCTTGGTCAAGTTGTAATTCTCGAACCAGCGGAGAAAGGGGAATAACCTCACAAGGAGAGAGGACTCATTCTCCTGTCCGTGGCGGCGCCCCCCTGGTGCACGATTCTTCACGACAGTCATCTTGCCAACCGCCCGTGGTGTACGAAGCTCTCACCGCCGTCAAGTTAGAGAATTTTTGCACAAACTCGCAAGGCGAAACGTCTCCCCCGCACGACAGCGTGAAACCTCTTTTCCCTCCACCATTCCAGACCATCCATGCTCAAAGGCGCTGCTTCACCACGCAACCGGAACCGCGCGC
>CAYOKT010000120.1:0-6574 GCA_964404605.1 uncultured bacterium
GCGAGGCGCTCGGCGAGGAAGTGGGGCAGGCCGGCGGAGCGGATGGCCTCGCCCGCGGCGGCGGTGTCGTACTCGAGGCGGACGAGCCGCCGTTCCCCGGTGCCGGCGTCGTAGAGCGTGTAGGCGGCGCGCGGGTCGCCATCCCGGGGCTGGCCCACCGAGCCGACATTGATCAGGCGTCCCCGTCGCGTGTGGTGGTCCCGCGGGACATGGGTGTGCCCGATGAACGCCGTGGCGGTGGTCGAGGCGGCCATCGCGATCTCGGCTTCCGGGTCGGAGAAGACGTAGTACCACTTTTCCGGGTGCACCGGGCTGGCATGGACGAAGTAGAGCCCCCGCTCGAGGTGATCGTAGGGGAGTTCCTTCAGCCAGGCGCGGTTCTCGGGGGTGAGGGCGAGCCGTGTCCAGAGGGCCGCCTGGTGGGCGTACCGGTTGAAGAAGGAGATGTCGGTCATGCCGAGGGCGGCATGGTCGTGATTGCCCATCAGGACCACATCCGCCATTTCGCGGATGAGCAACGTCACATCATTGGGGAAGGCGCCGTACCCGACGAGGTCGCCGAGGCAGATGATCCGGTCGGGCGCGTGGCGCTGGAGGTCCTCGAGCACCACCCTGAGCGCGTGCAGGTTGCCGTGCACATCGGAGAGAATCGCGTACAGCACGCTCAGCCGCTCCCCGGCCCGGGCTTCGGCTTCGAGCGTTTCACCTCTCCCGTTTCCTCCTTCCCGCCGCCGCGGGCCGCGCGGCCTTTCTTTCGCGCCCTCCCGGCGTTCGCTTCCGTGGTTTTCACCCGCAGAATCTCGGCTTCATGATCGTTGAAAAAGGCGTCCAGGATGCCATTGACGAAGCGCCCGGACTGGTCGGTGCTGAAGGCCTTGGCGAGGTCGATGGCCTCGTTGATCGACACCTTCGGGGGGACATCCTCGACATAGAGCAGCTCGCAGAGGGCGAGGCGGAGGATGAGGCGGTCGAGGAGGGCGATGCGGTCGAGGTCCCAGTGCTCCGCGCGGGCGGCGATGTGGTCGTCCATCGCCTGGCGGTTCTTGTGGGCGAGGGAGACGAGGCGGCGGGCGAAGGCGAGGTGACGGTCCTGCCCCTTGTGCACCAGGTCATCGAAGACCGCCTTCGGTTCCTGCCGGCCGACTTCGATGGCGTAGAGCACCTGGAGCGCGCACTGGCGTGCATCATGGCGGCTGAATGCGCCACGGACCTCCATGCCCGTTCCCTCCTCGTAGTGGACCGGTTCAGGTGAAACGGTCCACCAAGTCCGCCCGCGGCCCCGGACGGTGCCGGGGCCGGGGCGGGATGCGCCGGTTGTTAATCGAACTCCACCGGGGTCAGCCAGCCGTGGGTGTCTTCCCGCTCGCCGTTGACCACCTGGAAGAAGGCTTCCTGCAGCTCGCCGGTGATCGGACCGCGGCGGCCCGGGCCGATGGTGATCCCGTCGATGCTGCGGATCGGGGTCACTTCCGCCGCGCTGCCGGTGAAGAACACCTCGTCGGCGATGTACAGCATCTCGCGCGGGATGACATACTCCTCGACCGTATAGCCGAGTTCGCGCGCGAGGGTGATCACCGTCTCGCGGGTGATCCCGGGGAGCACGCTGTTGGACAGGGGCGGGGTGAGGATCTTTCCCTTGTAGACGATGAACAGGTTCTCGCCGGAGCCTTCCGAGACATAGCCGCCGGCGTCGAGAGCGATGCCCTCGACATAGCCGTTCTCGACCGCTTCCAGCTTGATCAACTGGCTGTTCATGTAGTTCGCGCCGGACTTCGCCAACGCGGGGAAGGTGTTCGGCGCCATGCGGGTCCAGGAGGAGACGCAGACATTCACCCCGTTTTCCAACGCCTCCGGGCCAAGGTAGGAGCCCCAGTGCCAGGTCATGATGACCACTTCGATGGGGCATGGGCGGGGGTCCACCCCGAGGCTGTGGTAGCCGCGGAAGACCAACGGCCGGATATAGGCGTCATGGTCGCCGTTGGCCTTCAGGGTGGTGATCACGGCATCCCAGAGCTCATCGAAGCTGTACGGGACCGGCATCCGGTAGATCTTCGCCGAATTGAGCAACCGTTCGAGGTGTTCCTTCAGGCGGAAGATGCGGCTCCCCTTGGGAGTGTCATACATTCTCAGCCCCTCGAACACCGCGGAGCCGTAGTGCATGACATGCGCTCCGACATGCACGGTTGCATCGTTCCAATCCACCAGCTTCCCGGAATACCAGATCTTTCCGGTGCCATCGAAACCCATGCTGTCCTCCAGGTTGTTTCGTCGAAAGCCTTATATGATACGAAATCTCGCTCGCCTTTGCCTGAATCGGCGGGCCGTCGGCCCGGCCGAACAGGTCAAGCCCGCCTCCCCCATTCCTCCAACCGCCGCACGGCCTCCTCGATGCGCGGCAGGGCGGCGGAATAGCTGAAGCGGATGTGTCCCTCGGCCCCAGGCCCGAAATCCACCCCCGGCGCGGCGGCCACGCCCGCCTCCTCCAGCAGCCGCCCGGCGAGACGGACCGAGTCGCCCTCCCAACGGCGGCCGTCGGCGAGGAGGTAGAAGGCCCCCTGCGGGTCCCGCGGCACACCCCAGCCAAGCCGCCGCAGCCCGGCGAGGAGGTGGTCACGGCGGCGGCGGTAGTCGCTGACCATCGCCTCCACCGAACCCTGGTCGCCCTCGAGGGCGGCGAGGGCCGCCCGCTGGACGAAAGCCGATGCGGAGAGGAAAAAGTGCTGGTGCACCGCGCGCAGCGGCTGCACCCAGGCGGGCGGGACGATCATCCAGCCGAGCCGCCAGCCGGTCATGCCGTACACCTTGCTCACCCCGTTGAGCACCACGCAACGGTCCGGGTCGGCCAGCTCGAGAATGCTCACCGCCCGCTCGCCGTACACGAGACGGTGGTAGATCTCGTCGGAGATGAGCAGCGGGACGGGCAGCTCCGCGAGGTCGGCGAGTTGCTCGCGTGTGAGCACGGCCCCCGTGGGGTTGGCAGGGCTGTTGATCACCAGCGCGGCTTCATCGCCGCGCAGGCGGGGCCGCACGTTCTCCGCGGTCAGCGCCCAGCCCTCCGAGCCGCTGAGGGGCACCCGGACGACCTCGAGCCCGAGGTAGCGCGCCGTGTGCGGGTAGCAGGCGTAGCTCGGGTCGCCGATGACGACCCGTCCGCCGGGGTCGGAGGCGAGACTGAAGGCGAGGAACTGGGCCGGGCTGACGCCCAGGGTGACGAGAATCCGCTCCGGGTCCACCGTGACCCCGTAGCTGCGCAGGTAGTGAGCGGAGATCGCCTCGCGCAGGTCGAGGTAGCCCTCCGTGGGGGTGTAGCGGGTGTAGCCCTCCCCGAGGGCGCAGGAAGCGGCGGCGATGACATGCGGCGGCGTGGCGGCGTCCGGCTCCCCCAACTCCATGTGCACGATGTCGCGCCCCCGGGCTTCCAGCTCGCCCGCCCGGGCGAGGATGTCCATCGCGAGGAAGTGCGGAATCCCGCGGGCGCGTCGTGACAGTGGGGGTTCCACCGGCTATTTCGTTCCGTAAAGAGCGCGGGCGATGACGAGGCGCTGGATCTCGCTGGTGCCTTCGTAGATCTCGGTGATCTTCGCGTCGCGCAGCAACCGCTCCACCGGGTAATCCTTGCAGTAGCCGTACCCGCCGTGGATCTGGATCGCCTCCAGCGCCGCCCAGGTGGCCGTCTCGCTGCAGAACACCTTCGCCATGCTTGCTTCCATGGCGTAGTCTTCGCCCTGGTCCTTCTTCCAGGCGGCGTGATAGAGCAGCCAGCGGCCTGCATGGATGCGGGTCGCCATGTCCGCCACCTTGTTGCGAATGGCCTGGAAGGAGGCGATCGGCTTCTTGAACTGGTACCGCTCCCGGCTGTACTTGAGGGACTCCTCGAGGGCCGCCTGGGCGATGCCCACCGCCTGCGCCGCCACCCCGAGGCGGCCGCTGTCCAGCGCGGTGAGCATGATCTTGAAGCCCATGCCGTGCTTGCCGACAAGGTTGCGGTCCGGGATACGCACATCGGTAAGGGTGAGCGAGGTGGTGTCCGAACCCCGGATGCCCAGCTTGTTCTCGTGCTTGCCGACCTCGAGTCCGGGGGTGTCCCTCGGAACGACGAAGGCGCTGGTCCCGTGATGCCCCGCCTCCGGGTCGGTGACACACACCAGCAGGTAGCCGTCCGCGGTGGCGCCGCTTGTTATAAAGTTCTTTGTGCCGTTGAGCACCCAGTCGTCGCCGTCCCTCACCGCGCGGGTTGTCATCGCGCCGGCGTCCGACCCGGAGCCGGGTTCGGTCAGGCAGAATGCCCCAAGCCACTCGCCCGAGGCGAATTTCGCCAGGAATTCCTTCTTGATGTAGTCGCTGCCGAAGGTCTGCAAGGGGTAGCAGACGAGGCTGTTGTTCACCGACATGATGATCTCGGTGGAGGCGTCCACGCGGGCGATCTCCTCCAGCGCGACGACGTAGGAGACGGTGTCGAACCCGCTCCCGCCGTTCTCCTCGGGGACCACCATCCCCATGAAACCCAGCTCACCCAGCTTCTTTATCTGCTCCGCGGGGAAGGTGGTGGTTTCATCCCGCTCGGCGACCCCGGGCCGCAACTCGTTCTCTGCGAAGTCACGCGCCGTCTGGCGCACCATCTCCTGTTCTTCGGTCAGGTGGAAATCCATGGGAAGTGCCCCGTCCTGGTATCCGTGTCGATCAAGTGGACCGGTTCGCCCCACATCGAGCCGGGTAAACCGATTTCCTGGGTTCACTATTTCACAAGGGTGCGCGCGCGAAGCGCCCCGCAAAGTACGAAACCCTGCTACAGGCGGGCAAATACGCTCGGCAGTGCGGCTCCCGGGCGCGGGGGAGCGGCGCGTTCCGCCCGATGTACGCCCGGTTTCTCGAGGCGGCGGCCGCGCGGTTCCGGGTGGCCGCCGGGCTGTGGAGCGGGGTCGCGGAGAGGGCGATGCCGGACTCCCACCCGCTGCTCGGGCGGGCTCGGGAGATCCTCGCGGAGAAGAACCGGCTGTTCGAGGAGCAGGGCGGCCGGGCGCTCCCCGAGATGCGCCGCCTGAACGGGGAGATGGAGGAGATTCTCGCCCGGTGGGAGGTGGAGTCAGGGGACCTCACCGGCCTCCTCGCCGATCTGCAGGAGGGAATCCGCGCCTGTCTGCCGGTCGAGGCCGAGGCGTTTCACCTCCTCGAGGCGGCAGTGTGAGTGGGCTGTGGGTGGAGTGATCCCCGGTGAGGAAACATAGCATTTGGCCCATTCGACAGTGTTTCATACGATCTCAAGTTACTTTCAGCATTTCTGATTCAATTACCTTTTGCTACCGTTATTACTTACACTTCGATTTCCATGTTATCGTACGCTACAATAATATTTTCATAAGTTGACACATTTTCCTCTATTTCTTCGTGTGATAAATTGTTATGTCCGATGTGGCTGATGACAATACGGGTATCAGGATATTTTTTGGCCAGCGTCATCACACCCGACACGGTAGTATGACCGGTTTTTCCGGAATAACCAGGTGTATGAAAAACAGCGACGTTCGCCTTCTCCATCATCGCCTTTTGATAATCATTTAGTTGCAGATATTGCTTATCATTGAAGTGAACGATACGTTTATTGGATGCCGAAAACACCATTCCATATGTAGGAACACTATGTAGAATAGGGAAAGGAGTAACTTCGATACTATTTACTTTCACGGTTTTTCTATCATGTAAGACGTGAAATTCGCAGTTTTCATAGAGGTTGCCGGTTATTTCGAAATTGCCAAGAGCGGACATGTTCCCATAGACGGGGATTTTTTCCGGCCAATACTCGAATTCTGTTATCCCTCCAATATGGTCATAATGTTTATGTGAAAGGAATATTGCAGATATATGAAATATCCTATTCTGATTCAGAACATCGCCGATTGTTGGTGGGGTATCGTATAATAGGGTGTCAGAATTATTGCTCAGTATTACCGAGGATCTCCTTCGGCGGTTTTTCCCCTCCTTTTCTCTGGCCATCGTGCAAATTTTGCAGCCGCACCCAATGGCCGGAATTCCCAGAGCATCCCCGGTGCCTGCGAATATCAGCTTCATCGATACATCCCCTTCCCTGTTACGTGTCATACACGCTTCACGGGGTATCATTCAGATTGCCGCCATAGCGGCAATCAGTTTACTCTTCAAACCGTACATACCCCCCTGTTTTCTACGGAAGATAGACGATTTTCCTGGTGCTCGTTCCTTTTTGCGTGTCGATGGTTTGAAGGAAATAGATGCCGCTGCTGAAACGCGACAAATCAATCAACTCTACCGTATTCTCTCTTCGATGGTGCAGCGAGAGGACTTCCCTTCCAAGGCAATTGAACAGCTTCAGGAGCACCGTGCTGGTGGGGACCGACACCTTGAATACCCCGTTTCCCGGGTTCGGCCAGATATGAATCTCCCCGGAGGGCAGTTCCACAGGGCGTTCGACTACCGAAACATCATCGATGGTGGAATAGACCATCGTCCAGGTATTCCCGAAATCTGACGTACGCCAGAGAGCAAGTCGCGGGACATCGGGATTCCAGTACTCATAGAGCATGAGGAACATTTCGCCGGG
>CAYOKT010000121.1:0-6425 GCA_964404605.1 uncultured bacterium
ACTTGCGCCAGCTCGGGCACGGCGGCCCGCAGGAGACGGCGGAATGTGCTCTCCACCCTCGCCGCGGTGCGGGTGACATCCTCGTGGGTAAGGGGCTCGCTCGAGAGACCGGTGGCCAGGTTGGTGATGCAGGAGATCCCGAGAACCGGGAGCTTCAAGCGTGCGGCGGCGATCACTTCCGGCACGGTGGACATGCAGGCCGCACCGACGCCGATCCGCTGGAGCAGCCGTATCTCGGCGGCGGTCTCATAGGTGGGGCCGCTCCAGGCCCCGAGCACCCCCTCCCGGAGCGGTATCCCCTCCTTCTCGCCGACATGGCGGAGCACCTCGCGCAGGTCCGGGTCGTAGGCGCGGGTCATGTCGGGGAAGCGGTCGAACCCCCAGCTCTGCCCGACGAGGGGGTTGACGCCCATCAGGTTCACATGGTCGGTGATGATCATCAGGTCGCCGGGCTGCATCCCCTCACCCAGGCCTCCGGCGGCGTTGGTCACGACCAGCCCCGTCGCGCCGAGGGCCGCCGCGAGGCGCACCGGGGTGACGACGACCGAGATCGGGTAGCCTTCGTAGTAGTGCACGCGCCCCTGGATCACGAGGACACGGGCGCCGTCGATCTCCCCCGCCACCAGACGCCCGGCATGACCGGGGACGGTGCTCTTCGGGTAGCCCGGGATCTCCGTGGTGGGAAGAACGGCCGCGTTCTCCACCTCCTCGGCGAAGGAACCGAGCCCGCTGCCGAGGATCAACGCGAGGTCGAAGTCCTCGCCGAGCCGCCGGCGGACGAACTCGGCCGTCTCGCGGATCCCGGGATCGTGGGTTTCCCGCATCGGAATACCTCTCCTGTTCGACCACCACCGGAAACAACAACTCTCCAAATATACGCCCCGGCGCCGCGTGCAGCGAACCCGGGGAGGCGAAGCGGACTCAAGGCTGGTATATTCCGGGCGGCGTGGATTTGATCGGGAATATTCTATCGCGGCATACGGCATATCGGCCATGAAACAGGTGAAACCGCCCGAGGAGTGGAGGCGCGAAGCGCCGGACGGCCCGTTCGGGCCGGAACTGGCCTGGTGGCGCGGCGGGGCGACGGTGATCGGCACGGACGAAGCCGGCCGCGGACCACTCGCGGGGCCGGTGGTCGCGGCCGCCGTGGCCTTCGACCCCGGCGTGCGCCTCGCCGGGATCGGGGACTCGAAGGTCCTCCGGCCCCGCCGGCGCGAAGAATTGGCCGAGGAGATCAAAACCCTGGCCCTCGCCTGGTCGGTGGCGGAGAGCGATCCCGCCCGCATCGACGAGATCAACATCCTCCAGGCGACGCGGGAGGCGATGGCCCGCGCGGTCCGGGCCGTGGCGAAGCAGCTCGAGGCCGGCCATCCCGCGGTGCTCGTCGATGGGCGCATCCCGCGGCTCGGCATCGGGCGGCACATCAACCTGGTGCACGGTGACGCGCTCAGCTTCTCCATCGGCGCGGCCTCGATCCTCGCCAAGGTGCACCGGGACCGCTTGATGGTCGAAGCGGCGGAACGCCACCCCGGCTATGGCTTCGACCGTCACAAGGGCTACCCCACCCGGGCCCATGGCGAGGCGCTGCTCCGGCTGGGGCCCTGCCTCCTCCACCGCCTCAGTTTCCATTTCACCACTCGTGATGGGGTCCGGTGGAACATCGGCGACCTCGCGGACGGCCGGGTGGGCCGCCGGAGACGAAAGTGAAGGATCCGCGCCGCGACATCGGGAAGAGGGGGGAGCGTCTCGCCGAGAAGTACCTGAAGAGGCGCGGGTTGCGGACGATCGAGCGGAACCTGCGCCGCCGCAGCGGCGAGATCGACCTGTTGATGCAGGACGGAGAGGAGCTGGTCGTCGTCGAGGTGCGGACCCTGACCCGCGAAGGCGGGATCGACGCCAGCGACCGCATTCCCCCGGGAAAGCGCCGCCAGGTTGCTCGTGTGGCCAGGGAACTGCTCGCCGGGCTCGACGATCCCCCGCCGCCGGTTCGCTTCGATGTCTGTATCGTCCTCCTCGAACCGAAGCCGCGGGTGACGCATATCCCCGATGCGTTCCGCGTGGACAAGCTCTGACCCGCCGATTCCGCGCCGCTCCGATTTGCCGCCCGCGCGCGTTCTGTGTACCTTTGCCCCTTGCCGGGTCTGTAAAAAAAAGCACTTGGAAATACAATGGGCAAACTGATGACCGGCGTCGCCGGTGTCCGCGGTGTCGTCGGGGATGGGCTCACCCCCGAGGTGATCGCGCGCTACGGCGCGGCCTTCGGAACCTACCTGCAAGGGGGCAGGGTCGTTGTCGGCGGCGACACGCGTCCCTCGCGCCACATGGTGCGCTCCGCCCTCTTCTCGGGGCTTCTCGCCACCGGGTGCGAGGTGATCGACCTCGACCTCGCGACCACCCCCACCATCGAGGTGATGGTGGAACACCTGGGGGCGAGCGGCGGGGTCTGTGTCACCGCCAGCCACAACCCCATCGGGTGGAACGCGCTGAAGTTCCTCGACCGGAACGGACACTTCCTCGGCCCGGAGGAGGGCGAGGAGGTCAACCGGATCTACCGCGAGGGGTCGTATCGCTACGTCGGCACGGCGAACCTGGGGCGGATCCACCCCCAGCCGGGCGGCGGAGTGGATGAACACATCCGCCGGATCCTCGAGAGTCCCCTGGTCAACGTGGCCGCGATCCGCCGCCGGCAGTTCCGCGTCGCGGTGGACGCGATCAACTCGGTCGGCAACCTGATCATGCCGAGCCTGCTGCAGGAACTCGGCTGCGACGTTCGCAAGGTGAACGGGGACCTGAGCGGGGAGTTCGGGCGTGAAGCCGAGCCGCTGCCGGAGAACCTCGAGGACCTGTGCAACCTGGTCGGCGACGAGGGGACGGACATCGGGCTGGCCCTCGACCCGGACGGAGACAGGCTGGCGCTGATCGACGAGCAGGGCAACCCCATCGGGGAGGAGCTGACCCTCGCCCTCGCGGTGAAGTATGTCCTCTCGCAGCAGCCGGGCCCCGTGGTCTGCAACCTCTCCACCACCCGCACGGTGGAGGACCTGGCGAAGGCCGCCGGGGTGCCATTCTCGCGGACCCCGGTCGGGGAAGCGCATGTCGCCCGCGAGATGGAGCGGGTCGGCGCGGTGATCGGCGGCGAGGGGAACGGCGGGGTGATGCTGGCGGGCGTGCACGCCGGGCGGGATGCGATGGTCGGCACCGCTCTCGTCCTCTCCCTCCTCGCCGAGGAGGAGCAGCCGCTTTCGCACATCGTAAGCCGTCTCCCCCTCTACGCGATGGTGAAGAGAAAGACGCCGGTGGAGGGCATGGACTCCGGCAGGATCGAGTCGGCCCTGCGCGCCGCCTTCGGGGAAAATGCCGCCTGCGACACCCGTGACGGCGTGCGTGTCGATCTCGAAGGCGGCTGGGTGCATGTGCGCCCGTCGAACACGGAACCCATCGTCCGGATATTCGCCGAGGCGAAGACGAAACAGGGTGCCAACGAACTGGCGGACCAGGCGGCCGCCTCTCTCCGGGAGGGAGGAAGATGATTATCACGACCACGCCGCAGGTGGAAGGCAAGGAGATCCGGGAATACCTGGGCATTGTCACCGGCGAGGCGATCATGGGGGCGAACATCGTGCGCGACATGCTCGCTTCGATCACCGACATCATCGGCGGACGCAGCGGAGCCTACGAGGCGAAGCTGCAGGACGCCCGCCGCATCTGCCTGCGAGAGATGACCGAGGAGGCGATCTCCCTGGGCGCGAACGGAGTGGTCGGGGTGGACCTCGACTACGAAGTGATCCGCGAGGGGATGTTGATGGTCGCCGCCTCCGGCACCGCGGTGAAGCTGGGCTGATGCCGCCCGCGGACTGGACACCGGCGAGCGTCGCGGAAGTGGCGGCGCTCTGCGACCATACGATTCTCGCCCCCGCGGCGACGCGGGAGGATGTCCTGCGGGTCGCCCGGGAGGGGCGGGATCATGGCGTCGCCACCGTCTGCGTTCACCCCCTGTGGGTCGGGGATGTCGCGGAGGTGCTGGAGGGGTGCGAGGTCAAGGCGTGCAGCGTCGTCGGCTTCCCCCACGGCGCGAGCCACCCGGAGATCATCGCCGCGGAGGCCCGCCGCGCCTTCGAGGAGGGCGCCCGCGAGGTGGACATGGTGATGCCCCTCGGCTGGGCGCGGATGGGCCGGTGGGACGATGTCCTCCGCGGCATCGCGCTGGTCAGCGAGGCGATCGACGAAATCCCGCTGAAGGTGATCCTCGAGATCTGCGAACTGGACGACGCGCAGATCCGCCGCGCGAGCGAAACGGCGATCGAGGCCGGGGCGGAGTTCATCAAAACCTCCACCGGTTTCGGGAAGCACGGCGCCACGCTCGAGGCGGTGCGCCTGATGGCCGGGGTGGCCAGCGGGCGGGCGGGGGTGAAGGCCGCCGGCGGGATCCGCGACTATGACACCCTGCTCGCGATGGTGCGCGCCGGGGCGACACGCATCGGGACCTCCTCCACCCTGCACATCCTCCGCCAGGCCGCCGAAGCGCTCGGTCAGAAGTAAAGCGCGGGCACCCGAGGAAGCGCTGAAAATCGCACCTCCAACACGGCGGCGGGTAAGCTGACAGGGCCACCTGTCGCTGCATTGCTTCAGATTTGACGAGAGATGAGACCCGGGACTGAAGTCCGGGCCACCCGTCCGGGGGAACATCCCTAAGAAGCCCTGTCATCGAAGCTGACAGGGCCACCCCTCGAGCTACCCATCGGAACATCTCACCGCTTCTCACTCCTTGCGCCCGTTCGCCTTCAGGCCCCACCTTCCCCCTGGTCGAAACCACGTTTCCCGTCCAGTCAACCGCCACAGGGGGAACCGATGCGCAATACCCTCGCCGTGATCCTCGGGGGCGGAAGAGGCACCCGTCTCTATCCCCTCACCAAGGTTCGCTCCAAGCCCGCCGTGCCGCTCGCCGGGAAGTACCGGCTGATCGACATCCCGGTCTCCAACTGCCTTCACTCGAACATCACGCGCATCTTCGTCCTCGTCCAGTTCCACTCCGCGAGCCTGATCCGTCACATCCGCCTCACCTACAACTTCGACAGCTTCCGCTCGGAAGGGTTCGTCCACATTCTCGCCGCCGAACAGACCGAATCCTCCGACGAGTGGTTCCGGGGCACGGCGGACGCGGTGCGGAAGACCCTACGGCACTATTACCGCTTCCGCTTCAACGAGTACCTGGTGCTCTCCGGGGATCACATCTACCGAATGGACTACCGGAAGATGATCGAGGAGCACCGCGAACGGGGCGCGGACATCACCATGGCCGCCCTCATCGTGCCGCGCGAGAAAGTCCCCGAGCTGGGAGTGCTGGAGATCGATGAGGCGGGGCGCATCATCCGCTTCGTCGAGAAGCCCCGGGACGAGGCGGTCATCGACACCCTCGAGGTCGGAGCGGAGTATTTCCGCCGCCGGGGAGAACCCGTCCGCAAGGGATTGTTCCTGGGGAACATGGGAGTCTATCTCTTCCGCCGTGAAGTGCTCGAGGAGATGCTGCAGGCGTACGGCGAGGAGGACTTCGGGAAGCACATCCTGCCCCTGGCGGTGAAGAACGGCCTGAAGGTCTATTCCCACCTGTTCGATGACTACTGGGAGGACATCGGGACCATCCGCTCCTTCTACGAGGCGAACCTGGCCTTCGTGGAACCGATCCCGCAGTTCAGTTTCTACGATGAGGAGCGCCCCATTTTCACCCGCGCGCGCTACCTGCCGCCGAGCAAGATCACCCGGGTCGCCGCCGAACGGGCGATGTTCTCGGAGGGCTGCATCGTCGAGGACGCCATCGTGGAGCGCAGCATCATCGGCGTGCGCAGCATCATTCGGAAGGGCGCGGTGGTGCGCAATTCCTACGTCATGGGCTCCGACTACCACGAGAGCCCGGAGGACTTCGAAGCGTTGGAAATCGAGGGGCTGCCGCCGGTGGGGGTGGGCGAGAACAGCCTGCTGGACGGGGTTATCGTGGACAAGGACGCCCGCATCGGCCGTGATGTGAAGGTGATCGCCGGCCCGGGTCCGGACCGGGAAGGCGAAGGTTGGATGCTCCGGGACGGCGTCGTCGTCATCGAGAAGGAGGCCGTGATCCCGGACGGGACGGTCCTGGATTTCTCGCGGGGGGCGGACTGAGGGCGTCCTCCGCCCGGGGGCTGCGCGAGGGCGGGCCGGGAAAAGGCAGGGACGCGGCGCGCCGTGCCCCCTGCTTCCCTTCCCGGGATGCATCGCTCCCGGGCTGCTTCCCGGGATGCATCCCGCCTTCGCCTTCAGCTACCTGCCTTTGGCTATGGCGTGGCAAGCGGCGTGGCAGGCGCTCCCGGGCTACCTCACGCCTGTTAAGGGTAAAATGTGTCACTCTGACCCGTCCCGACACTTCGGGACGAGGGAAGAGTCTCGAAACGATG
>CAYOKT010000122.1:0-6420 GCA_964404605.1 uncultured bacterium
GTCCCGGGTCTCATGGTGTTATGGTTGCCGGGATAGGTGGCCCTGAACGGTAGGGGCACGGCGCGCCGTGCCCCTACAAGGCTTCGCCGCGGCGGGAGACCCCGAGCTGCACTCAACCCCGGTCCCGCCACCCTGACAGCGGTATGCTCGACGCCGGGCGACAAACCACAACCGCCCGCGATTCACTGGAATCGCGGGCGGCTCTTTGCTGGGGGACAGGGAGTCGAACCCCGATTACCTGGTCCAGAGCCAGGCGTGTTGCCATTACACCATCCCCCAAAACGCCCCCAAAGATAATCGGCACTCCCACAGCGCGCAACGGCGAGATGGTTCACCGCGAGTCGCATGCATGACCTTCTTGCAACCGCGGCACGTTTCCCCCGGTGGCGCGCTGTACATTGAGCCGCGCGGCGCGCCCGTTGACCCCGGTTCCTGCGAGACTGAGCAGGAACCGATTGCACGCCGCTCCCGCAATTCCTAAATTCCACAAATTTTTACCGGGCCGGTACCAGGAAGAGATGGTGGGAGCATGAGAGGAAGAGCATTTCGCGCACTGCTTTCCGGGGCACTTTTCCTCGCGGTCGTGCTTCTTGCCGGCTGCGCCGCCCAGAAGCAGCAGACGGTGCCCGAGACCGAAACCGCACCGCCGGACACGACCCGCCCGGTGGAGGAGATCGCCGCCGAGGACACCCTCGCCGCGCCGGCCGACACCCTGCCCGCCCCCGAAGAGCTGGAGCGCATCCGTCTCGAGGTAGCGGCCCGCGAGGCCGCCCGTCGCGAAGCCGAGGAGCGCGCCCGCGCCGAGGCGGAGGCGAAAGCCTCGCTGCGCACGGTGTACTTCGCCTTCGACGCCTCGACGCTGGACGCCGAGGCGCGGTCGCTGCTGCAACAGAACGCGGAGGTCCTGCGCCGGTATCCCGGCTGGAAGATCACCGTCGAGGGGCACTGCGACGAACGCGGCAGCACGGAGTACAACCTCGCCCTGGGGGAGCGCCGCGCCGCCGCCGTGCGGCAGTACTACATCGACTACGGCGTCGACAGCGCCCGCATCCGGATCATCAGTTACGGCGAGGAGCGCCCGGCGGTGCGGGGAAGCGGCGAGGACGCCTGGGCGAAGAACCGCCGTGCAGTGACCGTGGCGCAATAGATGAACAGCGGGTTCGGACCGGGTCCGCGGCGTCTTCCGCCGCGCGGGGGCCGCCCCGCCGGGTTTCGATGCCGCTCCGCCGCCCGCGCGGCGGCCGCCGGCCTGCTGGCGACGCTGCTCGCCACGGGCTGCGCCACCCGCAAGGAGGTCGTGCAGTTCCAGGCGGACCACGAGGAGTTCCGCGGGCGGCTGGACCGGATTGAAACCGAGCTGGACCGTCTCAACACCCGGGTGGACACCCTCACCGCGCTGCTCGGCGGCAACGTGGGGGAACACTTCGCGAACCAGGAGGAGTTCCTCCGCTCGATGCGCGCCGACCAGCGGGCGGTGAGCGCGGAGATCGAGCAGCTCGTGCAGACCCTCGCCGCGCGGGTCTCCGACAGCGATGTCCATGTGCGCCGCCTGGTCGCGAAACTGGACGAGGTCAACCGCCTGGTCACCGAGATCGTCGCCAACCGTGACAGCCTCGCCCTGTCGAGCAGTTTCGACGTCGGCGACCCGGAGAAGCTGTACCACCAGGCGTACCTCGATTTCAGCCAGGGGGAAAACGAACTGGCGCGACTCGGCTTCCGCCAGTATCTTCAGCTCTATCCGAAAACGAGTCTGGCCGACAACGCCCTCTACTGGATCGGCGAGACCTTTCTCGCGGAAGGAGAGCAGGATTCCGCCCTCGCCGCCTTCGAGGCGCTGGAGGAGCGATTCCCCGCGAGCAACAAGACCCCCGCGGCGCTGTTGAAACGGGGGATTCTCCTCGCCGCGCGGGGCGAAACCACGGCGGCGAGGGAGCTGTTCAACCGGGTGCAGCGGGATTACCCGGAGAGCGCGGAGGCGGCGCAGGCCCGCGTCCGGCTGGAAGAGCTGGGCGAGAGCGGGCGCTGAGGCGCGTGGACCGGTTGCCATAGGTCTTCCGGGGCGAAGCGCCCCGGGAACCCGGTGCGGGAGAAACGCCCCGCGCCGGAAAACAGCAAGAGAGTTCGAACCGTTCCCTGCCCGGGGATAAAACGAACTTGGGGGTTGGATGATTCGTCTGCGTCCGGCCGCCGAACGCGGCCATTTTGACTACGGTTGGTTGAGCACCCATCACACCTTTTCGTTCGGGCGGTATTTCCACCCGGAATTCGTCCGCTTCCGCGCCCTGCGGGTGCTCAACGAGGACCACGTCCAGCCGAGCAAGGGGTTCGACACCCACCCTCACCAGGACATGGAAATCCTCACCTACGTGATCGATGGGACCCTCGAACACCATGACAGCCTCGGCACGGGCTCGCAGCTCAAGCCCGGCGATGTGCTGAGGATGTCCGCCGGCAGCGGCATCGAGCACAGCGAGTTCAACGCCTCCACCACGGACCCGCTGCACTTCTTCCAGATCTGGGTCATGCCGGAGCGGAAAGGGCTCGATCCGGAGTTTACCCAGCGCAGTTTCCCGGACGAGGAGAGACGGGGCAGGCTGCGCCTGATCGCCTCGCAGAACGGCGAGGAACACTCGCTGAGCCTGAACCAGGACGCGCGTCTCTACGATTCCCACCTCCTGCCGAACCAGGAGGTTGCGCATTCGCTGGCGCCGGAGCGGGGGGTTTACCTGCACCTGGTGCACGGCGCCGTGAAGCTCAACGGCCATACCCTGAAGGGCGGCGACGGCGCGGCGATCGAGAATATGCCGCTCATCGAGCTGAAGGCCGTCGTGGAGTCGGAGCTGCTGCTCTTCGATCTCGCGTAGCCTCCCTCGGCCACCGACAGCGGCGATGCCCCCCTGGTACCGCTGGTGGACCGGTTCACCTGAATCGATCCACCGGAGGGACGTTGCACCCTGCCCGGTCCGCCGCCGCTTTTTCACCCCCGCCGCCCCTGCCACGCACCGCCGACCGGGAACCCTCTTCCCCCGCCGGCGGAACGGTCATGCCGGGAGAAGGGGCCCGCCCCTTCCCTTTCACCCGCCGGGGCCATGTCGTACTTTGTGAAAAGTGTCGTGCATACACAGGGAAACGAACCAATAGATGACCGCGCCGGAAACCATCCGCAACTTCTGCATCATCGCGCACATCGACCATGGAAAGTCCACTCTCGCCGACCGGATGCTCGAGAGCACCGGCACGCTGGACGCCAAGCAGATGCACGACCAGGTGCTGGACTCCATGGACCTCGAGCAGGAGCGTGGAATCACGATCAAGTCCCACGCGATCACCATGGAGTACGTCGCCGCGGATGGGAAACATTACACGCTGAACCTGATCGACACGCCCGGCCACGTGGACTTCTCCTACGAGGTCTCGCGCAGCCTCGCCGCCGCCGAGGGCGCGCTGCTGGTGGTGGATGCTTCCCAGGGCGTGGAGGCGCAGACCCTCGCCAACTTGTACCTCGCGGTCGATGCCGGCCTCGAAATCCTCCCGGTGGTCAACAAGATCGACCTCCCCTCCGCCCGGATCGGAGAGGTGACCCGTGAGCTGGTGGACCTGATCGGCTGCGCGGAGGAGGATATTCTCCTCGTCTCGGCGAAGGAGGGCACGGGGGTGGAAGACCTGCTGGAAGCGATCGTCGCCCGCGTTCCGCCCCCCGCCGGCGACCCGGACGGGCCGGCCCGCGCCCTGATCTTCGACTCGAAGTACGACAACTACCGCGGGGCGATCGCCTTCATCCGCGTCGTGGACGGCGTCATCCGGCGGGGCTCGGAGATCTACTTCGCCCGGACGGACAAGCGCTACCCGGCCGAGGAGCTCGGCATCCTCCGCCTCAGCCGTTTTCCCCGGGAAGAGCTCGCTGTCGGCGAGGTCGGCTACCTGGTCACCGGCTGCAAGGAGATTCGCGACACCCGCGTCGGCGACACCGTGATCGAGTACGCGCGGCGGAAGGATGTGGAGCCGCTGCCGGGATACCGTGAGCCGAAGCCGATGGTCTTCAGCGGCCTCTTCCCGGCGGACCATGAACACTACGCCGACCTGCGCGACGCCCTCGACAAGCTGGCGCTGAACGACGCCAGCCTGCGGTACGACCCGGAGACCTCCACCGCCCTCGGCTTCGGCTTCCGCTGCGGGTTCCTCGGCCTGCTGCACATGGAGATCGTGCAGGAGCGCCTCGAGCGCGAGTTCAACCTCAACCTGATCTCCACCGTGCCGAGCGTCCGCTTCCGGGTGGTCTTCCAGGACGGCGGCGAGCGGTGGCTCTCCAACCCGGTGGACTTTCCGGACCGGACCCGGATCGACCGTATCGAGGAACCGATCGTCCGCGGGCAGGTGATCACCCCCACGGAGTATGTCGGCGCGGTGATGGCCCTCGCCCGCGATCGGCGCGGAACCTATGTCAACCAGGAGTATCTCGAGAAGACCCGGGTCAACCTGACCTATGATTTCCCCCTCGTCGAGGTGGTGTTCGACTTCTACGACCGGCTGAAGAGCCAGACGAGGGGGTACGCCAGCTTCGACTACGAGTACATCGGCTACCGGCCCGCGGACCTGGAGAAGCTGGACGTCTTGATCAACGGCGAGCCGGTGGACGCCCTCTCGATGATCGTGCACACCGACAAGGCGTACGACTGGGGCCGGCGGGTGGTGGACAAGCTGAAAGACCTGATCCCCCGCCAGCTCTTCGAGGTCGCCATCCAGGCCGCCATCGGCGGGCGAATCATCGCGCGCAGCACGGTGAGGGCGCTGCGGAAGAACGTCCTCGCCAAGTGTTACGGCGGAGATGTCACCCGCAAGCGCAAGCTGCTCGAGAAGCAGAAAGAAGGCAAGAAACGGATGAAACAGCTCGGCAGCGTGGAAGTGCCCCAGGAGGCGTTCCTCGCGATCCTCAAGGTGGATGACAGATGAGCAGGCGACCCGGGACGAAACCCCCTTCGTCCACGCGGAATCCCTCCGCGCGAAACGCGGCGCCGGCCGATCCCGGCGCCGCGGAACCGCTCGAGGAGGTCCTCGAACCGGATGCCTCCCTGTGGGCGCGCTACCTGGCCTGGCGCAAGCGCCGCCAGGCGAAACTGCTCGCCCGGCGCCGCGCTAAAGGCGTCCTGCGCGACTGGACGGAGACCATCGTCTCCGTCGTCGCCATCGTCATCGTCATCCGCATCGCGGTCGTCGAGGCCTACCGCATCCCCACCGGGTCGATGGAGGATACGCTGCTGGTGGGCGACTTCCTCCTCGTCAACAAGTTCATCTACGGCATCCGCACCCCGGACTGGATCGGCATTCCCTTCACCAAGATCGGCTTCAATGTTCCCTACACCCGCCTGCCCGGGTTCACGAAACCGAAGCAGGGTGACATCCTCGTCTTCCGCTATCCCCTGAACCCCCGGGTGAACTACATCAAGCGGCTGGTCGCGGTGGGCGGGCAGACGGTGGAGATTCGGAACAAGCATGTCTTCGTCGACGGCGTCGAAATGCCGCTGCCCCCGAAGGGGAAATTCACCGATCCGCGCGTCCTCCCGCCCGACCTGGTGGTGCGGTACATCATGCCCTACGGCGCCGGGAACAAGGATAATTACGGCCCGGTGCACGTGCCCAAGGGGTACTATTTCATGATGGGGGACAACCGGGATAACTCCGCCGACAGCCGGTTCTGGGGCTTCCTCCCCGAGGAGCTGGTCCTCGGCAAGGCGATGATCATCTACTTCTCCTGGGACAAGACCGTTCCCCTCTACCACTTCTGGGACAAGGTGCGCTGGAAACGGTTGTTGATGCTGATCCACTGAGCCCGAGACCGGGCCGGACAGGCCCGCTTGACACTCCACGGCCGGGGGCTGTACTTTGCGCCTCGCCCGCGGAAAGACGGGGTTTTCAAGGCGCTTTCGTGCGCGTTTCGCTCTTTGGGGCTGTAGCTCAGTTGGGAGAGCGGTGCGTTCGCAACGCACAGGTCAGCGGTTCGATTCCGCTCAGCTCCACAACCCGCTGCGCGCGGGTTTTTTGCTCGCAGGCGATGAGGTGGCCAGGCCGGTGGCGACCGTCGTTTGCAGCCGCGCCCCGCGCAGGGCGGGCGGATCGGATTATCTTGAGAGAAGTTTCGGCGGTGCTCAGGCGGGGAGGTAGCGGTGCCCTGTTGCCCGCAATCCGCTATAGCGGGGCCGACATCCCCGGCCGAGGCCGGGCCGCCGTTCGCGAGCGTTTGCATTCGCCGGTGTTGAAGGCCGGGTCCTGTGCAAGGCCGGCGCGCCGAACCCCGCCAGGCCCGAGAGGGAGCAACGGCAGGCGTGTTTGACCTGTGCCGCGGGGTTGCCTGGCCGGAGCCGCGACGCGACGCGACGTGGACGGGCTGGTGGTCGAACCGGGGCGCACCGCCGTTTTACCGAA
>CAYOKT010000123.1:0-6370 GCA_964404605.1 uncultured bacterium
CGGGGCGCGTTTTTCGCGGAGAGGGTGGGATTCGAACCCACGGTACGGCGGTAACCGTACACTCGCTTTCCAAGCGAGCACCTTCGGCCACTCGGTCACCTCTCCCGGTCGTTCCCGTATCACACCGGAAAGAGCCGCGCTAAACAGCCCGTACCCGGCGAAGCACCGGCAGTACGGCGACTTGACACCCCCCTGCTGCCGCTCGAGCGGCCGTGAAACGCAACACGCCGGGGGGATGTAGGTCGCGCGGCCGGCGTCAAAGGTAGGGGGCCATGGCCCGGGGAGGCAAACCCCGCGTCGGGCTCCGGTTCCGTGACGGGAGGCGCCGCCCGGCCGCCGTCATCCCGCCCCGGAGGTGTTTACTCCCGCCCCGAGTTCTTCCGGCGCTCCAAGTCGCGGATCTTCAGAATCAGCAAGATGTCGAGCAGGATGAAGACGAGCAGCGCGATCCAGAACCCTCGTCTCCGGTAACGGGCTTCCTGGATCCCCGCCTGCCCCTCCTGGTACACCTCGTCGATCAGGGACATCGTCGCGGCCTCGGCGTGGCGGAGGGTGTCGAGGTCGAACCGGTGAACGAGGACGCGCATCTTGGTGAGTTCCGTCCGCGCCTTGTCGAGTTTGACATATCCCTCGTCCACGTTGACGAGGTACGACTCGGCGCGGCGCAGTGACTGGTCCGCGTCGCCCGCGGCCGTCTCGAGCGTGTCCAGCATCCCGCGCACCTGGTCCGGCGGCCCGCCGGGGTCGTGGCACTGCGAGCAGAAGCTGCCTTCCCGGGTGGAGAGCATCTCGTCGCCCGGCTTGAAGATCGCGTGGTTGCCGTGGCAGCTCTCGCAGGGCGGCATGTCGCGCAACTCCCAGATGCCGCGGTGAATGGACTCGCGGAACAGCCTGGCGTTCTGCACGTGGCACTGTCCGCAGACGAAGGAGATCGACCGCAGGCCGGGCGGCAGGACGCCGTGGTTTCCATGGCAGTCGTTGCAGGCCGGCGCGGAGAGATCCCCCTCCTTCAGCAGCGCGACCCCGTGCACGCTCTCCCGGTAGCCCTCGAAGGGATCGGTCAGGATTCCGTAGGGGTTCATCCGTTCGGGATTCCCGTGGCAACGGTCGCAGGTCGCCGGCACGTTCGCATCGTACACCGGCGAGAGCGGGTCTTTCACCTTGCGTATGCCATGGACCCCGTGGCATTCGATGCAGTTGGCGACATTCCCGTCCTTCGGGTTCCTCCCCAGAGCCCGGCCGTGCCCGCTCAGTTTGAATTTCTCCGCCTGGTCGGTGGGAATCCCGGGGTCGAACTTGCGCATGTAGTCGGCGTCCGAGTGGCAGCGCCCGCAGTAGTCCGCGACATCACCCGGCCGCCGGGGAACGCCGATGAACCCCTCCGCCCGGCTCATCGCCTCCTCCCCTTTCAGCAGCGGATTTCCCCCGTGGCACCCCTGGCAGGAGACCTCGCGAATCGCATGAATGTCATCCTGGAACGCACCGGTCAGCTCTTCGTCCAACTCCTGGTGGCAGGTGATACAACTGCTCTCGGTCAACAGCTCTTCCACCGAGGTCGACAGCCGGCGGCCGATGGCGAGCCCCTTGTCCACCTCCCCTTTCAGCCGGTCCACGTTGAAGTAGTGCACCGCCCGCCGCGCCCGGTGGAGCTGGTCACGCACCTGCTCGAGCACCGCCAGCTCGCTTTCGACATCCCGGTGCGCCTTCTCCGCGAGGATCAGCACCTCCTGGCCGCGGAGGTATTCCTCCTCGAGGGTGGCGAGGAGGTTCTTCATCTTGTCGGGCTCCTCTCCCGGGTTGTGGCACTTCCCGCAGATACTCCCCTCCCCGGTGCCGATCAACCCCAGGCCGGGGCTCCTGATATCGTGGTTGCCATGACAGGTGATGCACACCGGGGCTTTCGTCACCTCCCAGGCGCGCTTGTGCCTGGACCGGGCGAAGGCCTGCGCCTGGAAGCTGTGGCAGCGCGAGCAGGCCTTGTCGAAGCCGCCCGCCTGCCTGTTGAAGGTTCCGTGCGCGCCGTGGCAGCCGGTACAGGCGGGCGCCCCGGCGTTCCGCTCATCGAGAAGCGCCCGGCCGTGAACGCTGGAGCGGTACTGGTTGACGATTTTCGAGGGTATCCCGTAGCGGCCCATCATCTCCGCGTCGGCATGGCAACGGCCGCAGGTCATCGGCACCTGCGTCACCCGCACCGGGCTGTCCTTCGCGTTCACCCGGTGAACCGGGTGGGGTGTGTGGCAGCCGGTGCAGCCGGGCGCATCGCCCGGCCCGTCGGCGGTTGCGGCGGTCTTGTGGGGTCCGTGGATGAAGCGCTTCTTCTCCGCGACGTGGCACCCGCCGCAACGTTCCACCGACTTCGCCGCCGTCCAGGGCGGCGGGGCGAAATCGGCCGTCTCGTGCGCCGCGTCCATGTCCTCCGGGTCCGCCGCCGGGTTCCCGCCGTGGCAGCCGGCGCACGACTTCTCCCCCGCGTGGGGGTCCTGCCCGAACGCCTCCACCAGCTCCGGGGTCATCTCCGTGTGGCAGGCGACACAGGCATTCTCAGCCCGGGCCTCGAGCGGCTGCGCCGCCTGCAGCCAGAGGGCCGAAGCGAGAAGCGCCGCGGACGCCACGAATCGAATGTTCACCCCGGAAAACCTCATGGTTCGGATCCCTAATGCCCCGGCAACACGTAGCCCAGGATCGTGAAAACGATGATGAACACCAGGTAAAACACCCCCACCGCGGGCGGCAGCCAGTGGCGCTCCTCCCGGCGCGCCCAGCGATCCCAGAAGGGGAGCAGGAGCATGATGAGCGCACCCGCGGCAAACACCAGGAGCGCGACAACCTTCCCGTTCATCCCCAGCAGGGACCCCGGGAAGTATTTCAACGCCTGGAACATGAAGATGAAGTACCACTCCGGCCGTATCCCCTCCGGCGTCGGGTCGAAGGCCGAAGCCTTCTCCTGCAGCTCGAGCGGGACGAACACCGAGTCGTACGGGAGATAGACCGCCAGGAACATGAGGAGAACGAGACAGAACACCCACACCGCCAGCTCGCGATAGAGGAAATGGGGGATGAACTTCATCGTCTGTTCCGGGGGTTCGCCGATGGGCGAACTCATCCCCTGTTCCTGCACGAAGTACAGGTGCAGCACCAGGAGAAAGGTGATGCTCATCGGCAGGACCGCGACGTGGATCCCGAAAAAACGGGTCAGGGTGGCGCCGGTGACATCCTCCCCGCCGCGCAGGAAAACGAGGAGAAACTTGCCGATGAACGGGGTCACGGCGGCGATCTCCGTCCCGACCTTCGTCGCGAAGAACGACAGCTTGTTCCAGGGCAGCAGGTAGCCCGAGAAACCGAACCCCATGGCGAGAAACAGCATCAGAACGCCGGTCACCCAGGTCGCTTCCCGGGGCCTGCGGTAGCCCTTGGTGAACCAGTTGGAGAAGAGATGGAAGAACAGGGAGAGGATCATCAGGTTCGCCGACCAGGCATGAATGTTCCGGATCAGCCAGCCGAAGGCGACCTCGCTCTCGATGAAGTGCACGCTCTCATAGGCGCTCTGCGCGGTCGGCTTGTAATAGAGGAGAAGGAACAGGCCGGTCACGATCTGGACGAGCAGGAAGAAGAGGGAGGTCCCGCCGAAGAAGTACCAGAGGAAGTGGCGGCCCCGGGGCACACTCTTCTGCTCGATGTGCTCCTCGATCCCTGCCACCGGGAACCGCTCCGCGAACCAGCGGTACAGCCGCGTGCCGCGCACCCCGGACTCCATCAGGCACTCCCGCGCGAGACGATGATCTTGTCGTTGAGAATTTCCACATCATACACCGGCAGGGGGCTGGGGGGAGGGCCGGAAAGAACCTTGCCGGTCAGGCTGAAATGGCCGTTGTGACAGGCGCACCAGATGTGCCCGATCTCCCTGTCGTACTGGACGATGCAGCCGAGGTGGGTACAGACCGCGGAGAGGGAATGGTAGGAGGCCGGGCTGGCGGGGTCGCTCCCCGTGCGGATCAGGATAGCCGCCTTGCGGTTGAACTCGAAGATCTTGAAGTCCCCTTTCCCCAGCCCGCCGACCTCCAGCACGGTCTTGGAAAGGTTGTTCGCTTCGGCCTGCTTCGGGGGGATGACGAACCGGAGAATGGGATAGACCGCGAGACCCGCCGCGCTGACACCGGCGGCCGCCAGGATGCGGTCGAGGAACCTGCGCCTCGTGATCGAGCCTTCATCGCGCATGAAGTACGCCCCCGACCTCGCTCATTTCGATGGCCCTACCCCGCGCCAATCGTTGAACGGCGAAAAGCCTGCCCTTCAAATTACCGGATTAAAATACTGTGCGCTGAGCGTGCACGAAAGGAAATTGCCGGAAAAAACAAAACATTGGCTTACCTAACTCTTGACCGGTGTCGCCGAGCTCATCGCTCCCCTCCGAACCCCGGTACGACAAGCCCCGCTTTCATCTTCTCCTCACCTCCCGCGCCTCCCGTCCAGCGAAGGGTGGTCCGGGACTTTTTACCGGCCATAGCCGCAGGCGCAGGCGGAAAGTCCCGGGTTTCACAGGGACAGGTGGACCGGGCTTCCTGCGGATTCCTGTCCCACTTTATAAAGGGAACCTGGAGTCGGCTTCCCGCCCGGCTGCCGCGAGAAACAGGCCCCGGCGCGCCCGGGCGCCGTATTTTCCCCTGTCCATCGGTTCAACCGGGCGCGGTGTCCACCCTGCGAAATATATCACGAGGCCGGCGCCCCAGAAAGGGAGCCGCACGATGAAGCGCTGCCCGCCCCCCGCCCTCCTCGCCGCCTTCCTGCTGGCCGCCTCCTTCTCCCCCGCCCGTGCGGTCAGCTTCTCCACCGTCACCTACGACAGCTCCGGGGAGCTGTACCCCAACCCCGGGCGCGGCTTCTCCGCCTACCGCTCCTCTTCGATCTCCCTGCCCTTCCTGCAGGGGCTGCGCGATGAAAACGTGACCGTGGTGCAGCGCATCTACACCATCCCGCAGTTCAACGATTCCCCGTTGAGCAGCCAGTTCCTCAGCCTCGTCGAGCACGACTTCAACGCCGCCCGGGACGGCGGCGCGAAGCTGGTGCTCCGCTTCTCCTACACGAACGACATCGATGGCGAGGATGCCTCGCTTGCGACCATCCTCGGCCACATCGACCAACTCGAGCCGCTGCTGCAGGAGCACGGCGATGTGATCCTCTATGTCGAGGCGGGGTTCATCGGCGCCTGGGGGGAGTGGTTCTACTCCACCCACGGGCTGAACAACACCGAGGACCGCCGCACGGTGCTCTTCGCCCTGCTGGACGCCCTCCCGACCGACCGCATGGTCGCCGTGCGCACCCCGGCCTACAAGAGGGCCATCTTCGAGGTCGATGAGCCCCTCGATTACGACGAGGCCTTCAACGGCACCCGCCGCGCGCGCACCGGGGCGCACAACGACTGTTTCCTCGCCAGCGCCGATGATTACGGCACCTATGACGACATCGAGGCGGACAAGACCTACCTCAACCTGGACAACCGTTTCGTTCCCCAGGGCGGGGAGACGTGCAGCCCCAGCGCCTACTCCGACTGCGCCCATGCGCTGACCGACCTCGCCCGGATGCGCTGGTCGGTGCTCAACCGGGACTATAACCAGGCCGTGCTCGACGGCTGGGAGACGGAGGGCTGCATGGACGAGATCCGCCGCCGCCTCGGCCACCGCTTCCGCCTCCTCTCCGCGA
Organism: uncultured bacterium; assembly: GCA_964404605.1. Lineage (GTDB taxonomy): Bacteria > Electryoneota > Electryoneia > Electryoneales > Electryoneaceae > CAYOKT01. The sequence continues at coordinate 5,698 of CAYOKT010000123.1, forward strand.
CCCTGCAGGACAGCGTCCGGCCCGGCGGGGCGTTCTCCGCCGAGTTCGACATCGTCAATGACGGCTTCGCCAGCCCCTTCAACCCCCGCGGCCTGGAGCTGATCCTCCGGGAGGATGGCGGCGCGGAGTATTTCCTCGCCACCGGGGAGGACCCCCGCTTCTGGCTCGGGGGCGACACCGCCCACGTGGCGCTCGAGGGCGGCATCCCCGCCGGCATGCCGACGGGAAGCTACGAGCTGCTACTGGCCCTGCCCGACCCCGCGCCCGCCCTCTACCTGCGCCCGGAGTACTCCATCCGGCTGGCGAACACCGGCGTCTGGGACGATATGGCCGGCTACAACGACATGCTGCACGAGGTGGTCGTCTCGCCGGGGGCCACCGGCGGGGAGTACGGCGGCGACCTCTTCTTCCTCGACCGGGCGACGAGCGTTCCCCCGGCGACGCCGCACGGCGCCTTTCCCGCGGGATATCACCTCCTGGCCGCCTACCCGAACCCGTTCAACCCGCGGGCGACCCTCCGCTTCGAGGTTCCCCGGCCGGACTTCGTCCGCCTCGCCGTCTATGACCTCCTCGGCCAGCGGGTGGCGATCCTCCTCGACCGGCGGGTCTCCTCCGGCGAGCACGAGTTGACCTGGAATGCGAACGGGCTGTCCAGCGGGGTCTACCTGCTGCG
>CAYOKT010000124.1:0-6344 GCA_964404605.1 uncultured bacterium
CATCCTGAACGCTTCCTATTGTCATCCTGAACGCTTCCTATTGTCATCCTGAACGAAGTGAAGGATCTCGAAACGAACTGTTTCCCATCCACCGGAAGCGCATCGTTTCGAGACTCTTCCCTCGTCCCGAAAAGTCGGGACGGGTCAGAATGACAATTGTTGTGCAGCGGGCAGCCCGGCGTCGTCGACCCCGGGAATCTTCCATTTTCCCGGCGACACGTCGCCGGTTTTTTGTGACGGCGCAATGGAGCAAAGCCACGGGGAACCAAAAGAAATCCCTGGGATGCAGTCGCTCTCGGGTTACGTTTGATAACCAACAACATCGTGTGGCCCTGTCGGCTTTGACGGCAGGGTTTCTTGATTACAGTCTTTTTTATTGCGCTATATCCTTTATTATGTTATGTAACATCGTAAAAACCTATCAGACCCTGTCATCCATCGGCTGACGGACAGGGCCACCCGTATAAAGACAGGTCTGCAACGGCAGGGCACGGCGCACCGTGCCCCTGCAATACCGGTCCCCTCCGCCCCGTCTCGCCCCGCGCCGCCCTTGCGCTTTTCCCCGGCGGATTCTACCTTGCCTGACCTTGAACACCGGCCGCCCCCGGTGGCGGATCCTTGGAGTCCGGGTGACGGCTCCGGGCGGCCGGAAACACAGCAATGGCGGGAAATTCATGGCACGGCTCGCCTGGCCGGTGGAACGGCTGGAAGCGAAGGCGCTGGATGTGCGCCGGGACATCATCACCATGCTCGCGAACGCGGGCAGCGGTCACTCGGGGGGATCGCTCTCCAGCGCCGATTTCCTCACAGCGCTGCTCTTCCACGAGGTCGACATCCGGCCCGAGGAGCCGAAGTGGCCGGACCGCGACTTCTGGCATGTCTCGAACGCGCATATTTCGCCGGTGATCTACAGCGTGATGGCCGAACGCGGGTACTTCCCCCTCGCCGACCTGCTCGGGTTCCGGCAGATTCACGGCCACCTGCAGGGGCATCCCTCGGCCCAGGACACCCCGGGTCTCGAAACCTCCGCGGGCTCCCTCGGACAGGGGCTTTCGGTGACGGTCGGTGCGGCGCTCGCCTCGAAGATGGACGGCCACCGCCGGCGCTGCTACTGCGAAATGGGGGACGGCGAGCAGCAGGAAGGCTCCATCTGGGAGGCGGTGATGAGCGCCGCCCACTTCAGCCTCGACAACCTCTGCGCCATCATCGATTACAACCTGAAGCAGATCGACGGCGACCTGGACGTGGTGATGCGCGTCTCCCCGCTGGCGGAAAAGTACCGCGCCTTCGGCTGGCATGTCGTCGAGGTCGATGGACATGACATGCGCGCCATCGTGCGGGCGTTCGCCGAGGCGCGCATGACGAAGGGCAGGCCGACGGTCATCCTCGCCCGCACCATCATGGGCAGGGGAGTGAAGTTCATGGAGGATGACTGCACCTGGCACGGCAGGCCGCCCACGGTCCGGCAGGCCGAGGAAGCCCTGGGCGAGTGGGGCACGAGTTATGAAGAGTGGAAACAACGCCTTGCGGCGGGGGTCCGCGAGGAGGTGAGCGCGTGAACCACCGCACGTTCGAATGGCGCAGCACCCGCGAGGGGTGGGGACGGGGACTCGTCGATGTCGGCGAGGAGCACGAGGATGTGGTCGTTCTCGTCGGAGACAACATCCTCTCGACCCAGGTCAACTTCTTCCAGGACCGTTTTCCCGGCCGGCTGATCGAGATGGGCATCCAGGAGCAGAACATGGCCAACGTGGCCGCCGGCCTCAGCCTGTTCGGCAAGGTGCCCTACTACGTCACCTACAGTGCGTTCGGCGTCGGCCGCTGCTTCGATCAGTTGCGCGTGACGATCGGGTACACGCCGGTCAATGTGAAGATCGGCGGGGCGCACTCCGGGATCAGCGTCGGGCCGGACGGCGCCACCCACCAGATGCTCGAGGACATCGCCCTCGTGCGCGCCCTGCCCAACATGACCGTCCTCGCGCCCGTGGATTTCGAGCAGACGCGCAAGGCGGTGCGCGCGGTCTACGAGATCGAAGGCCCGTGCTACATCCGCTTCGGGCGCGAGAAGGTTCCCAGTGTCACATCGCCCGATGATCCCTTCGAGGTCGGCGTGGCCCAACGGATGGCCGAAGGGGATGATGCCACCTGCATCGCCATCGGGCAGATGGTCAGCGAAGCGTTGATCGCCCATGACCAGCTCGCCGCGGAGGGCATCGGGCTGCGGGTGCTGAACATGCACACCCTCAAGCCGCTGGACGAGGGTGCCATTGTCGCGGCGGCGGAGGAGACCGGGGCGATTGTCACCGCCGAGGAGCACCAGGTCTTCGGCGGCCTCGGTTCGGCGGTGGCGCAGGTGGTCGCGCGCGAGCGCCCGGTGCCGATGGACTATGTCGCCGTCATGGACCGGTACGGCAAGTCCGGCCAACCCGAAGAGCTGCTGGATGCATTCGGCCTGCGCCATACCGATATTATCCAGCGGGTGAAGCGGTTGCTGGGGATGAAACGATAACTGTCGGCGATTGCCGCGGTGTTCGTGGGCCTGGCCCTGCGGCCGGGGATGGAGGGTGGGAGTCAGCACGGCGGCCGGTAAAATCGGACCTCCTTGTCCGAATAAGGCCGCCGGATCTGATGGAACGAACGACGCCGCGCGGAGTGTTCTCCGCGCGGGCGGATTGCCGGTGGCTCGTGGGGTGGCCCGGGGCTCGCCCCGGGTTTCACCGGCGAATGTTCCCCCCGCGGGCGCGTTACCAGTGTATGAGCGAGGCCGCGGGTCGGGCCCGCTCGGTTTTGCATCGACGCATCGCTCGTCGATGCTCATGGTTTGAGGAGGTGGCGCCATGGAGGGCGCGAAAACCGCGTTGTACGAAAAACATGTCGCCCTGGGGGCGAAAATGGTCTCCTTCGGCGGCTATGTCATGCCGATCCAGTATCACAGTATCGTCGAGGAACACCGCCGGGTGCGCGCCTCCGTGGGGCTCTTCGATGTCTCCCATATGGGCGAGTTCATCGTCCGCGGCGAGAAAGCGCTGGAATTCCTCAACCGGATCACGGTGAACAATGTCACCAAGCTGCACGTGAACCAGGCGCAGTATTCGGCCATGCTGCTGGAGGACGGCGGCATCATCGATGACCTCCTCGTCTACCGTTTCGAGGACCACTTGATGATGGTGGTGAACGCCGCCAACCGGCGGAAGGACTTCGAATGGGTCAGCCGCCACGCCGCCGGCTTCAACGGCGTCGAGGTCAGGGATGCCAGCGATGAGATCACCCTGCTCGCCATCCAGGGCCGGAACGCGCCCGAACTGGTCCAGTCATTGACCGACACGCCTCTCGATGAGATCAAGTACTACTGGTTTCACGAGGGAACGGTCGCCGGGTCGCCCGCGGTGATCAGCCGCACGGGGTACACCGGGGAGGATGGATTCGAGCTGTATATCGCCAACGAGCACGCCGAGAACCTTTGGGATGCGGTGCTCGAGGCGGGCAGGCGCTACGACATCGAGCCGGTCGGCCTCGGCGCGCGGGACACCCTGCGGCTGGAGATGAAGTTCGCCCTGTACGGCAACGACATCGATGAGACCACGAACCCGATCGAGGCCGGACTCGGTTGGGTTACCAAGGTGAACAAGGGGGATTTCATCGGCCGTGATGCCATCCTCAAGGTGAAGGAAAAGGGCCTCACGCGCAGGCTGATCGGTTTCGAGATCGAGGGGAAGGCGATCCCGCGTCATGGCTATGCCTGTCTGCAGGGCGGGGAATCCATCGGGCATGTGACCAGCGGCGGCTGGTCGCCGAGCCTGGACAAGGGGATCGGCATGGCCTACCTCGCGAAGGAGTATACCCAGGTCGGCACCCGTTTCGAGATCGATGTGCGAAACAGGCTGTTCAACGCAACCGTGGTTGAGACTCCCTTCTACCGGCGCCCATATTAACGAGGCGGCCTGAAAGCGGAACCATAGCCTCGGGCCTGCGCGGAGCCGGGGGAATAACAGAACAGTCCGGGCGGGGGAGACGTGGCCATTCACCTGCCATTGCTGCACATTTCCAGCCGACCTGTCGATCCGCCCCATGATGAGGATCCATTGCGCCTGGGGAGGGTCGAGGGGCGTGACCTGATCCCCTGGCTCGCCGATGCCCAAAAGGCGATCGAACGCGCCGCGAAACGGAATCCCCTGCTGGATGCCGCCGCGCTTGCCCTCGCGGCGGTCGGGAGTGAAATCACCTATTTCGCCCTCATGGGCGGTCTCTTCAGCGCCTACGACCGGAAGACCGCCCTCTCCCTCGCCGGGGTGATCCTTCCGTCGGTGACGCTGAACCAAATCGTCAAGGCGCGTTTCCACTTCCGGCGTCCCCCGCGCGAAGCGATGCACCCCTGGGCCTTCGTCGCGCCCGGCGATTTCACCTTTCCCAGCGGACATGCGCAGAACGCCGCCGCGCTGGGTGCTTTCCTGGTCCTCAAGGCGAAGAAGCCCTGGGTGCGGGGCACCGGGGTGGCGATCGCGCTGGCGATTCCCCTCTCGCGCCTCTACCTCGGGGTGCACTACCCGCGTGATGTGCTGGTCGGATCGCTGCTGGGCGTTGGAAGCGTCGCCGCGGTGAACCTGTTGGAGGAACCTTTCAAGCGCTGGTGGGAGTCCAGCCCGCGCGGCGCGCGGGGCTTCACCGTCGGCCTGAGCACCGGCATCGCCGGTGTCTTGACCGGAACGCCGCTCGCCGCCTTTCCCCTCGGGCTGGCCGGCGGACTCGCCATCGGCCAGGATGTTTCGGGGCGGATGCGCTTCTCCCTCGACAAGCCGGGCCGCGTGCGCCGCATCGTCAATGGAGCGCTCGGTGTCGGGGTGTTCATCGGGACGGGGTTCGCCATCCGCCCGCTGATGAAGCGTGAATCGTCCATCACCGCCTCGCTGGCGGGAGGGCTGGTCGGCGTGGCGCTCACCCTCGGTGTGCCGATGGCGGCCGGCCTGCTGAAACGAGCGGCGCTGTTGCGTGAACGGCGCCGGAAGCGCGCGGTGAAGAGCGCTGCACGACGGGCCGGGCGGGAAAACGGACCCGCATCGCGGAAAGGTGGTCAGGTTACGCGGAAAGGCGGCCCGGCGGGGCGACATCCGCGTAAGGGAGAGGCGGCCTGAATCCCGGGGTCGATCGGCAGGTGTGTTGTCGCTCGATTGCTGCCCGCCGGCAGGGTGGCCCTGTCAGCTCCCCGGCTGCGCCAGGCCACGCCGCGGCAAGCGATGACAGGGATCTGATAGACGGGCAGCATGGGAGCGGCGCTGCCGCACGGATGACTGGAGTAACACGAGGAGTAGGACAATGCGGGATGCCTTGTTGAACCTGCTGCCGGAATTCGACCAGATTCGTGATCCGGAGCTGCGCGGGAAGGTTGTCGACACCTGGCTGGACGCCCTCGAGCGCGGCGGATGGACCCCGGAACAGCTCGCCGGCTTTCCCTTCAGCCTGCTGATCGAGGGTCTCGATGTCAGCTTTCTCGAGCACGTGCGGGCGACGGCGAAGATGAGCGCGGCGATCCATGACCTGCTCGTCGATCACTATGGCGGCAGGCTGAAACTCGACCGCGATGTTCTCCTCGCCGGGGCGCTGATCGCCGATGTGGGCAAGCTGCTGGAGTACCGCCCGGATGCGGAGAAGGGCGCGGTCAAGGCGGAACATGGCCGGTACTTGCGCCACCCCTTCAGCAGCGTCGGCCTCGGCTGGGCGCACGGCCTGCCCGATGCAGTGCTGCACATCGCCGCGGTGCACAGCAAGGAGGGCAGCGAATTTCCCCGCACCCCCGAAGCGATCATTTTCCACCATGCCGACTTCATCGATTTCCAGGTCTTCGGCGGGGGGTACTGAGGGGCGAGGTGGGTCATTATTGGTGTGGGACTGATTCCCGGATCCTCTGGGGGAAAACGGAAGCCCGAGACGAATGATCCGCCGGTGCGCTTGTGTTTCCTGCGTTGGGGGAGGGAACAGGTCCACGACCCGGTTGGTTCCCCTGCGCCCAATGTTTCAAGCAGTACGGGGCGGGGTACCCTCTGAGGGGACCCTTTTCCCGGTTCGGTCGGATCGTGGAAGCTCGCACGCTGAACCCTGGGAACGCCGGGCGGTGGGAGGGCTTTTCCCTTCGTCGGGTTCACGGGCAGCTTGCACACCGTTGAAGCCTTTGACCTTTGCGCATGTTTCCGGGAGCAACGGGGGTGGAGGAGCCCTTGCGCCGGGAGCCCGGTTTCCGTATTCTGTCGCCGCTGAAAAGTCGTACCATTTGCTCGTGCGCCATTAGCTCAATTGGTAGAGCAGCGGACTCTTAATCCGTTGGTTCCAGGTTCGAGTCCTGGATGGCGTAC
>CAYOKT010000125.1:0-1154 GCA_964404605.1 uncultured bacterium
CACGGTTGAGCGTTACGTTTCACATATAATGTGCATGATGATACCTGGGACACCTCCCTTCGCAGAACCACGGAGGGCAGGAGCCCCGGGCCACCCATGATACGCCGCGAAGAGGGAGGGGGTGTGAAGATGAGCAGAAGTTACCGTCGGCGCGACTTTCTCCGCCTCGGCGTTGTTGGCGCGGGGGCCTTGGCTCTGCCCTGGTGGAGCTGTGCGCCGGCCGGACGAAAGAAACCGGACTTCAGCGCCGCCTTCATGACCGACATGCACGTGTACAGCGAAAAGCGCGCGCCCGAAGGCTGGATGGCCGCCCTGCGGAACGCCTGTGACCGCCCGGACCCGCCCGAGTTTCTCCTCACCGGCGGCGACCTCGCCTTCGACATCCTTCACAAGGACGCCCCGGCGGCGGGCCCGCAGTACGCCCTCTTCCAGGAAGCGCTCAAGCTGGTCGCCACGAGCCCGGTGCACCATACGCTGGGGAACCACGACTGCCTCGGGGTGTACGAGGACAGCGGGGTCAGCCCGGACGACCCCCTGTTCGGCAAGGCCCATTTCCTCGACACCTTCGGCCTGGAACGCACCTACAGGTCCTTCGATCACGAGGGGTGGCATTTCGTCCTCCTCGACAGCATCGGCGTGGACCGGGAGAAGCGCACCTATTTCGGCCACGTGGACGCCGAACAGCTCGCCTGGCTCGAGGACGACCTCGCCGCCTCGGACAAACCGACGGTCATCTCGCTGCACATCCCCCTCTTCAGCAACTACCCGGAATGGAATGACGGCACGGCGGAGCCGGACCACCCGAAGGCCACCGTGGGCAACTGCAACGAGGTGGCGGCGGTGATCAGCCGCCACCCGGTGAAGCTCGTCCTCGCCGGGCACCTGCACATCAACGAGACCTTCAGCTTCAAGGGCACGGAGTTCGCCAACATCGGCGCGGTCAGCGGGGCCTGGTGGGAAGGCCCGCGGGACGGCTTCCAGGAGGGGTACGCCCGCCTCGAGTTCTCCGGCGACCAGGTCCGCTGGCGTTACGTGGACTACGGCTGGGAGACGGAAGAGGAGCTGCAGCGACAGGCGGGGTGAGGCGGCAGGGTGGCCTGTCAGCGATGATGGGTGGCCCTGTCAGCTCCGAGGGGTGGCCCTGTCAGCTCCGA
>CAYOKT010000125.1:1254-6338 GCA_964404605.1 uncultured bacterium
GGGTGGCCCTGTCAGCTCCGAGGGGTGGCCCTGTCAGCTCCGATGACAGGGTCTGATAGATTTTTACGATGTAATATGAAAGAATAACGGAGATAACGCAATATAAAAAGTCAATAATCACGAAACCCTGCCGTCAAAGCCGGCAGGGCCACACAACGGTGTCATGGCATGTGGTTCTTTCCCGGGTGAAACCCGGGACTGAAGTCCGGGCCACCCATCCACCAAGGCCTCTCTCTCCCCCGTCCGATCACATGTCCACGCCCGGTTTGAGGATGATCCCCAGGTTCTTGCGGCTGTTGATCAGCGCGAGGATGGGGGGGTCGACCCGCAGGTGCCGCACATACTTCCCCTCCTCGACGGCGGGTTGGGCGCGCAGCCATTCCCAGTCCACCATACCGTCGCTCTCTTCCGTATCCACGGTGATATACCCCACGTGAAGCGAAGTGAGGTTGTGGAAGAAGTGCGCCCCCTGGGAGGGAGTGACCTTGATGTCGGAGAGGCTCGCCTCGATGATCACCTGTGCGCCGGAGATCTGGTCCCAGGTGACGGGGATCCCGAGCCAGGGGTCGGCGGACCCCCACCGCCCGACACCGATGAGCAGGTAGGGCCGGTTCTCCGCCAACAGCCTGGCGTTCACCCGGCCTATTTCCGCCGCGGCATCGCTGGAATGCTCCCGCCGGAAGCGCTCGGGATCGACCACCACGATGTCGCTGATGTCATCGAAACGCCCGATGCCGAGCACCTGCGAACTGCGGCAGATGACGACCCCCGGCGGCAGCGTGCTGGTCTCAAGTTCTTCCAGTTCCCGCCGGAGGACAAGGGGGCGGATCTGCAGGGGCGCAAAGATCTTCTCCTCCCCTCGCGGCGTGGACAGGTCCACGGCGAACTCCAGCTCCACCGGCTGCCCCAACCCCTCCTCGCCGAGGGTAAGCAGAGTTTCGAGGATCTCCGCGAGCGGGAACAACTTGTGCTTGAGAATCGGGGCGAAGGTCACCACCCGGACGCCGGGACGCGAGAGGCCGTCATGAATCGCATCGTTTTCCGGGGAATAGACCGAGCCGACGAAGTGCAGCGTTCCATCCTCTTCCGCCATGCTGATCGGAAACTTGCGCAGGAGATCGCCCGGCGGGGCATCCTCTCCCTCCTCCGGCAGGTGCATGGCATAGTATTCCTTCTGGGTCTGCTGGATGAGATCCTGCGGCGTTCCGAACGGGGTCGTGTGCCGGGGGTATTTCGGGCAGAACCGGTAGGCTTCGCCGCCCCCCACGACCTGGGTGCCGAGCCCCAGCGCCACCGCGGCGATACCATCGGAGGAAGTCATCGGCGCGGTCGGGTAGAAATTGTGCGAGCGCGCGACGCCGGAGATGTCCGGGTAATACCGCCGCCCGTGCGACCGTCCGATCAGGCGCTCCAGCACGACCGCCATCTTCTCCTCCTCCAGCCGGTAGGGAGTGGCGGCGATGTAGGACTTGGCGCGCAAGGTGAATGTCGAGGCGTACACCTGCTGAATCGCCTGCGTCAACTGCCGCATCCGAACCTGCAGATCCGGATGGAGGTTCGGCAGCATGACGGTTTTATACACCCCGGCGAACGGCTGGTAGTGGGAATCCTCGAGCAGACTCGAGGAACGGACGGCGATCGGTCCCTCGACGCGGGAGAGGTAATCGGTGAGGTCCACCAACACCTTGTGCGGCAACTTCGCCTCGGAGAACCGGCGGAGGATTTCCTCATCGTTCTCCGACTGGAGCGCAAAGTCGCGCAAATCGTTTCTCTCGAGGAACTCGTCGAAAACCTCCGTGCAGAGGACAACCGTGCCGGGGACCGTGATCCGGACGCCGGGGAACCGGCTTGCCAGCTGTCCACTCTGGATCATCCGGTTGAGGAAGGCGATCCCGCGCGCCTTCCCCCCCATCGAGCCGCCGCCGATGTGCGCGAAGCTGTTCGCGGGATCGAAGCTGTCTCGGCGAAAGTCCGCGACGATGCCCCTGGTCAGCTCACGCCGGAAATCCCGGATGGAGTCGATGATCTCCCGCCTGAGCGCCTCGACCGAGGGGAAATCGGTCACCTTGCGCGGCTTCAAACGGTCGGCGAGGCCGAACTCCGTGCGCGCTTTCAACCAGGTGGAAAAGTGATCGCGCTCGGCGTGGTAGAGGATGCTCTCCTCCGGCACGGTGCGCAGTTTCTCTTCCAGGCTCTTCATATCCGTGGCCCGGTCGATCTTGCGGCCGTCCGGCAGGTAGAAGACGAAATCGCCGAACCCGAAGTTCTTCAGCATGAACGCCCGCAGGTCCTGCAGCAGCGTGGCCGACCCCTTGAGGAGGAAGTCGACGCCGAGCTCCTTGGCCAGCGAGGCGACCTCCGGCTGGAAGGACTCCAGCACCATCGGGATGTCCGGCCTCCGCTCCTTGATCCGGCGCGTCAGCTCCGCGCCCGCGTTGCGCTTCTTCTCCCCACCCCAGGCGAACTCGATGTCCGTGATCACCCCGAGGATGGTCTTCTCGTAACGCAGGTATAGCTCCATCGCCTCTTCGAAGGTGTCGCAATGGAGGATCTTCGGGCGCGCCCGCATGCGCAGGATCTTGTGCGCCAGGTTCATCCCCTCGCTGAGCAGGTTCTGGCTGTGGCGGAGAACCTCGGTGAAGATCATCGGGAGGAAGGAGGAGTAGAAGCGAATGTTATCCTCGACGAGGAGAATGACCTGCACTCCCATCGCCTGTGTGTCATGCTCCACGTTCAGCCGGTCCTCGACGGACTTGACCATGGCGAGCAGGATGCGGAAATCCCCCTGCCAGAGAAAGACCCTCTCGAACAGCCTGTGGACCTCGTCCGTGGAGACGAGCTGGAGATCGCGGTCATCATAGGCGAGGAGGAGGAGGGGCACTCCCGGCGCCGCCGCCCGCAGTTTCCGGGCGAATTCGGCGAGCGACATGTCGCCGATGTGCGCGGTGGTGATGATCAGGTCGAACCGGCCGCCCTTCTCGATCAGCTCCAGGGCCTCCTCCGCGTTTCCGGCGCGCGTGAGACCGGGGACATTGTACAGGTTGAGGTCGGTGTATTCGCTGAGCATCAACTCGTGAATCTGACCGTCCTGGGCGAGGATGAACGAATCGTACAGGCTGGAGACGAGCAGAACCTCGTTCACACGGTGGCGCATGAGATTCTGGAACTCGGTGTACCGGGTGGCGAGAACCCTGTGGTCTTTATCGTTGGTATCACGGCTCATCGACGGTCCCTTGCTCATGCCCGCCCATCGCCCGTTCCGACCGGGGAAAGGCGGCCTCCGGGAAGAAAGACCCCTTCAAGGTACGTTAAACATAAAACGCGGGGCGGCACTCCGCCCCGCGCTCGTCGACTCCGAGGAAAGAGGCCTGTCAGACGATACCCTGGTCCATCATCGCGTTGGCGACCTTGATGAACCCGGCGATGTTGGCGCCGTTGACATAGTTGCCGGGGGTGCCGTACCTCTCGGCTGCCTCCCGGGCGGCCTGGTGGATGTTCTTCATGATGCCCTGGAGGCGCTGGTCGACCTCTTCACGGCTCCAGCTCAGGCGGATGCTGTTCTGGCTCATCTCGAGGCCGGAGACCGCGACGCCGCCGGCGTTCGCCGCCTTGCCCGGGCCATACAGGATCCCCTCATCGAGGAACACCTTGACACCGTCGAGCGTGGTCGGCATGTTCGCGCCCTCGCTGACCACCGTGACGCCGTTGGTGATCAGGTGCTTCGCGTCCTCGCCGTTGATCTCGTTCTGGGTCGCGCTCGGGAAGGCGCAGTCGGCCTTGTGGTTCCAGAGCGGGTTGTAGTCGAGGTTGGGATCCGTCGGAGTGTAGGTCGCACTCTTGAACTGATCGACATACTCACGAATACGTCCGCGACGGACATTCTTCAGCTCCATCACCCAGGCGAGCTTCTCGCGGTCGATGCCTTCGGGATCGTAGATGTACCCGCTCGAGTCGGAGAGGGTCACCGGCTTGGCGCCGAAGTCGAGGAGCTTCTCGCAGGCGTACTGCGCCACATTCCCGCTGCCGGAGACGAGGCAGACCTTGCCCTCGAGGGTGTCATTGCGGGTGGCGAGCATCTCGGCGGCGAAATAGACGGCGCCGTAACCCGTCGCTTCCGGGCGAATCAGCGAACCGCCCCAAGCGAGGCCCTTGCCGGTGAGAACGCCGGTGAACTCGTTCCGCAGACGCTTGTACTGGCCGAAGAGGAAGCCGATTTCACGGCCGCCGACACCGATGTCACCGGCGGGAATGTCCGTGTCCGGGCCGATGTGACGGAACAGCTCGCTCATGAAGGACTGGCAGAAGCGCATGACTTCATTGTCGCTCTTGCCCTTCGGGTCGAAGTCCGAGCCGCCCTTCCCGCCGCCCATCGGCAGGGTGGTCAGGCTGTTCTTGAACACCTGCTCGAAGGCGAGGAACTTGAGGATGCCGAGGTTCACCGAGGGGTGGAAGCGCAGACCGCCCTTGTAGGGACCGAGGGCGGAGTTCATCTCGATGCGGAAGCCCCGGTTGACCTGGACCTCCCCCTGGTCATCCACCCACGGAACGCGGAATATGATCACCCGTTCGGGCTCGATGATGCGCTCGACAATTTTCGCCGCACGGTACTCGGGATGCTTCTCGAGCACCAATTCCAGCGACTCGACCACCTCCTGCACGGCCTGGTGGAACTCCGGCTGGGCGGGGTTTTTCGCCTTGACCTCGGCCATGAGGGACGATACAAAGCCGGACATGACAGCTCCTTTTTGTTTTTCCCGCCGGTCGATCTCCCGGCGACCTACCCGTATTGGAAGCACATGCCCCGCACCCAAGCCGCCCCCTGCGAAAAGGGACCCCGTATCCGCCCCCCCCGCCGCCGATTCTTCCCCCTGCTCATAAGCAGGGAAATCGGTACTGTCACAGGGGAAAAACGGTCACCGGGGCAGGCGCGCGGCACGAAAAGGCAACGTCTGAGAATGAGCCGGTTCGACGATCAACGGGGAATATACGGCACCGGCGGATAAGATGCTACAATCTTCACAAGGAAGCTTGCCCGCCTCCCCTGCCGCGACCCCCGCCGCGTGAAAACCACGACCGGAGGGTCT
>CAYOKT010000126.1:0-5127 GCA_964404605.1 uncultured bacterium
GATGACACTGTTGTGCGCTAAGTATCACACACATCCACCAGCTAATAAAACCCAGGACTGAGGTCCCGGGTTTCATACGTCAAGCAGCCTGGGCGCTTTGCCCCTACTTCGGCGGCGCGCCGGTGCGCTTTTTCACCTCCTCGATCGCCTCCTCGCGGACCTTGATCACCGGCTCGCGGAAGAGGGCGAAGCGCAGCCATTCGAAACCGAACTCGAGCAGGGCTTCATCGCCGGCGCGCATCCGCTCCACGCGGTCCGGCTCGACCTCGAAACGGTCGAGGAAGCTCGACTCGAAGACGAAGGCGCGGAACTTGTCGAGGTTGTAGCAGACCATGTGGAACATCTCCATCTGCGGCGGGGTCAGCTTGCCGCCCTCGCCGAAGAAGTCGTGCAGGGTCAGCTCTTTCCAGCGCTCGCCCCACTCATCGAAGGGCTGCACCTGCTGGTCCTCGATCCACCCGCGCACCGTCCACTCGGTCGGCTCGTCCCATCCCTTGCAGACCTCCTCGTGCATCAGGAAGTAGAACGGCTTCGCCTCCTCCATCTTCGGCGATGCCTTGCCGACCGGGAACATCCGGCAGGGCCAGGGGCGGTCCTCGTAGATGGTGCAGCCCACGTCCTTTTCGACGAAGGGGCAGCTCAACGCCTCGTCATCGAGCATCTTCAGCAGGACCACGGGGTAATGCTGCTTCGCGTCCATCGGCATCAGGGTGTAGCGGTCGAGGAACTCCTGCGAGGTGATCCCGAGGCGGTTCTTCATCCTCAGGATGTCATAGGGCGAAAGGAAGATGTTGACATCCGTGCAGCAGAGGTTGAAGCAGGGCACGCCGGGGTGGCAGCCGAAGCGGAAGGTGTCCTCCTCCTTCAGCCGGTCATACTCCTGGAAAATCGCCTCCTTCAGGCGGTTGAACGAGGCGGGATCAGGCGTGTTCATCTTCCCTTCCCTCTGTTGGCTGCTCGTCGAGCAGGTTGGCTTTCAGCGCGTTCTCCGACCAGACGGGCAGCGGACCCGACTCGCCGGTGAAGGGGTCGATCTTGTGACGGTAGGAGGCGTGGGCCCGGTAATGGCTCCACATCCAGTCCCACCCCCGCCGGAAATAGCCGCACTCGTCGTTGAAGCAGACCCAGATCCAGGGCGAGTCGAAGTTCGCCAGGGGCGGCACCTGCATCCGCCGCATCGATGCGCCGCAGTGCGGGCAGACCGGGGGAGTGCCGGTATCCGGCGCGACCGCCGGGCCTCCCGCGGATTCCTTCACCATCCTTCCCTCCACTCCCGGGCCTCCCGGGGCGGCGTTTTTCGGCACAACTCGATGATACCCCTCTCCCCGAAACGCCCTCCGGGCACGACCGGTACAAAGTTTGTGATTTTCTGAACGAATATAGCCGACGGCTTTCCGGATTTCCATGGGTTCGGGGAGTCTAACTCCCCCGAGAGACCGCCCGAGCGACCGCTGAAATGCGTGCGGCGTCGTGACAGTCTGCCTCTTTGCGAGGGAAAACATGGCGGGGAGGGTCACGGCGCGCCGTGACCTGCGCCGGATCCCGCCTTGAAGGAGGGAAGCATCCGGACGACGAATCACGCGGAGGTGCGCGGCCGGCCTGCCGTCTCGCACCGCGCGGCGGCCTCTTTGCCGCGGCGAGGGCGCGGGGCTACCTTGCACCAGTTCCACTGCAACCGAAGAGGCGTATGCTCTACCTGAACCCGGCACTCTGGGCGGGATTGGCGCTTGCCGCGCTCCCCCTGCTCATTCACCTGCTCGGCCGGCGGCGGCCGCGGCGGCAGCCGTTCTCGACGCTGGAGTTCCTGCTCCGCTCCCAGCAGCGGCGGATGCGGAGCTTCCGTCTGCGGCGCTGGCTGCTCCTCGCGCTGCGCACGTTGGCGGTTGCCGCGCTGGCGCTGGCGTTCGTCCGTCCGGCCTGGCGGCAGGCCGCCACGGCGGGAACAGGCCGCAGCGACAGCGTGGTGCTGCTGGACCTCTCCGCCTCGATGGCCGCGCGCCGCGCCGGGGGCCAGCCGTTGGCCCGTGCCCGGGCGGTGCTGGAGGAGATCTTCCGGGCGGCGGTCGCCGGGGGGCGTGTCGCGGTCGTGGTCGCGGACGGGGACGGGCGGCGGGACAGTGAGTGGCTCGATGCCGGGGGAGAGCCGCCGGCGTGGATCGCCTCCCTCTCCACGGACGGACGCGGGGCGGACCTCCCCGCCGCCTGGGCGCGCGCGGCGGAGAAGCTGCGCGGGAGCGATGCACCCGAGCGGGAGCTGTTGTGGATCAGCGACTTCGCCGGGGCGCCGCCGGATTCGCTCCCCCCGCTGCCGGAGGGCGTGCGGGTGTGGCGTATCCCGGTGGCGGAGCCGGGCGCGGCGGCGAACGGCGCGGTGCTCGATGCCCGGCCGGTGCAGCCCGTGCTGAGGCCGAACACCCCCTTCGACCTCGAGGTGGAAACGGCCTTCCCCGGCGGGGAGGCGCCGCTGGAGGTCATCCTCTCAGTCACGCTGGACGGGAGCCGTGTCGCCGAGGGGTCGGTCACCCTGCAGGGGGGGCGGGACGGGCGGAACCGCCTCCCGGTGCGCGCGCCGGAGGCCGGGATTCATGCCGGCGAAGTGCGGCTCGAACTCGAGGATGCCCTGCCCCTCGATAACCGCTACCCCTTCGTCCTCGAGGTGCCCGGCCCGGTGCGGGTCCTGCTCGCCGGGGACGACTTCACCGCTCTGCGCTACTTCCGTCTCGCCCTCGACCCCACGGGAAAAGGGGAGTCCTTCACCCTCACCATGCGGCCCGGCGCGCTCGCGGGCGCGGACCTGTCGGAGTACGATGTCGTTCTCCTCGCGGGGCGGACCAAGCCCGGGGAGGACGAGGTCCGCCGTCTCGCCGCCTTCGTCGAGGCGGGCGGGGGGTTGTGGGTGACCCTGGGGCCGCGCTCGGACCTCTCCGGCTACAACCGGGGCCTGCTCGCCCGCCTCGGGTTCGGCCCCCTCCTCGGGGAGCCGGAGTCCGGCCCGGCGGTGCGGCTGTGGGCGGACCTGGACACCGGGCACCCGGCGTTCGCCGGCCTCTTGACCGGGGTGGGGAGGTACGATGTCCCGGGGGTGCGCCGGATCGCGAGGGTGCAGGAGAACCGTGAGGACCGGGTTCTCGTGCGCCTCGGGGACGGCACCCCGTTCCTCCTCCAGCGGCGGCTGCGCGAGGGGGCGGTGTGGTGGACGCCCGCCGCGGTGGACACCGGCTGGACCGACTGGCCGCTGTCCGGCAGCTTCGCGCCGGTGGTCCAGCGCGGCGTCGCCTGGCTTGCCCGGCCGGATGGAGAGTCAGCCCTGGAGGTTGCCTGCGGCGAGCCGATCCTCTGGCCGATGCCTCCCGATGCCGCCCCCGAGCTGCGCGATGTCCTCGACCCGCTGGGCAACCATGTCGCCGCGGTGCCGGAGTTCGCCGCCGGCCGGAGGGTGTGGCGCACGGCGGAGACCGCCTGGCCGGGGCACTACCGCCTGCTCGAGGGGGATGAAACTGCATCCATCGCCGCCGCCCATCTCCCGCCCGGGGAGAGCGACCTGACCGTCGGCGCGCCGGATGCGCCGGGATGGCCCGGGGAGGTCCTCCAGCCCGCGCCGGGCGAAACCCTCGCGGCGACCCTCGCCATGCGGCGGCATGGCCGCGAAGTCAGCGGATTGCTTCTCCTGCTGGCCCTGGCGGCGCTGATCGCCGAGAGCCTCCTCGCCCGCAGCGGGCGGCCGGAACCATCGATGGCGGCGGCAACGGCTCCGGGCGGCGCGGAGACAGCGGCATGAACGCCCGTTCCCTGCAAGATATCCCCGGCGTCGACGGGGACAGGCAGCCCGGTGCGGAGCGCGAGCGGGCGGTGCTGGTCGGGGTGATCCTCCCCGGCGTGCCCGCCTGGGTGGTCGAGGATCACCTGGACGAGCTCGCCGCGCTGGCCGAGACCGCCGGCGCGGAGGTTGTCGCGCGCATCACCCAGCCGAGGATGAAGCCGGACCCCGCGACCTTCATCGGACGCGGCAAGGTGAGCGAGGTCGCATCGCTCTGCAAGCGCGAGAAGGCCGGGCTGGTGGTCTTCGATGATGACCTCTCCCCGCCGCAGGTGCGCAACCTGGAGAACCGCATCCCGGTGAAGGTGCTGGACCGCAGCGGGTTGATCCTCGACATCTTCGCCACCCGCGCCCGGACCCGCGAGTCGAAGGTCCAGGTGGAGCTGGCGCAGCTCCAGTACTATTACCCCCGGCTGACCCACCGCTGGGGCCACCTCCGCGGGCAGCAGGGCGGGATCGGGTTCCGCGGGCCGGGCGAGACGCAGCTCGAGGTGGACCGCCGGGCGGTACAGCGGCGGATCGGGACCCTGAAACGGCAGCTTGCGAAGATCGCGTTGCGGCGCGGGGTGCGCCGCCGCGGACGACGCGACACCCCCACCGCGGCGCTGGTCGGCTACACCAACGTCGGCAAGTCCACCCTGCTCAACGCCCTCTCGGGCCGGGGGGATGCCTTCGTCGAGAACCGCCTCTTCGCCACCCTCGACCCCAAGGTGCGGCGCTTCGAGCCGAGCCCCGGGCGGCCGGTCCTCGTCATCGACACCGTGGGGTTCATCCGCAAGCTGCCGCATCACCTGGTCGCCTCCTTCCGCAGCACCCTCGAGGAGGCGCGCGAGGCGGACCTGATCGTCCATATCGCCGACCTCTCCCATCCCCAGTGCGAGGAGCAGATCCGGCAGACGGAAAAGGTGCTGCGCGAAATGGAGATCGACGACAAGCCCACGCTGCTCGTGTTCAACAAGGTGGACCTGATCAGCGGCGCGGCGACGCTGGAGAAGGCGCGGGAACATTATCCGAGGGCGCTGTTCCTCTCCGCCGCCACCGGGCTGCGGGTCTGGGAGCTGGCGCAGCGGCTGGAGAGCCTGCTCTATGTCGGCACGGAGGAGGTGGAGCTGCTGCTGGAGCCGGGCGAGCTGGGGCTGTTGGACAAGCTGAGCGAGGACGGCGTGGAGATCGAGGTGCGCGGGAAGGAGTGGGCGGAGGGGAAGGTGCGCCTGATCCTCGCCGGCCCCCACGCCGACCTCGTCCGCACCCTCCGCATCCTCGGGAAGGGGACGCCGGGAGAGTGAGTGGTGTTGGGCTCGCCGGCAGGG
>CAYOKT010000126.1:5227-6330 GCA_964404605.1 uncultured bacterium
TCAGTCCCGGGTTTCATCCGCGGCGAGCGACCCCGGGAGCCTCCTGAAGCTCCCGCGGTCTGTAGGGGCACGGCGCGCCGTGCCCCTACGACGGGATCGGGACTCGGCACGCAGAAGCGGCGCGAAAACGGCTTCGTAACGGCGAGCTACCCTAGAATACGTCTTGGGGTGGCTGTTATACGAAAAGCGGGACGTCCTGCCGGGCGCCCCGCTTTTCGTCAGGGAGAAGTTTCAGGGAATCGAGTCTCTCTCAGTGGCCGCCGCCGGAGCGGTTGAACCCGCGGCCCTGCGGACCGGAACCGGTTCCGGGGCGGTCGCAGACGCCGTCACCGTTGGCGTCGACGAAGTTCCTGCCGTGAAGACCATCGCGTCCCCACTGCCCCATGCCACGGCCGAGGCCGCTGTTGAAGTTGTCGCACACGCCGTCGCCGTCCTCATCGACGAACCCTGCGCCATGGCCCATGCCGCCGTTCCAGGCGTTGCCCCGGCCACGGAACCCGCGCTGCGAACCGCTGCCGTCCATTGGGCGGACATAGTCCGGGTCCATCCCGTTGGGGATCCCGTCGCCGTCGGCGTCCGGGGCGTTGTCGTTGATCCCGTCGCCGTCCAGGTCGATGAAGCGGAACCCGTGCTGCCATCCGGCGGGAGTGGGATTGTCCGTCGCGTCCTGCGCCAGCACCGTGGTCGTGGAACCCGCGGCCAGCAGTAAAGCGATCATCAGGGGAAGAAGCTTACGCATGATGCACCTCCGTGCGTTTGAGTTGTTCAAGCGATCCTTCGCTTTTTTTATGGTTGTCGTTCGTCTTTTCGCTTGGAACGGCTTCCACGCCGCTTCTGCCCGGTTGATAAGCGAAACGCGTGCCAGTTTTTCCGGCGGCGAGCGGACTCCGGGAGAAGTCTTTAGGATTCAAAGGGTTGCGCGGCAGGGGAGACAGAGCTTAGGGCGCGGTTGGCTCGGCTCGCCGCTTCGGGGAACGCCGCCGTTCAGTCCGCGCGGTCGACCGTTTCGACCGAATGGTCGAAGGGAGGTCGCAGGGGAGGAAAAGCATAGGATGGAACTCAGGGAAAAGGTGAGAGGGAGCAGGCGAAAGAGAGGAGCCTGG
>CAYOKT010000127.1:0-6292 GCA_964404605.1 uncultured bacterium
CAGGATGACAATAGGAAGCGTCCAGGATGACAATAGGAAGCGTCCAGGATGACAGTTGCTTCCCCCGGGATGCCGTCCCGCTTACACCGAGCTGCGACGTGATAAATGCACCCGGGCGCTCAGCGGAAGAAGGACCGATCCCAGGTGACCAGGTTGCCCAGGTCAAGAATCCACGGTTCGAGGAGACGCACACCGACGACGAAGCCCGGCCAGAGGTTGGTGTAGGTGCCATCCTCGAAGGAGCTGGAGAGGGAGGTCGTCGCCAGGTCGCTCCCGTCGTTCAGGCTCGAGGTGTAGTAGTTCAGCGTCGGCCCGGCGAGGAGCGCCCAGCGGTCGCTGAGGGTCTTGCCGAACAGGATCCGGGCGGTGTAGAGGCGATGCTTTCCGCTGGTCCAGAACTCCCCCTCGTGGATCAGGTGGGCGATGCCGTCCAGCTCGCCGAACCAGCCGTTGCCCAGTTCACGGTGCGTGCCCAGTCCGAACCCGCTGAACCAGCGGAACTCCTCGCCGAAGGGCGAGGCGGCCAACAGCACGATGGACTGGAGGCCCGCAGTGCCCGACTTGATGCTGAGCGAGGGCTGGCCGTATTCGCTCACCGTGTAGTCCTGCCAATAGACCCCGTTCACCATCACGTAGTTGAACAGCCCGATCGGGACGCCGTGGATTTCCCGGGCACGGTTGATCAGCCCGAGCTGAAGCCCGGTGACCTCCTCGGCCACATTGACCGCGCCGACCTGCATCCCGGTGAGCCTGTCCGTCACGTTCACCAGCCCCGAGACCTGCAGCCCGAGCATCCGGCCGTCCACGACGTTCGCGAGCCCCGCCGCCTGGAAATAGCGCAGGTCTCCCTCGGTGACCGCGGCAATCCCGGAGACCTGGGCGCCGGTCAACCCCCGCGCGGCGACACTCGCGAAGCCGCCGAACTGGAGCCAACGAACTTCCCTGTTACTGACCGCCGCGAAACCGCCGAGCTGGGCGCCGCGCACGGCTCCGTTGGTGACACTCGCCACCGCGGAGAGTTGCAGGCCGTCGACCGACCCGTCGGCGACCGCGGCGAAACCACCGGCCTGCAGGAACCGGATGTCATCCCCGCTGACCGCCGCGAATCCGCCGACCTGCCCGCCGCGCACGGTGCCATCGGCGACACTCGCGACAGCCGAGAGCTGCCCCCCATCAATCGATCCGTTCGCCACGGCGGCCAGCCCGCCCACCTGGAGGCCCCGTATCCCGCCGTCGCAGACCGCCGCGAACCCGCCGAACTGCAACGGAAACACCGAGCCGTCGGCGACCGCGGCGACACCGCCGGCCTGGACTCCCCGGATATCGCCGTTGGCGACACTCCCGATCCCCGACAGTTGAAGCCCGTACAGGGTGCCGTTGACCACCGCGCCCACGCCGGAGAGTTGCAGCAGGTGCACGGCGTCATTCGCCACGGCGCCGACTCCGCCGATCTGGAGGCCGGACGAGGGGCCATCCACCACCGCGCCGAGCCCGCCGAACTGGAGGCCGCACAGGGAACCGGCGTAACTGCCGAGACCGGCGAACTGGATCCCCCTCATCGAATGTCTGACCCCGTCCCCGAACCCGGCGAACTTGATCCCGACCGCGCGACCGGTCTGTTCGTTGCCCAGCAGCCCGAACTCGACGCCGTACAGGTTCGCGGAACGACCGCGCAGCAGGTTCAGGGAGACCACGTTCGTGGCCTCGCCGCGCGCGAGGTCGTTCAGGCCGAACCCCGGCACGATCGTGATGTTCAGCGGAACCAGCGACTCCTTCCCCCGGGCCGCCGAAGAGGGAAAAAACACCGCGAGGAGAAAAAGCACGAGGAAAACTCTCCCCGGACGCAGATGAATCGATGGCATGATACCCCCCAGGCGGAATGATGGACCGGCCGGACTGATCCCCGTTTCACCTCCCAATCCCATTCATGGGACACGGCAACCCGACCCGTAGTTACACGAACGGGGCAAGGTGAAAACCCACCCTCGGAACGGGGTGGGTTTTCACCTTGCCTGCGATGCGTTCAGCCCGCCGCGGCCGCCGGTTCCGGCACGGCCCGCTCCCTCTTCGCGGGCCGCTCACGCCGTTTCTCATCCGACTCCGGGAACAGGGCCAGCTCGAGAACCTCATCGATGTGTTTCACGGGATGGAACTCGATCTGTTCGCGCACCTCTTCGGGGATTTTCTCCAGGTCCTTGCGGTTCTCCCACGGCAGGATGACATGCTTGATCTTGGCGCGGTTGGCGGCGACGACCTTCTCCCGCAGCCCGCCGATGGGGAGCACATTGCCGCAGAGGGTGATCTCGCCGGTCATCGCCACGTCGGAGCGCACCTTCCGGCCGCTGAGGCGCGAGACGATGCTGGTGCACATGGTGACCCCGGCTGAGGGGCCGTCCTTCGGCGTCGCCCCCGCAGGCACATGCAGGTGGAGGTCGCGCTTGGTGAAGCGATCGGGGGAAATCCGCAGCCGGCGGGCGTTCGCCCGGCTCCAGGAATGGGCGATGGAGGCGGATTCCTTCATCACGTCGCCGAGCTGGCCGGTGACCCGCACCGTGCCCTTGCCCGGCATCATCACCGTCTCGATTTCGAGCACGGTGCCCCCCACCGGGGTGTAGGCGAGCCCGATCGCCACGCCCACCATCGGCCTGCGGCGCACCCAGGAGGGGGTGATCTTCTCGGGTCCGAGGTAGTCGCGCAGGTTGCCGTGCTTGATGATCACCTGCCCCTCCAGCCCGTCCTCGGCCAGCTTGCGCGCCACCTTGCGGCAGATGGTGCCGATGTTGCGCTCGAGGTTCCGGACCCCCGCCTCGTAGGTGTAAAAGGTGACGATGTCATCGAAGGCCCGCCGGGTGAAGCGGATCTGCTTCTTCGTCAGCCCGTTGGCCTCGATCTGCCGGGGCGCGAGGTAGTTGCGGGCGATCTCGACCTTCTCCCGCGCGATGTAGCCCGGCAGACGGATGACCTCCATCCGGTCGCGGAGGGGCGGCGGGATCGCCTCGAGGTAATTGGCGGTGCAGATGAAAAAGACCGCCGAGAGGTCGTACTCCAGCTCGATGTAATGGTCGGTGAAGGAGTGGTTCTGGGCCGGGTCGAGGACCTCCAGCATCGCCGAGGCGGGATCGCCGCGGAAGTCGGAGGCCATCTTGTCCACCTCGTCGAGCATGAACACCGGGTTGCTGCTGCCCGCCTTCCGGATCTGCTGCAGGATGCGGCCGGGGAGCGCCCCGACGTAGGTGCGGCGATGGCCGCGGATCTCCGCCTCGTCGCGCACCCCGCCGAGGGACATGCGCACGAAGTTGCGCCCCATCGCCCGCGCGATGCTCTTGCCGAGGGACGTTTTCCCCACACCTGGGGGGCCGACGAAGCAGAGGATCGGGCCGTGCGCATCCGGCTTCAGCTTGCGCACCGCGAGCACCTCCAGGATCCGATCCTTGATGTCGTCGAGCCCGTAGTGATCCTCGTCGAGGATCCGCCGCGCCTCCTTCAGGTCGAGGTGGTCCTCGGTCAGCTTGTTCCAGGGAAGGGTGACCAGCCAGTCGAGGTAGGTGGTGACCACCGAGTATTCCGCCGAGGCGGGGTTGATCCGCTCGAGGCGGTCCAGCTCCTTGTTCGCCACCTCGAGAACGTGCTCGGGGAGCTCGGCGGCATCGATCTTTTCGCGCCACTCCTTGATCTCGGCGGAGCCGTCCTCATCCTCCCCCAGCTCCTTGCGGATCATCTTCAACTGCTGGCGGAGGTAGTATTCCCGCTGGCTCTTCTCGATCTCCTCGCGGGTGTCCTCCTGCAGCTTGCTGCCGACCTTGAGGATCTTCAACTCGCGGCTGATCAACTGGCGGACGAGCCGCAACCGGTCCGGAATCTTCAGCGTTTCGAGCACCTGCTGGCGGGTTTGCGGCTCCAGGTTCAGGTTCGCCGTGATCAGGTCGGCGAGCCCGCCGGGGTTGTCCAGGTTGTGCACCGCCACCTTGAACTCGTCGGGGATGGCGGGGGCGAGCTCCGCCATCTGGTCGAAATCGTCCCGCAGGGCGCGCATCAACGCCTCGAGGCGCACGCTCTTGCGCGTCTTCACGACGAGCTGATGCACCCGCCCGATGGGATAGGGCTTCTCCTGCTCCACCTCGAGCAGCTCGATGCGATCCAACCCCTGGATGATCATCCGGATGCTGCCGTCGGGCATGCGCAGCATGCGAAGGATCATCAGCGCGGTCCCGATCTTGTGCACCGCGATCTCGTCGCCGCCGGCCTGGCGGCGCATGAAGGAACCGATGATCCGCGGCCCCGACTGCATCGTGTCGTTGATCATCTGGACCGTGTCCTCATCGGTCACCGCGATCGGGACGATCAACCCGGGAAAGATGACGAGGTCCGCCGTGAGGAACAGCGGCAGTTTCTTCGGAATGGAGATCGAACCGGGCTTGCCGATCGCCTCGCTCAAGTCATGATCCGCCATGGAGCACACCCTGTTGTACCGACACCCTGTCGCCATGCGGCCGCGACGGGTGAACCGCGTTCCCGCCTCACCGAATCGGGATGTTCACCTTGCGCCGCGCCGACCGCTCGCACTTCTGCAAACGGATGAAGAGGAAGCCGCCCTTGTAGTCCGCCTTGACCTGTTCCGATTCCACCGGGCCGGGCAGGCGGAAGACCCGTTCGAAGGGGCCGTAGGACACCTCCATCTTGTGATACTGCCGTTTCTCCTCGCCCGATGGCTCCCGCCGCACGCCCTGGAGGGAGAGCAGTTCCTTGTGCAGGATGAGCGACACGTCGCGCGGGTCGATCCCCGCGATGTCGACGACGATGACGATTTCCCTCTCCGTTTCGAACAGGTCCGCCGCCGGATGCCAGCCCGTGTCCGTGGGGAGCATCGCAGGGCGTGGATGTCCGAAGACGTATTCGAAATACAGTTCGAGGTCGCTGTCACGCCCCCCGCCCTTTTGCTGTTGAGCGGGGACAGGTTTCCGATAAGGGCTCTTCATCTTCACCCCTCGGCGCGTTGCGCCTGGTGAGTCGAAGGTTCGGAAAGAGTTTACTGATACTCGCGCGATCCCGCCTCTTCGAGAAACGCCGCGAGCAGATCCACCCCGCCCTGGACATCCACCTTGTGCGCCAGTTCCACCGTGGAGTGGACATACCGGCTGGGCACGGAAAGGGTGCACACGTGCGCACCGCCCGGGGTGCGCCAGATCGCCCCGGCGTCCGTCCCGCCCCGGGGGAGAATCTCCGGCTGCCAGGGGATGTTCCTCGCCTCCGCGATCTCCTCGAGGTGGCGCACCAGCGCCGGGGAGGAGATGGAGGCGGAATCCATGCGCTTGATCGCAATCCCCTTCCCCATCTTCGTCACATGCTCGTGCGCCGCCGCGCCGGGGACATCATTGGCGATGGTGACATCGAGAGCGATTCCGATCTCCGGCCGGATCTCCACCGTCGAGGCGGTCGCCCCCCGGATGCCGACCTCCTCCTGCACGCTCGCCACCGCGAAGACATCCGCCGAGAGGCGGGCGCCCTGCAGCTTGCGAAGCGCCTCGATCATGATGTACACCCCGACACGATCATCCAGCGCCCGCGAGACCACCATCATGCCCATCTCGGAGAAATCACCCACCCAGGTCACCGGGTCCCCGACATGCACCTTCTCCCTGACCTCCTCGACCGGCAGCCCGAGATCGACGAAGTAGTCGCTCACCTTCAGCGGCTTCTTCTTCTCCTCCTCGGTCAGCACGTGGATCGGCTTCGAGCCCATCACCCCGAGCAGCTCCTCCCTGCCGTGCACGACCACCCGCTGCGCCATCAGGGTGCGCGGATCGAATCCCCCGGTGGGGTTGAGGCGGAGGAAACCATCATCATCGATGTGGGAGACCATGAAACCGATCTGGTCCATGTGCGCGGCGAGCATCACCCGGGGTCCCTCCCCCGTGCCGCGCCTGATCCCGATCAGGTTGCCGAGACGATCCACGCGAATCTCATCGACGAGGCCCTCCATCTCCGCGCGCACAACCTCCCGAATGCGATGTTCCTGCCCCGGCGTGCCGGGCGTCTGTGTCAGCTTGCGCAGCAACTCCATTCCCCCTCCTGTTCACGTTCTTCCGTTTCTCCCAAGGGTTCCGGCGTCCCCGGAAGATAACATCCCGCCCGTTTCCACCAAATGCGGCCTCGCCCCGGGGGAGAGTTTTCCCGCTCTGGGAAATAACGTTTCATGTTGTGACCGGGATTACGGTTTCAGGTTCTTGTGGAAATTCACGTGCGTCACGGAGACCCCTGTGAAACCCGGGGCACCCGCCTTCGCCTTTGGCTA
>CAYOKT010000128.1:0-4494 GCA_964404605.1 uncultured bacterium
CGCGCGGAGGGTCAAGCGTCAATCGCTTCCCCGCTCCCCCGGACGGGGGGTGGCCCGGGACCTTCAGTCCCGGGTTTCATATCGCTCACCCGCCACGCTGTGCCCTTACGACTGCGTGCATCGGAAAAAACATCGCGGCGCCGGTCGTCACCGGCGCCGCACTGTTTTCCCGCCCGTGAGGGTGGTGGGACTCGAACCCACGACCTTGGGCTTAAAAGGCCCCTGCTCTGCCACCTGAGCTACACCCTCGAACGTCCTGAAAACTCGCGTCGCAAGATACAGTATAACACGATTGCCGGAAAGCCGCCACGGCGGAGCGAGAGGCATCCACGGGGCCGCCTGCACCGGTCGCCGGAAGAGCCGCGGGATCGCATCGCATCGGTCAATTCCGACCCTGTCCCTCGAGCCACTCCCCGAAGCGCCGCAGCGCCTCGGCGGCGGCCAGGCGGCCTCGTGTCCAAGCGACGCGCATCCCATCGGGCGCGCCGAAGAACCCGCCCGGTGCGGTGACCACCTTCGCCTCCACGCGGAGCCGCCGCGCCGCTTCGTCGCCTTCCATCCCCTCGATGCGCCAGAAGGCGAACCCGCCGGCGGGCGGCATCACGGTTCGGATCCGTCCTCCACGCGGCCCGGCGAGGAAGCCGTCCACCTCCATGCGCGCCGCCGCGAGGTGCTCCCGGGTGCGGTCGAGGAGGTCATCGAGAAGCCCGTCCCGCTGCACGACCTCCCCGGCGATCCAGTCGCCGGGCGCGGGGTGGACCACGGAGACATGATCGAGGGCGCGCAGGGCGCGGTGCACCACCTTTTCCGGCGCGATCGCCCAGCCCGCCCGCAGCGAACCGAACCCCCACACCTTGGTCAGGCTGGAGGTCGCGAAGAGGTTCGGGCGGGCGAGCCCGGCCGTCCGGTGCTCCTCTCCGGGGGTCCATTCGCGGTACACCTCGTCCACGATGAGAAAGCACCCCGAGCCTACGGCATCGGCGAGACGGGTGAGCTGCTCATCTTTCATCACCGTCCCGCTGGGGTTGTGCGGGTTGCTCAGGAGGATGCCGCGCGCCTTGTGCCGGCGGGCGAGGGAGGCGGCCTCCTCGACATCGATCGACCAGCCCGCTTCTTCGCGCCGCGGCAGGTCGATCACCTCCAGCCCGAGGCTCCGCGCCGGGGCGGGCAGACATTCGTACACCGGGTGCTCGATGAGCAGCCTGTCTCCGGGGTCGGTTAGCACCGCGAGGAGGAGGAAGTTCGCCATGCTGGTGCCGAGGGCGGGCAGCACCTCTTCCGGCCGGACCCCGTACCGCGCGGCGACACCCTCGCGGAAGGGGGCGTAACCGTACATATTATCCACCGCGAGGGGGACATCCCGGCCGTCGATGCCCAGCTCGGCGAGCATCCGCGCGGGGAGGGGCATCCCGCTCGAAACGAAGTCCGCCTCGCCCTTCCGGGTATCGGGGAAAGCCGTTTTCGCCCACTGCATGTATTCGATCGTGCCGAAGCGCATGATCCTCCTCCCGGTCTGTGAACGGCGGCGGAGACGCGGTTCAGAACACCTGCGAGAGCGTGCCCCGGCCGCGGCGCTGCTCGAGTTTCACATCCTTGAGCTGGCTCGCCTTGATGCCGATGCGCAGGTAGAAGCCCTGCCCGATGCCGCGCGGGTTCCAGGTGAAGGTCCCCTCCCAGCAGTGCAGGTCGCGGTGAATGCGCAGGCTGGAGCTGATCACATCCCGCGTCTTCAGGTCGAAGCCGGTGGAGTAGGTGAAGCGCCACTTCCGGGTGAGCCGGACGTTGATGTTGCCGTTCACCGTGATCGTCTCCACGGGGTTCATCGGGTCCTGCATCCGCAGGTTGTACCTCAGGCGGCCGGTGAGGTCCCAGGGGGTGTCGCGCCGTCCGGTGGGCTGTTGGCTCGGGTCGGCGAAGCGGGCGCCGAGGTCGCGGCGGACTTCGGGAACGCCCTCCAGTTCGCTCTCGATTGTGTCCGCTTCCGCCTCCGCCGCCCGCCGCTCCGCGAAGGGACTGGCTCCCGACAGGGTGAAGGAGG
This sequence comes from uncultured bacterium, assembly GCA_964404605.1. GTDB lineage: Bacteria > Electryoneota > Electryoneia > Electryoneales > Electryoneaceae > CAYOKT01. The sequence continues at coordinate 2,039 of CAYOKT010000128.1, forward strand.
AGGTCGTCGAGAAGTTGGTCAGGCGCAGCAGGTTCGCCTCGTGCCCCGGCTGCTCCCAGTAGAAGCGGTCCACGGTGCGCCCCGCCTCGGGGTCCCACTGGTAGAAGCTGTGCGTCGTCGCCACGTCGAGGGACAGCCGCTCCAGCCAGCCCAGCTTGCTGCCGCGGCGGATGGGTTCGGCGCGGAAACTCGCGGTCAGGGGGGCGAAGCGCAGGCTGTCCGCCGCGAAGTTATAGGAGGTGTTCAGGTTGTAGGTGAACAGGTCGGTTTTCAGCTCCTTCTCCTCGCCCTCCTCGTCCATCGTCACCCGCTTCATCTGGAACAGGTTTCCGAGGGACATGCCGATCCGCATCTGCTTGCCCTTCGGTGACCCGCCGAAGATGCTGCCGGCGTACCGGTCGCGGCGCACGATGTCGCCGCCGGGCAGCTTCACCTCCTGGTAGAGGCCCCAGGCGGGCAGGGAGAAATCCGGGCGGTAGGTGAAGCTGATCTGCGGGCTGACAACGTGACGGATGGTGCGCAGGCTGCCCAAATTGAGGTTGAAATAGCCGTACACCTTCGTGTTCGCGCTGAGGCTGCTCGAAAAGGTGCGGCGCTGGAAGAAGCCGCGTTCCTGCTCGTCGTGCACCGCCCCGGAGCTGTCCGCGAAGTAGCGCCGCCGCTCGTTGAACCAGTCCTCGCGGTAGCTCAGGCTCGGGGTCAGGTTGATGTAGCGCAGCGCCTTCTGCGGGGCGTTGAACCCGACCGAATGGGTGATTCCGCTCCGGTATTCCTCGGCCAGGGTCCCGGAGGTCGGGTCGCTGTAGCTGCCCCCGACGCGTTCCTCGCTGCGCCGGTTCATCAGCCGGTTCGAATAGCTCATCGTCAGCGAGTTGTACCAGCGGTCTTCCTCCTCCACTTCGCCGCGCTCCTCCGGCGGCCGCGGGGGCTCGTAGATCACGTTCTTCTCCCGTTTCTTCCGCTGGCTGCTGCCGGGGAAGAGGGGGGCGGCGCCGAGACGGAAGCTCATGCTCGGCAGGGTCTGGGCGTTCTCCCCGGTGAGCAGGTTCTGCTCGTGGGAGAGGTTCAGCGAGAAGGAGGAGCGCGACCCCGGCCAGGTCCGGGTCAGGGTGGCGTTGGAGCGGACCTTTTGGTCCACGCGGCGGTCGGCGTTGTTCGACACGTCGTTGTAGTAGCTGCCGTCGGAGACGAAGGTGCCGTCCATCCGCAGCCGGGTGTAAGGGTTGATGTCCTGGTTGTGTTTCACCCGCAGGTCCCAGCGCCGTTTGCGTCCTCCCCCGGCGACCGACTGGTTGACCATCGACCCCGAGACCCCGCCGTTCATCGTGTAACGCTTGCGATAGGTGAGATCGCCGCGCATCAGGATGCCCAGCTTTTCGTAGAAGTCGAGAGTCGCCCGCGCATCGAAGTAGTCCGAGGCGGCCCAGTAGTAGCCGAGGTTGCGGAGGTGACGCCCCTGGGTGGAATTGTCCCCGTAGGTGGGAACGATCAGGCCGCTGTGACGGCCCGGTTTCGTGGAGAAGACCCCGAACGGCAGCGCGAACACCGGCACCTTGCCGAAGCGAAGGACCACCGGCTTGCCGACCACCTTGTCCTTGTAGATCATCTCCATCTCGCTGCCGGTGAAGGAATAGTGCGGTTCGGGCAGGTCGCAGGAGGTGAAGGAGCCGTTGCGGATATAGAGGATCTTGTCCGTGACCTTCTGGATGTCGTGGCCGTAGTAGTACCCCTCTTCGTAGCGTGTCCGCCCGCCGACGAGGTACCCCTGCTTGGTCTTGATGTTGACCCGCATCAGGTCGCCGGTCATGGTCTGGTTTCCCTGGGTGAAGGTCGGCGGCTCGAAGATGCGGACGCTGTCGATCAGCCCCCGGGCGCTGTCCGCCCAGACGGTGTCACGGCCGGGCGTGGCGGTCATCAGGTTGTGGTCCCAGTCCACCTCGATGCGGTGGGCTTCGAGGGTCATGTCCTCGTACTCGATCTTCGCCTTGCCGGTCAGCAGGGTGCGGCGGGTCCGGACATCGAAGTCGATGCGCTCGGCACGGTAGTGGATCGTCGTGTCCAGGTCCACCCCGCCGCCGCCCTCCCCCGGTGCGGCGCTCGCGAGGCCGGTGTCGGCGGCGGTGGTGTCCGCGATGGCGCCCGGGGTTTCACCGCTCAGGGCGGTGTCGGCGGCGGTGTCCGCCTCCGCGTTCAGGGTGTCGAGAACGGCGGGTTGCCCGGGCTCAGCGGATACGGTGTCGCCGGCCCCTCCGCGCCCGGCCGGGATCGCGGGGAGGGGCGCGCCCTTCCCGCCGGGCGCAGCCGCGCTGCCGGGTGCGGCCTCGCGGGCGGAGATCGAAAGGGTGTCGGCCGGGTTCGGCTGCGGTTCGGGTTTCCGGGTTCCGGCGCATCCAGCGGCGAGGACCGCCGCGGACGCGAGTAGCGCGGCGAGGCAGGGGAGAATCGACCGGGGCGGG
>CAYOKT010000128.1:4594-6233 GCA_964404605.1 uncultured bacterium
CGCCCCTCCTCCCGCTCCCGGTTGCGAAAGGCCGGTTTCACTCCCGCTCACCTCCCGGTGAGTCGGACTTCCTGGTTTTTTCTTCGCGGGCCGCCTTTTCCTTCAGCCGGCGGATCTCCTCGAGCCGCTTGGCGATCTTCGCCTCGCTGCCGTAGTTCGTCGGCCGGTAGAAGCGCGTTCCCTCCAGTTCGGGCGGCAGGCCGGGCATCGGCGAGACCGCCTTGGCTTCATCGTGCGCGTAACGGTACCCCTCGGCGTACCCCATCGTCTTCATCAGGCCCGTGGGGGCGTTCCGCAGGTGCAGCGGCACCGCCGGCTGCACACCCTTGGTCACCAGCTCCCACGCCTCCCGGATCGCCAGGTAGGCGGCGTTCGATTTCTCGCTGGCGGCGAGGTAGGTGGTCACCTGGGAGAGAATGAGCCGCGCTTCCGGCATCCCGATCCTGTGCACCGCATCGAACCCGGCGGTGGCGAGCAGCAGCGCGTTCGGGTTGGCGTTGCCGATGTCCTCGCTGGCGAGGACGACGAGGCGGCGGGCGACGAACAGCGGGTCCTCCCCGGCGGCGAGCATCCGCGCGAGCCAGTAGACGGCGGCGTCCGGGTCGCTGTTGCGCACGCACTTGATGAAGGCGCTGATGGTGTCATAATGGCGGTCGCCGGACTTGTCGTAGCGGCTGAGGGCCTGCGCCGCGACCGCTTCGAGCAGCGGCAGGTCCACCTCGCCGCGTTTCTCGTGCCGCGCCCGCTCCACGGCCCGCTCGAGGAGGTTGAGCAGTTCGCGGGCGTCCCCGAGGGAGAGGTCGAGCAGCGCCTCGCGGGCCTCCTCGACCCATTTCACCCCGGCGGAGGAGATCTCGTCGTCCTCCTCGAGCGCCCGGTCCAGCAGGCGGGCGAGGTCGGTCCGCTCCAGCGGGTAGAAACGGTAGACCCGGCAGCGCGAGAGGAGCGGGGCGATGACCTCGAACGAAGGGTTCTCGGTGGTCGCCCCGATGAGGATGATGATCCCCTCCTCCACGGCGTGCAGGAGGGCGTCCTGCTGCCCCTTGTGGAAGCGGTGGATCTCGTCGATGAAGAGGATCGTCGCCCGGTCGGCGCGAAGGGCCGTGCGGGCGCGTTCGATTACCCGCCGCACCTCCGCGACGCCGGAGGCGACGGCGGAGATCTGGAGGAAATCCGCCTCGAGGCGGCCGGCGATCAGCCGCGCGAGGGTGGTCTTGCCGACGCCCGGGTCGCCCCAGAAGATCATCGAGTGGGGCTTCCCCTCGTCGAGCAGGGGCCGCAGCGCCCCCCGCGGGCCGACGAGGTGCGGCTGGCCGACGAACTGCTCGAGGCTCGCGGGGCGCAGACGCTCCGCGAGCGGGGGCCTGGGTTTATCACGGCTCCGCGGGGAATCGCCGGGGAAGAGGGACTCTCCCCCGCCGGGACCCGTGGCGTCCGTTTCATTGCCGCCGGTGCCTTTCATATCGCCGGAAGGTAGGAGGCGGGGCGGGAGCGGGGCAAGGAGCGCCGGGAGAGAATCCCGCGGGTCCACGGGCCGGTCGCATGGGTCGGGTTCGGTTCCGGCATCGTGTTCATGGTTCGCTGTTCCTCCCTTCCCCCGGAGTTAATACCCCCCGCCCACGCGGAGGTTACAGCCGGG
>CAYOKT010000129.1:0-6067 GCA_964404605.1 uncultured bacterium
CCCGGGGGCGCGGGGAGGACAGCGAAGCGATGGGCACGGCGCGCCGTGCCCCTACGTGCCTCCTCCGGGCGCGGGTGGGGGAACCGGGAGTCCTCGCTCCGGGTGTGATTTGTGCTTGCTCCAAGACACATAGAGGGGTATTCTTCACAAAACCGTTTCCCGTTTCGTTGAACCCGCAGTTAGGGGCCCCTATATTGGCCCTTCACTCGGGCGCGGAACGCTGCGGCCGGATCGAGTGTTAGCGGGAGTTGCCAGATGGCCCGTTCAGGTTCCAAAGAACCAAGCTCATACAGTGACGATCCACGTATCAACCAGCTTCTCAGCCGTGTGATCCAGGAGCTTCGCTCCTTCACCGAGGAGCAGGCGGACCATATCAAAGACCTCGCGGCCATCGGCCGCGCCATGTCCGCCGAGCGCGACCCCGAGCGGATCCTCGAGATGATCCTCACCCAGGCGCGCCGTTTCACCGCCGCGGACGGCGGGACGCTGTACCTGCGCACCGACGACGAGAAGGAACTCGCCTTCCACGTGCTGCACAATGACACCCTGAAGAGCTACATGGGCGGCACCTCCGGCAACCCCGTCACCCTGCCGAACGTGCCGTTGTACGATGAGAACGGCGAGCCGAATCACGCCAATGTCTCCGCGCATGTCGCGGTCAGCGGGGAGACGGTGAACATTCCCGATGTCTACGAGGCGGAGGGGTTCAACTTCGACGGGCCGAAGAAGTTCGATGAGATGATGGGCTACCGCAGTATGTCGATGCTCGTCGTCCCGATGCGCGACCACGAGGACGAGATCATCGGCGTGCTGCAACTGATCAACGCCAAGGATCCCGAAAGCGGGGAATCCATCCCCTTCAGCCCCGACCTCGTGGAGATGACGGAGGCGCTGGCCAGCCAGGCGGCCGTGGTGCTCACCCAGCAGCGCCTGATCCAGGACCTGAAGAACCTGTTCGAAAGCTTCATCAAGGCGATTGCGACCGCCATCGACGAGAAGTCGAAGTACACCGGCGGGCATATCACCCGCGTGGCCGAGCTGACGATGATGATCGCCGAGAAGATCAACGAAGTCGATGAAGGGCCCTTCGCGGATGTCCATTTCAACCGGGACGAGCTGGAAGAGCTGCGGATCGCGGCCTGGATGCATGATACCGGGAAGATCACGACGCCGGAATATGTCGTCGACAAGTCGAACAAGCTGGAGACCATCTTCGACCGCATCGACCTGCTGCGCACCCGCTGGGATGTGATCCGCCTCGCCCGGGAACTGGAAGTGGAGCGGGAGAAGGGAGGCGCGGGAGCGAAGGGCGCCGGCGCGAAGAGAGTGAAGGAGGCGGAGGAGAAACTGGCCGCCGACCTCGCGGCGATGGGCGAGGACCTGGCGTTCCTCGAGCGGACGAACACCGGCGGGGAGTTCATGGCCGATGACAAGATCGAGCGGTTGCAGGCCATCGCGGCACGGACCTACGGCGTGGACGGCGAAACCCATCCCTTCCTCACGGATGACGAGGTGTACAACCTCTCCATCCGCAAGGGGACGCTGACCGCCGAGGAGCGCGAGATCATCAACAATCACGCGATGATGACGATTAAAATCCTCAATGAACTCCCCTGGCCGAAGAAACTCCGGAGGGTGCCGGAGTTCGCGGGGGCGCACCACGAAAAACTGGATGGCAGCGGCTACCCGCTGGGGTTGACCGCCGACCAGATATCGTTGCAGGCGCGCATCATGGCGGTGGCGGACATCTTCGAGGCGCTCTCGGCGAAGGACCGCCCCTACAAGAAACCGATGCCCCTCTCCCAGGCGATCAAGATCCTCGGTTTCATGGTCAAGGACAATCACATCGACAAGGACGTGGTCGACCTGTTCATCGACAGCGGGCTGGTGCACGAGTACGCCGAGCGGTTCCTGTCGCCGGAGCAGGTCGACATCCACCCGGGGGGAGAAGAGGAGAAGGCGGCGGGGTGAGCCCCGACGGGTGGCCCTGTCAGCTTTACCCGCCGTGGCGGGTTCGATGACAGGGTTTCTTGGGTTTTGAAGTGAGATATAAAGCGTTATAGAACATATAATACAAATATACCCTGTTGTCATGGCCAACAGGTCCACCCGGTGAGGGAAGAGTCCCGAAACTTTGCATACCCTCTGGATTTGAACCATTTCGTTTCGAGATCCTTCACTGGCGTTCAGGATGACAATTTTAAACAAAAGCGGGGTGGCCCTGTCAGCTTTACCCGCCGTGGCGGGTTCGATGACAGGGTTTCTTGGGTTTTGAAGTGAGATATAAAGCGTTATAGAACATATAATACAAATATACCCTGTTGTCATAGCTAACAGGGCCACACTGCCCCCCCCGACGCCGGATAGTACGAAGTGTAAAAAAAGGGGCCGCCGATCGGCGGCCCCATTGCATGCACGTTCAGGCGTGCGACCCTCCGGTACTGTCACTTTGACTACACACTCGCACCACCTCCTTTCCCTCAGGTCCACGAAAGGGACGTGGTGAAACCGGCGACGTCGCCGGCCCGCACCGCCGCGAAACCGGTGCCGTTTCCAACCCGGCACCGCCCCCGGCCCTGCGCTCCCGCGTCCCGGCCGGACCCTCCGGCGCGCTTCAGCATAGCGCCGTGCCGGAGGGAAAGTCAAGCGCCGCCCGGCGTGGCGTGAATCTCTTCGCCGGGCTGCTCTTCGCCCCGGTCAGCCGGACTCTTCCTCCAGGAAGGACCGTATCGTCCCGGCGAGGTCGGCGAGACGGAACGGTTTGGTCAGAACCCCCACGAATCCCCTGCGTTCCTCCACGGGGAGGGAATACCCGGAGAGCAGGGCCACCGGCCCGCCGTACCCCTCTTCCCGCAGCCGGGCGAGGACCTCCCGTCCGTCCATGTCCGGCATCGTCAGGTCCGTGAGCACGATGTCCACCTGGTCGCTTTCCTGCCACAATTTCAGAGCTTCCTGCCCCGAGATGGCCTTGAGCACCGTGTAGCCGAGGGCGGACAGCATCATGCCGGAGGTCTCAAGAATGTTGGGATCATCGTCCACCAACAAAACGGTTTCGCTGCCACGCGGCAAATCCATGAGTGCGGTCTCCTTCCTGTTCCGCGGGGAGGTGATTCTCCCTCAGTATCTGGCCCACAATGGTTCCAGGTTCGCATCACACGGGTGGGCAGGATGACTCGCGGTTTGCGAAGGATTTCGTATCTTCTATTAATAAGTAATATTCGAACGACAGTCAATCGCCCGACGTGAATTGTCGACATACATTCGGGTGGACCGGCTGTCTTGGAGATTGTTCCGAACACCGTTTCCCCTGTTCCGGGACCTACGCAGGAGCGATGCATGCAATCCTCTCCGCTATCCCGGCGGCTCGCGATCAGCACCGATGATCTGCCCTCGCTCGATCCCTTGGTGGCGGTGGTTCTCGAGATGGTTTCCGATCCGGAAACCAGTCCGAGCCGGCTCGCCGGGGTGCTGGCGAAGGACGTCGGAATGGCGGCGCGGGTGCTCAAGTTAAGCAATTCCGCCTATTACGGCCATCCGCGCGAAATCCGGCGGATCGAGCAGGCGGTGGTGGTTCTCGGGTTCTACGAGATCCGCAACCTGGTGGTGATCTCCGCCACCTTCGACCTGGTGCGTCAGGGGGAGAATCGTACCCTGATGCAGGACCTGTGGGAGCACCAGTTGCGCGCCGCCGTGGCCGCGAAGGTCCTATCGGCGCGGCTGCTTCCGGCGGAGAGCGACCTCGCCTATCTCGCCGGTCTTTTGCACGATGTCGGCAAGATGGTGCTTGCCATGCGCCTGCCGGGAGAGTATGCTGAAATCGCCGCGGAGACGGAAAACCGGCCGGGGCGGGCGGTGGTGCGCGAGCGCGAGCGGTTCGAGGTCGACCACCAGGAGATCGGCGGGGTTCTGCTTGACCGGTGGAACTTCCCCGAGGCGCTCGCCGGGGCGGTGCGGCTCCACCACGGCGTCCTCGGCGCGGAGGGGGCGGCCCCCCTCGGCAGGCTGGTCGAACTGGCGGACATCCTGGCCCACGCCGTGGTGAAGGAGGAGGTTCTCGAGGCCGAGGAGGAGGCGCTGGCACGGTTCGCCGGGGAGCGCCGGCCCGACTGGCCGGCGTGGCTGAAGGAGATCCGCGAACAGTACGAACGTGAAACGAAAGCGGTGGGCGGACCATGAGCACCAGTGAAAAAAAGCGTGCCTACCTGCGCCGCCTCGACGAGATCGAGGAGATCGAAACCTATTCGCCGATCATGATCCGGATCCGTGAGGTGGCGAACGATCCCGATGCATCCGCCGCGGACCTGGCGAACGTCATTCTGCACGACCACGGGTTGACGACGAAGGTCCTGCGGCTGGCGAATTCGGCCTATTATGCCCCCTATTCGGGCCGCATCGCCACCCTGACCCAGGCGGTGGTCGTGATGGGCTTCCAGGCGATCAAGAACCTGGCGCTCAGCGTGGGGCTGTATGACTACTTCAACACGAAGGAGCGGAGCGGGCGCTTCGATTTCAAGCGGTTCTGGGTGCACAGCGTCGCGGTGGCGGTCTGCGCGCACGAGATGGCGCAGCGGGTGCGCTATCCCTCGGCGGAGGAGGCGTTCGTCGCCGGCTTCCTGCACGACCTCGGCAAGCTGGTCATCAGCCACTACACCCCCGATGAGTTCGACGCCATCGACGCCAAGGTGGAGGAGGGGCACCCCCCCTTGCAGGCGCAGCTCTATCGCATCGGGACCTATCACACCGAGGTCGGCGAATCGGTGGCGCGCCGGTGGAACTTCCCGCCCGCCCTGCTCGCCGCCATGGGGCACCACCACCGGGACGGTCTCCAGGAGGGCGAGCCGAGCCAGGAGCGGCTCGTCGACGTGGTCCACCTCGGCGACCTGCTGGCCAACCTGCTCTTCCCCGGCCAGTGGTCGATCCGCGAGTCGCCGGACCGCATCGCCCGCAGCGCTCAGTCCCTCTTCCGCCTCGAACGGCACGAGGTGGACGAGATGCTGGACATGGTCAAGGACCGCGTGAAACGCACCGCCGACGAGCTCTCCATCCCCATCTTCGAATCGGACCTGGTGTTCGAGGAGGAGCAGGCGGAAACCGGCGAGCCGGGCGGGGACCTGCGCCTGGAGTACGCCAAGTTGCAGCGCAATTTCATGCGCCAGGCGCGCGAGATGAAGCTGTTCGGCGAGCTTACCCGCAACTTAGCCCAGGCATCGGACGCGATCGAAGTCCTCATGCTGCTGGGGGAGACCCTCTACCGCAGCCGCCTGTTCAACCGCGTGATCCTGTTCGATACCCACGCCGGGAGCAACCGCCTCGAGGGGCGTTTCGGCTATGGGATCGTCACCCAGAGCTGGGTGCGCAAGCTCTCCGTGCCGCTCTCCGACCGTGACAACCTGTTCGCGCAGGTCGTTCGCGAAAACCGCACGGTGAACGTGGTGGATGTCACCGCGAAGAGCTGGCGCAGCCGCGTGCAGCGGTTGCTGCTGGATGAACTGGATGTCTCCTGGTTCGCCCTGGCGCCGATCGCGGTCTGGGGGCGGGTGCAGGCCGTGGTGCTGTTCGCCAACGCGGGGCAGAACGAACCCATCTCCGATGATCGGGTGAAGACCGTACACCTCTGCGCGCAGCAGGCCGGGTTGGCCCTCGAGCGTTTCGTCCCCAAGCCTGGCAGCGAGGAACGGAAGCGCTCCCGCCGGCGCTGAGGCTCCGAGTTTGTCAGACGGTGGGATGTCTGTATCAGCCGGGTGGCCCGGGAGTGCCGAGCCACGCCGCTCGCCACGCCATAGCCAAAGGCGAAGGCTGGTAGCGTTGCGAAGGCGGGACCGCGGGAGCCTCTGTTCCCTGCCAGGTGCACAAGATCGTCATCCTGAACGTCAGTGAAGGATCTCGAAACGAAACGGTTCGGATCCAGAGGAAGCATAGCGTTTCGAGACCCTTCCCTCGTCCCGACCTCGGGACGGGTCAGGGTGACCCATCCACACGCTTTGTGAGCAGGAGGCTGCGAGGGCACGGCGCGCCGAGCCACGCCGCTCGCCACGCCATAGCCAAAGGCGAAGGCTGGTAGCGTTGC
>CAYOKT010000130.1:0-6042 GCA_964404605.1 uncultured bacterium
CCTGTGAAACCCGGGGCAAGCCCCGGACCCCCCTCTGCCTATTTCAGCAGCAGTGCCTTGCGGACGGCGCGGTGAGCCGCGCCCCCCGCCTCGCGCGCCTCCACGCGGATGAAGTAAATGCCGGACGCCCAGCGGGAGCCGTCCACGGTGACACTATGCGTACCGGCCGGGCGGCGGCCCAGGTTCAACCGTCCCGCCTCGCGGCCGAGAATGTCGGTTATGGTGACGGTGAGGTCCGCCGCGAGCGGGAGCGAAACCCTCAGCTCGGCGGACGGGTTGAACGGGTTCGGGTATACCGCTCCGACCTCGAAGCGCGCGGGCAGCGCATCGGCGGCGTCCGCCACAACGTCCACGGGCAGGACCACCGTGGAGGCCGGCTCGGACCAGGCGGAGGAGTCGTCCTGCGCATCCACCGCGCGCACCAGGTACCAGCGCGTCTCCGGCGAATCCTCCACGCCCTCCTCCACCACCAGCGAGGTGTCCTCGAGGGCGGCGGCGATCTCCGTCATGCTGTCGAACCAGGGGATCGGCGAGAGGTCGTCCAGGTAGATCCCCTCCTCGATGACGTAGGTGTCCGTGTCGTAGACGAAACGGAAACGCACCGGCTGCCCCGCCAGGTCATCCAGCGGGAACCATGCCTCCAGCCAGCCGTCCGAGGAGCCGGTGATCCCGTTGCCCTCGTTGGAGCCGTGGGGGTCGGTCACGGTGGTGATGTTCCCGGCGAGGTTGACCGAAGTTCCATCCTCCAGCAGCGCCTGGACATAGGCGTAGTCATAATCCGGCTCGATGTCGAACCAGGTCTGGAAGCGCAGGGTGTCGCCCGGCTGCACGGTGTAGGTATTCCGCGCGGTGAGCGTGTAGCGCGACTGGTTGTCGCTCTGGGAATAGTAGCTCCAGCTCCCGGAAAAAGCCCGGTTCTGCGAGCGGACGAACCCCGCCGCCTCCAGGGCGCCGCGGTCGGTCTCCGCGTCATCCGACAGGGAGAGGCCCATCGCCTCGATGACATCGTAGGCCACCGGTTCGTTTCCCAGGGAGTCGGGCGGGGTGGTCCAGGCGAGGGTATAGGGCGCGGCCACCGTGTCGGGCAGGAGCACCACGGGAACGGGCGGGGGGAGGAGGCGGTGGGGGTTGTCCGCCACCTCGCTCAGGCGCAGCAGCGGTTCCAACTGCTCATCGACGAGGGTGGAAATCCGGGACGTGGCCGGCCAGAACCCGTCATTGCCGCTGCCCACCTCGAAGACGAAGGCGAAGGGGCTGGGGACCGAGGCCCCTTCCATCCAGTCCGTGGCCTCCCCGTTCACCGAGTAGAGCAGTCCCCCGGCGCTCCCGGCGCCCCAGCCGAGGGTCTCGTTGGCGTAGTCCGCCAGCGCGACGTAGGTCGGGTAGTCGTCCGGCTGAACGTCGTCGGTGTACCCGTAGGGGAAGAGGATCAGGTTGCTGTAAGAGTGGTAGTTGACGGCGATGACGAAGGGGTGGGCGTTGGTGAATGTCTCGATGGTCACCGTCTCGGGCTCGGAGGCGGGCGCATCGCCGCGGTAGGTCTCGTCGTCCGGCCAGGGCGAGGAGCCCTGGTCGTCCAGTCCCCACATGAAGTCGAAGTTGCGGTTCAGGTCCACGCCGTACAGGGTGCCGTCGATCCGGCGCTTGTTCTTGCGCCACATCCCGCCGCCGTCCGGGTCGGTCTCCTCGTTGTAGGTGTAGCCGTCCGGGTTGACCACGGGGACGATCCAGATTTCCCGGTTGTCGATGATGTCCGTCACCCGCGGATCGCTGCCGTAGCCGTCCGCGAGGAACTGGGCGAAGTTCTCCAGGACCAGCGGCGTGATCACCTCGCGGGCGTGGATCGCGGCGTTGTAGAACACCTCCGGCTCGTCCTCGTCCAACGTGGGGTTGTCCGAGATTTTCACCGCGAGGATCGCCCGGTCCTCGAGGGTGTAGCCGATGGTGTCCGGTCCGGCGGCGATGTCCGGGTTCCCGAGGACGAAGACCTGCCACCAGGCGACGATCTCGTCGTAGGTGGGGTATCCGCCCATGTCGTCGAGTTCATGATCCAGCCGTCCGCGGTAAAACGCTTCGATGTCCTCCTCGATGACATCGAAGGCGAGCCCGAGCCCGCGCAGGCGGTCCGGGTCGCCGGGCCAGCCGACGACCACCGCCCGGTCGGCATGCAGTTCGACCACGTCGAGCCGTCCCCGCAGCAGCGCCTCGCGCGCATCACGGTCCGGCAGGTAGACATCCAGCAGGGGGGTGGCCGTCGTGAGGGAAGTGGCGAAGAGGAGGGCGACAAGCATCAGCACAGTGCGTTTCATGGTCCCGCTCCCAGTAAACCGTGCAGTTCGAATGGCCCATCTCCGCTCCGGGGTGCGGGAAACCGCAGTTCCCTTCACCCGCCGGTGAGCATCAGGAGCAGCAGGGCGCGGGCGACACGCGCCGCGAGCACCTCGCTGCGTCCGCTCGGGTCGAAGCCGGGTGCGAGTTCGACCACGTCCGCGCCGATGACACGGCGGCCCTTCAGCGCGGTGAGCAGCGGCTCGATCTCCCGCCAGTGGAACCCGCCCGGCTCGACGACCCCGGTGCCCGGCAGATCCGCCGGGTCGAAACCATCCAGGTCGAAAGATAGGTACAGTGGGCGCCCGCCCCAACTCTCGAGGCGGCGCAACAATAAATGTGCATCGACCGGGAGAAGCAGGTTGTGCTCCCGGGCAAGGGCGAATTCCCCGCGTGTCCCGCTGCGCACCCCGATCATCGCGATGCGGTCGGGGCCGACCGCATCGAGCAGCCGCCGGACGGTGCAGGCGTGGGAATACCGCGACCCCTCGTACTCCTCCCGCAGGTCGGTGTGAGCATCGAACAGGAGAACGGCCGCGTCCCCGTTCGACGCGAGCGCGTGCTCCACGAGGGGCAGGGTGACGGTATGCTCGCCGCCGAGACCGAGGAGAAGAAGCTCCGGCGGGAGGGCCTCCAGCGCCCTGCGGATCGCGTCCAGCGCCGGTTCCGGGGGGCCGGCGGGCAGGGGCAGATCCCCCAGGTCGGCGATCTTGTAGTCTTCGAGGTCGGCGTCGAGGGGCGGGTCGTAGGTCTCCAGCGCATCGGAGGCCCGGCGCAGCGCGGCGGGGCCGAACCGCGCCCCGGGGCGGTAGGAGGCGGTGCCGTCATAGGGCAGCCCGATCACCGCGGCGCGGGCCGATGCGGGATCGGCGTCCGCCGCGAGAAAGCGCGGGGGGCCGTGGTCCGGCATACCGTTCTCCTCCTCCGCGGATCGCACCGTTCAGGCTTCCAGCTCTCGCCGGGCGTGGTTCGGGAGGGCGAAGGCGGCGCGGTGGATCTCCCGGTTCCAGTATCTCGCGTCCTGTTCGATCGGCTCGCAGCGCTCCGCCTCGAGGCCGCGCAGGGGGTCCGGTCCCTTGCTGGCGAGGGCGAACCCCCAGTTGCCGGAGGGATAGGCCGGGATCTGGGAGGTGAACGGCCGGACGAGGGGGAAGATGCCTCGCAGGCGGCGGACGATGGTCACGTAGAGTTCGAGGTGGTAAAAGGTGCTCGCGACCTGCTGCGCGAGCAGGCCGTCCTCCGCGAGGGCGCGGTGCACGCTGCGGTAGAACGGCTCCTCGAACAGCGGCACCGCGGGCCCGAGGGGATCGGTGGAGTCGACGAGGATCACGTCGTAGCTTCCCGGCTCCGCCTCCTCGACCGCCTTGACTCCATCCCCGATGACGAGGTCCACCTTCGGATGGTCGAACGCGGTGGCGAGGCCCGCCAGGTGCTCGCGCGCCACGCGGACCACCTCGCCGTCGATCTCCACCTGCCGCGCCAGCTCGAGGGTCGGGTGCCGGACCAGCTCGCGCAGCGTGCCGCCGTCCCCGCCGCCGACGACGAGGACCCGCCGGGGGTTCGGGTGGGTCAGCATCGGGACGTGGACGATCATCTCGTGGTAGGCCGCCTCGTCGGCGGTGGTCAGCATCACCGCGCCGTCGTGGACCAGCAGCCGCCCGGAATCCTCCGTCTCGTAGAGGTCGATGACCTGGTAGGGCGTTTCCACGTGCGTGATCGCCCGCTTGATCCGCCAGGAGATCCCGACCCCGTGTGGGTCCCACTCGGTGAAGATCAGGCGCCCCTCGTTTCCCTCGTAGTAGTTCGGGTCCATGTCGGGTCCTATCCGAAGACGACGCCGGCGAAGGCGGCGCCGATGGTCTCCACCCGGTGCTCCACCGAGACGGCGACGATCTTCTTCAGCGCGCGCTTGCGGAGGGAAAAGGCGTGCGCCGCCATGTCGCGGGCGATGGCCTCCGCGTTCTCCGCGCTGCCCCGGGCGGAGTATTCCATGATCACGCCGGGCTGCGCCGGGTCCTCCGGGAGCGCGCAGGCCACCGCGGCGGCGATCACCTCCCCTGTCAGGTGCGAGGTCAGCGAGGAGTAGGCGACGGGGGTCAGGGTTCCGGCCGCCAGGTCGAAGGGGTCATGGTGCTCGCAGCCGGGCGGCAGGATGGAGGAGAGTTTCACCAGGTTGAGATCCCCGACCCCGGCGTTGATCAGCGCCGCGTCGAACGCGTTCAGGGGGGTGTACCCCTCCGCCGACCCGGCGGTGAGAAAGAAACGCTTCGGAGGCGAAGTGAGTTCCATGGCTTTCTCCCGGTTCATCCTCAAACGACTTCGCTTTCCCGCGCCATGGCCGGCGGCTTGTGCGGAGCATGCCCCGTGAGTCCCGGCAGGATGCCGCGTTTCAGCTCCACCACGGACATGCTCCCCGCGCCGAGTTCGGCCCGCAACACCTCGAACCCCTTCATCGGGTCCACCTCCTCACCGCAGGTGAACAGGTCCACCGCCGCGTATCCGTATTCCGGCCACGTGTGAATGGCGAGGTGCGATTCGGCGATCACCACCACGCCGCTGACCCCCCAGGGGCTGAAACGGTGGAAGACCTTCTCCACCACCGTCGCCCCGCTGGCGAGGGCGGCATCGAGCATCGCCGCCTCGATTCCCTCGAGGTCATCCAGCTTCTCCCGCCGGCAGTCGTAGAACTCGACCACGAGCTGGCGACCCAGTGCGTTCGTAGCCAAGGGTTGACTCCCCATCTTCCGCGCCGGAACTCATGGGCGCAATGGATTCACCGCGGGGTCCACTCCCCCGCGCCGAGTGAACCGCCCCCCAAGGCAGGATGTCAGAAATACGGGGGGCTGCTGATCCAGAGAAACTCCGCGAACCGGTCGCCGTCGTTTCTCACCGACAGCTCGTACTGGCCGCTGGCGTAAAAGGATTCCCCCGCGCCGGCGGCCATCTGGCGCGAGGCGTAGGACACCTGGATCGCCCCGGAGAGGACGTACCCGAACTGCTCCCCGCTGAAGGGCTCGAGGGAGACACTCTCCCCGGGGGCGAGGCGCACCCGCACCGGCTCCATCGTGCGGTTGGCCGCACCGGGCACCAGCGCGACGAAGGAGGAGACCCCTTCACGGTCGAGCTCGACCGCGTCCTCCGCACGGAAGACGATCCGCTGCGGCGTGGGCCGGAAGAAGTCGGAGATGTGGACGTTCAGCGCGTCGAGGATCATCATCAGGCTGTCGATGGAGATGGAGGTCTTGCCCCGCTCCACCTGGCTGATGAAGCCCGCCGTGAGGTCGCTGCGCTCGGCCAGCTCCTCCTGTGTCATCTCGGCCGCCATCCGCAAGCGCCGGATGCGGTGGCCGATCTCCTCGAGGGGAATCGCCATCAGTTTACTAACATTTCCCTGTCAGGA
This sequence comes from uncultured bacterium, assembly GCA_964404605.1. Lineage (GTDB taxonomy): Bacteria > Electryoneota > Electryoneia > Electryoneales > Electryoneaceae > CAYOKT01. The sequence goes on from CAYOKT010000130.1 coordinate 5,729, forward strand.
TAGTCGCAGTCGGAAAATAGGGTTCCCTCTCCACGCAAGCAACAAACATACATGCCTCCGGAGCAGGGGCATACAGGATAGGCGGGAGGGAATGTTAGTATAGTGTATGCAAGAACGGGCCACCCGACCGGGAGCGCATGCCACGCCGAAGCTGACAGCGAAGGCGGGAGCCGCCTTTGTCCGCAAACCGACGGACTACGGCGTGCCGGGCTGCATCCCGGGGAAGACCGGGCGGAGGGTCAGCCTGCCCACGCCGTGATGGGCGGCTGAAAAAGACATGAGACCCGGGACTGAAGATCCCGGGCCACCCGACG
>CAYOKT010000131.1:0-6029 GCA_964404605.1 uncultured bacterium
GGACTGAAGTCCCGGGCCACCCTGTCAACTGCCTATGGCAGCCCCGGCAGGAGGCCGCCCCGCAGGTCCGCCGGCACCGGCAGTCCCAACAGGTGGAGCAGCGAGGGCGCGATGTCGAGGGCGTCGGCCGTCTCGGGGCCGTCGGCTTGCAATACCCTGTCATCGAAGCTGACAGGGCCACCCTCCGCCTGCCCGTCCGACCATCCGGCGCCGCCCGCCATCTCCGGCGTCACCAGCAGCCAGGCGCCGTAGGGGCTGTGGTTCGCATCGTCCGGGCCGAGGTCGTTGCCGCGGGGGAAGAGGGACCGGTTCCCCACGGTGCCGAGGCTGCGCCGGCGCAGGTCGTCGAAGTAGAGAATCCCATCCGGGGGCACGCCGTGCACCGCGGCGTAGATCTCCCCGGGCCGGTAGAGGCGGTTGTCCATCTTCGCGCCGTCCGGCCCGCGCAACGCGGCCAGTTTTCCGGCGATCTCCGAGAGCAGCGTTTCCGCCTCTCCCGGCTCGAGCGCCCCCTGCGGCTCGCGCCCGCGGATGTTAAGGAACAGCCGCCCGTAGTAGCCTCCCTCGCCCCAGGCGCGGGTGCGCGGCCAGTCCACCATTTCCGGGGTCAGCGGCGCGGGGGCGGGCGGGTCCCGCTTCAGGACGAGGTACCCCTCCCGCCGCAGCCAGTCGTTGAACGCGAAGCCGCCCTGCATCGCCTGGGCGCCGTGATCGCTGAGGACCAGCAGCGCGGTTTCCGCGGTCATGTGCCGCTCGAGCAGCTCGCCGAGCCGCCGGTCGAGGTGGCGGTAGTGCTCGAGGATGACATCGGCGAAGGGGCCGCCGGGTTCGTGCAGCGGGTGGGCGGGGTCCAGGGTTCGCCAGAAGGTGTGGTGTAGACGGTCGACACTCATCTCGACCAGGAACGCCAGGTCCCAGGGACGGGTTGCCAGCAGGTGGTCCATCACCGCGAAACGGTTGTCGCACAGTTTTCGCAGCCGCCCCGGCAGCTCCGCGCGGTCGGTGTTGCGGAAGTCTTCGACGTCGAAAAGGACCTCGCCGAGGCGGTCGAGCAGCTCGGCTTTCAATTCCGGCGGCCAGGTGTAGTCGGAGTCCGGCGAGGGGGTCATGAAGCAGGAGACCCGTGCACCGCGCAGCGGGAGCGGGGGGTATCCGGGGGGCACCCCGACCACGATACTCGGCCGCCCCGCCCCGCCCAGCCGGTCCCAGACCGCGGGCAGGCGGATGTCGCGCGAGGAGGCGAAGGCGAGGGCGTCATAGCCCCGCCCGGTGCGGTTGCGGAAGCCGTAGAGGCCGAGTTCGCCGGGGTCATGGCCGGTCGCCATTACCATCCAGGCGGGCACGGTGATCGCCGGTACGGGGCTGCGCAGCCGCCCCCAGCGGCCCATGCCGCGCAGGCGGTCGAAGGTGGGCAGCCGCCCCGCGAAGCGCTCGAACACCAGGCCCGGCTCGAGGCAGTCGAGACCGATGACCAGCACGCGCTTGATCCCCATGGCAACCCCTTTCGGTCGTCTCCCGGGAAGGTGTGGACCGGGGCAGGGCGCATTCGGCTCCTGCTCCCCGGCGGCGGAAGCTACCATGGTTCCCACGGCCGGGACAACGGCGCCCGCGGACCTCGGAGATCTGCTTGCGCTTTCCGTGCCATGTGCCTACCTTCGCACAGTTCGAAAGTCGAAGGTCCGAGGTCGACACTCCCCCGGGAGCTGTTGCCCGGGGTTATCGGGCGGTGTTCGTCCGGAGGTGCGCCGACTCCGGCATGGAGAGAATTATGGCGTGCGCCGGCGCGGTTGCGGCGGGAAACGAAGAGAGTTAATCTGAGGCGTGGTCGTGTGGCGGCCGCGCTTTTCACACATACGGGAAACGCCTCCCGGGAGGGGGCATACGGATGGCGAGGAGAGCCATGTCATACGAGAAAGAGGCACTGAAGTACCATTCCGAACCGACACCGGGGAAGATTGCCATACGGGCGACCAAGCCCTGCATCACACAGCGCGACCTGTCGCTGGCGTACACCCCCGGGGTCGCGGTTCCCTGCCTCGAGATCGAGAAGAACCCGGATGATGTCTACCGGTACACGAACAAGGGCAACCTGGTCGCGGTGGTCTCCAATGGTACCGCGGTCCTCGGGCTGGGCAACATCGGCCCGATGGCGGGCAAGCCGGTGATGGAGGGCAAGGGGGTTCTCTTCAAGCGGTTCGCCGAGGTGGATGTGTTCGACATCGAGCTGAACACCCTGGACCCGGACGAGATCATCCGCACCTGCGAGCTGCTCGCGCCCACCTTCGGGGGGATCAACCTCGAGGACATCAAGGCGCCGGAGTGCTTCTACATCGAGCAGGAGCTGAAGAAGCGCCTCGACATCCCGGTTTTCCACGATGACCAGCATGGGACCGCGATCATCTCGGGCGCGGCGCTGCTGAACGCCCTCGAGGTGATCGGCAAGAAGATCGACGAGGTGCGGGTGGTCTTCAGCGGGGCGGGTGCCGCGGGAATCGCCTGCGCGAAGTTCTACATCGAACTCGGGGTGAAGCCCGAAAACGTGATGATGGTCGACAGCAAGGGCGTGATCTATGAGGGGCGCGAGGACCTTGACCCCGAGCATCCGCGCTACAACCCCTACAAGGCGGAGATGGCGGTCCGGACCGATGCCCGCACCCTGGAGGATGCGATCAGCGGGGCGCATGTCTTCGCCGGGGTGAGTACCAAGGACCTGCTCAGCAGGGAGATGGTCCGCTCGATGGCGGACAACCCGATCATCTTCGCCATGGCGAACCCGGACCCCGAGATCACCTACGAGGAGGCGAAGGCCGCGCGCGAGGATGTCATCATCGCCACCGGCCGCAGCGACTACCCCAACCAGGTGAACAATGTTCTCGGCTTCCCCTTCATCTTCCGCGGCGCGTTGGATGTGCGTGCGAAGGCGATCAACGAGGAGATGAAGGTCGCCGCCGCGAAGGCGCTGGCGAGCCTGGCGAAGGAGGATGTCCCGGATGTCGTCCTTCGCGCCTACAACGTCGACACGCTCCAGTTCGGCCCGGAATACCTGATTCCCAAGCCCTTCGATCCGCGTGTGCTCACCTGGGAGGCGCTGGCGGTGGCGAAGGCGGCGGTCGAGAGCGGCGTCGCGCGGCACGAGATCGTGGATTGGGAAGCCTACCGCGATCACCTCGAGCGGCTGCTCGGCGCCGAACGCGAGACCATCCGCCGCCTGATCCACCAGGCGCAGCATGTCCCCACGCGGATCGTGTTCGCGGACGGCTGCGATGACAAGGTGCTGCGCGCGAGCCAGATCATCCTCGATGAGAAGATCGGCACCCCGATCCTCCTCGCCGACCCGAAGGCGTTCGAGGAGAGGAAAGCACGGCTGGGGCTTCCCCTGAACGGGGTCGAGGTGATCAAGCCCGCCAACGCCCCCCGGTTCGAGGAGTACGTGGATCTCTTCTTCCACCTGCGGAACCGGAAGGGGGTCAACCGTGACGAGGCGCGCATCGCGATGCGCGCCGGCGAGTTCTTCGGCCCGATGATGGTCCGCGAGGGGGCGGCGGATGTCTACATCTCCGGCCGCACGCGGTACTACCCGCAGATGATCCGGCCGATGCTGCAAGTGATGTCCGACCGTCTCGCCGGGCGGACCCTCTGCGCCTCCTACCTCGCCATCCTCGACCACAAGCAGTACCTGCTCGCCGATGCCGCGGTGAATGTCGATCCGACCAGTGAGCAGATCGTCGAGATCACCGAGGCGGTCTACGAACTCGCGGTCAGCATCGCCATCGAACCGCGCTTCGCGCTGCTCTCCTTCAGCAACTTCGGCAGCGTCCGCCACCCGAGGAGCGAGAAGATGCGCCGGGCCGTGGAGATGCTCTGGGAGAAGCACCCGGACTGGGCGGTGGACGGCGAGGTGCAGGCCGACATCGCCGTGTCGGGGAAGATGCTCGCCGATGAGTACCCCTTCGCGAAGATCCAGGGCGGGGCCAACGTGCTCATCTTCCCGAACCTGGATGCGGCGAACATCACCTTCCGCCTGCTGGAGGAGCTGGGCGGGGCGACGCTGGTCGGCCCCATTCTCACCGGCCTCGACCTCCCGATGCACATCCTCCAGCGCGGCTCCAACACCGAGGACATCGTCAACATCGCCGCCATCGGCGCGGTGCAGGCGCAGACGCTGGCGAAACGGTAGGGGAGCCCTCCCCGCCGTGCATCCTGTCCCGGCCGGGTGGCCCTGTCAGCTCCGGTGACGGGGTCTGATAGGTTTCTATTGATAAGGCATGAAAGCGCAGGCACGCTTCGAGCAGCGCCCCGGCCGGCACAGGCCGGGGCGCTTTTTCGCATGCCCGGCGGTTACCCCACCGGCAAGGGCAACCTTCCCACGGCAGACCCGCGGAAAGTTCCCGGTTTTGATTTGAGTCAAAAATTACCCCCTCCAAACTTTTTATTCTGCGACATGAAGTATTCCGTTTTCGCTGAAAGGAGAAGAAAATGAGACGGTGTACCATATGCCTGTTTGCAATGCTACTCGTACTTCTATGCGTAGTCCCTCTCTTCGCGCAGCCCGGTGTCGCCTGGAACACCACCTTCGGCGGGCCGGACGGGGACTGGTGCTGGGGCATCGGCAGCCGGCAGACGGTCGACGGCGGGTTCATCATGATCGGTTCCACGGAATCGGAGGGCGCGGGCGAGCCGACCGACATCCTGCTCGTTCGCGCGGATGAAGACGGCACCGAACTCTGGTCCGCCACCTTCGGGCGGCCCGGCCAGTGGGAGGAAGGGGTCAGCGTGCTGCCGGACGGTGACGGCGGATACACGGTGTGCGGCTTCATCGACATGGAAGATCCCGTTTCCGATTCCCTGGTGTTCATCCGGACGGATTCGAACGGCGTGGAGCTGAGCCGCGTGACCCACAGCGCCGTCGGCGGCTACAACGAGTTCAACGGGGCGAAGAGAACCTCCGACGGCGGCATCATCGCCGTCGGGGAACTCGATGACTATTTCTTCCTGCTCCGCCTGGATGCGGACCTCGAGATCCTCTGGTGGGAGACCTTCGGCGGCGACGGGATCGACGATGACGGTTTCGATGTGATCGAACTCTCCTCCGGCGGCTTCGCGGGGGTCGGCTACAACCGCAGCAGCAGCGCCAACGAGGACCAGGATTTCTGGCTCATCGTCGTGGATGAGGACGGCGCCCTGCAGTGGGATGCCACCTATGGCGACGGGAATGAGCAGGAGGCGAGCGTGGTGCTCGAAACCGCTGACGGCGGTTTCCTCATCGGCGGCGACGCCGCAGACGCGGAGGGGAACGCCTATGCCTGGCTCGTCCGCACCGAAAGCGAGGGGACTGTAATCTGGGACCACACGTTCCCCGGGGGCGGCGCCGGTATCTGGGACATCTTCAGCCTCTACGAGGATGACGAAGGCTCTCTCTACATCGGTATCGTCGCTGTGCCCGAAGACCCGGAGCAGGCGGACGAACTCCTCTACAAGCTCGATTCCGGGGGCAACGAGGTCTGGTCCACCACGTACGGCGGTGACAGGACCGATCTCGGCGCGTTCGTTCCCACCGGCGACGGGGGGTTCGCCCTGATGGGCTCCACCAACTCCTGGGGCTTAGGCGACCTGGACTTCTGGCTGCTGAAGACGGAACCGCTAACCTCCGTGGGAGAGGGCGGCCTGACGGATGCCCTGCCCGCCGGGTTCAGCGTCATCGACGCCTACCCGAACCCCTTCAACAGCACGGTGCGTCTCCCCTTCTCCCTCAACCGTGCGGGCGGGGTGGAGGTGACGGTGTATGACATCCTGGGGCGGCGGGTCGCGACCCTCCTCCGGGGAGCCCTGGCCGCGGGCCGGCACGAGGCGGTGTGGTCGGCGGACGGCCTCGCCGCGGGAACCTACTTTGTGCGCCTGTCGTTGGACGGTAAAACCGTGGCCTCGCGGCGGGTGAGTTACGTGAAGTAGGACTGCCGGGTGACCTGGGGCTTGCCCGCTGCGGCAGGGTAGCCCGGTCCCGATGGGGTGGCCCGGTCCCGATGGGGTGG
>CAYOKT010000132.1:0-1300 GCA_964404605.1 uncultured bacterium
CCTGCTGCGTTGACGTCTTCCCGGGGCGAGCGCGGAAACCCTTGTGAAACCCGGGACTGCCCGCCTGCGCCTGAGGCTACGGCTGGCGATAAGTCTCGGGCCACCCGCCGAATAGTCGGGACCGGGCCACTCTGCCGACCCTGTTCTTGCCCCCCGGTCGGTGGCATGCTACCTTGCCGCCGTCACAGGAACAGAACACCGCGGATGAAGGGATGAACCACAAGGTGCCGGGGGACGGCGGCGGGCTCCTCGATCGGCTGCTTCGCGGGGAGGGAAACTCCCCCCTGCCGGGCGGGGGAGAACCCGACACGAACGCCGGGGTGGAGCGGGCCGACCTGAAGTGGTGCACCATGGCCTGCGAAGAGGCGGAGTGGCCCCGCGAGAACGTGGACGGCGCGAAAAGCTGCCGCACGTTCAACGCGCTCTGGTGCCGGGTCCTCGCCCGGCATGTGACCCGGAACGCTCCCTGCGCGGTGCTGCACGGCGCACGGCGGCCAAAAGCCAACTGGTGAACGCTTTCCCGGGATGCGGATTACTTCCCCGGGACTTGCCCGCCTGCGGCAGGTAAATCGCTCACGGGCTACCTCGGGTTGCATCGTTCCCGGGCGACCTCCTCCCCGCCGTGAAAACCCGGGGTTGCATCATCATCGCACAATGCCAACAGCTTGATTCTTTTATTGTCAAGTCGTAAGTTTACACCGATTCCACATTACCTCCTCGCAGGCTGATTTCTCTTTATCGTAATAGCGCGGGAAGCGCACAACGAAATCAGTTCCACCCACCCAAGGGAGGTTAGAGATGAAACTCCGTCCACTCGCCCTTGCCCTCGCCTTCGGTATCCTATGGGGCGCCGCGGTGATGGTCGCCACCTGGTGGCTGCTGATCACCGGTTCGGCCGGAGGGACGATCAGCCTGATCGGCAAGTTCTACCTCGGGTACAGCTTCAGCTTTGTCGGCAGCCTGATCGGACTCGTCTGGGGATTCGTCGACGGCTTCGTCTGCGGGTACCTCGTCGCGCTGCTCTACAACCTGTTCGCGAAGGAGTAGGGAAGCACCGCGGGAACAAGCCGCCGAAAGGCATCTCTTCGCAACGCACCGGCCTCCGGTGGGACGGGTTCCCTCACCGCGGTCACCGTGGTGCGGGGATGCGCCCGTCCTCCGCGCGACGGGTCCGGGGGGGGGCGAGGCCGGCGGGAGCCGATGAAAGGCAACCGGCGCGGCGGGCCCTCAAGAGCCCGGGCGATGACCGCCCCGCTTGAGAGTCCCCTCCCTTTCTCCTATCTTTACGCGCACGAAACGC
>CAYOKT010000132.1:1400-5864 GCA_964404605.1 uncultured bacterium
GGAGAGGTGACCGAGCGGCCGAAGGTGCTCGCCTGCTAAGCGAGTGTGTGGGTTGCCCCCGCACCGTGGGTTCGAATCCCACCCTCTCCGCCGGGCCGGGACAGGGGCAACAGCCCTCCCGGCCTTTTTCTTTCCCGCGCCCGGCGGTGGGAAGTGACCGAGGGGGCCGGGTCGCAGCAATACTCATGAAATCGATGGGAGGAAGAATGACCTGGGAACTCAAGCGGGTGCCGTTGGGACCGGTGGTCCGGGTGGCGTTCCTCGTCTTTTTCCTCCTCGCACTGGTTCTCTTTCTGCTCTATTCAACCGTCCTCATGGGTATCGTCCGTTCGGTGGGTAACGCCCTCGACATTCCTCTCATCTCCGGCGCGGGCGGTGTCGCCCTGGTTTTCGCGGGCCTGCTCGTCGCCTTTCTGTCCGCGTTCTTCTACACCCTGATCGCCGTGCTGGTCACACTCTTCTACAACGCCATCGCCTCCTTCAGCGGCGGCCTGCGCCTCGAACTCGAGGAGGAGACCGTAATTCCCCCGTCCGGCCTGGCGGCGGGCGCCGGGGCCTCCGCTCCCATTGTTCCTCCCCCTCCGCCTCCACCGGCCGGCAACGACGGCGAACCAGGCGAATCCTGAGCGGCCGCAGGCCCCCCACCGCTGGCGGAGAGGGAGCCTGGCGGACCGGTCAACCTGAATCGATCCACTAGTGCGACAGGGTCCCCGCCGGTTGTACCTTTCGGCGGTTCAGCAAACCCCTGACGACAAGGTCAACCAACGATGAAACCCGTCCGCGTTCGTTTCGCCCCCAGCCCCACGGGCTACCTGCACATCGGGGGCGCCCGCACGGCCATCTTCAACTGGCTGCTCGCGCGCCACTTCGGCGGCTCGTTCCTCCTCCGCATCGAGGACACGGACCGCGAGCGCTCGAAGGCGGAATACGAGGAAGACATCCTCGATGCGCTCCGCTGGCTTGGGCTGGAGTGGGACGAGGAGCCGCTCCGCCAGTCCACGCGCCGCAGTTATCACCGTGAGGTGGTCGAGGAGCTGATCGAGCGCGGCGCGGCCTACCGGGATTTCCTCCCCCCGGGGGAGACCGACCGGCTGAAAAAGGAAGCCCAGTCAGGCGGGCGCAGGATCGCCTTCCGCGGGCCCGACCGTGACCTCGACCCCGCCGAATCTCTGCGCCGCGCCGAGGCGGGCGAACCATTCGCCGTGCGGATGAAGGTCCCGGACCACGCGGTGAGCTACGTGGACGGCGTGCACGGCGGCGTGAGGGTGGAGCCCGATGCGATCGACGATTTCGTCCTCATGCGGCGGGACGGCACCCCGACCTACATGGTGGCGGTGGTCGCCGACGACTTCGAGATGGGAATCACCCATGTCATCCGCGGAGACGACCACATCTCGAACACCCCGAAGCAGATCCTGCTCTACACCGCCCTCGGGTGGACACCGCCGGCTTTCGCCCATGTCCCCCTGATCCTCGGCCCGGACAAGAAGCGCCTCTCCAAGCGTCACGGCGCCACCGCCCTCACCGAGTACCGCCGGCGAGGCTACCTGCCGGAGGCGATGCTCAGCTACCTCGCCCTCCTCGGGTGGTCGCCCGGCGACGACCGCGAACTGCTCTCCCGCGAGGAGCTGATCGAGGCGTTCAGCATCGAGGGGATCAACAACCGCAGCGCGGTGTTCGACGAGAGGAAGCTCGAGTGGATGAACGGGCAGTTTCTCTCCCTGCTGCCGGACGAGGAGATCATCCGTGTCCTGCGCCAACCCGTCGCCGACCGCGTGGCGGCGGGGATTCTGCCGCACGGCTCCGGGTTGCACCTGCCCACCGCCGTCCGCCTGCTGAAAACCCGCAGCCGTTTCCCCCTCGAAATCCTCGAGCGGGGCTCCTATTTCTTCAAAGACCCCGAGGAGTATGACCCCGCGGCCGCGAAGAAGCGGCTGAAGGACCCGGAAACCCCGGAGCGGCTGGAGGGGCTCGCCGACCTGTACGAGAAGGCGGAGAACTTCGACGAAGCCACCCTCGAGACGATTCTGCGCGAGTACGCGGAGTCGCTGGGCATCGGCGGCGGGAAGCTGATCCACGCGACCCGCATCGCCGTGAGCGGCCAGGGGGTCGGCCCCGGGCTGTTCGAACTGCTCGCCGCCCTCGGACGTGAAACCGTCGTGCGAAGGATGCGCAAGCTGGCGGACCATCTCCGCCGGCATGGCACGCCGCCTACGAAGGGCACGGAATGAAGGACAGCGGGAATTCTCCGGGACGCGGGCGGTGGATTCCGGCCGCCGCGCTGGGCGCTCTCCTCCTCCTGCCGCCGCTCACCGGCTGCGAGAACGAGGGCAACCAGGTGCCCGAGGGGTCGGTCTATCCCCCGCCCGCCGAAGGGAACACCGCCGTGGTGGACCTGAGCCATCAGCTCGTCGGAATCGGCGGCGGGGATGACGACATCAGCCAGGTGGTCGTCCAGGTCCTCACCCAGGGAACGGGCACGGTGAACGCGGAGGTCTTCGTCAACCGGGAACAGGTGAACTACAACGCGAACACGGGGGCCTTCTCCGGGCGGATCACCCCGCCCCTGAATCCCGGCTCCCTGGTTCCCCTCCGCGTCCGGTCGGCGAGTTGGGGCGAGGATTCGACCTTTGTCCGCCTCGCCGGCGATTTCACCCTCGAGGTGGAATCACCGCACGACCCGGCCCTGCCCGGCGACACCGTGCGGATCTCGTGGAGTCAGGCGGCGTTCGCCGACGAGTACGAGCTGCGCGTGGAGGGGGTCGGCAGCCCGGACCCGCTGCTGTTCATCAAGCTCGATGCGACCCGGTACGACTGGCTGGTGCCGGACACGGCGAGCGGGGAGGCGAAGGTGACCGTGCAGGCGCTGGTCAACCTGTCTGAAGGGGGGACCTGGCAGGGCGGCAGCCGTGTCCAGCGGGCAAGCATACTCTCCCTCGGCGACGGGGCGCCGGCGGGCGCGGAATAGGAGGAGGGGACGATGAACCTCGATCCGGAACTGCTGAAGATTCTCGTCTGCCCGGAGACCAAGGCGCCGCTGGTGCAGGAGGGCGACAGCCTGGTGAGCACCGACCCGGCCACCCGGCGGCGCTACCGCATCGAGGAGGGCATTCCGGTGCTCCTCATCGACGAGGCGGAAACCCTCGAGGAAGCCGAATGGGCGGCGATCATGGAGCGGCACGGCATCACCCTGCCCGGAGAGGAGGCGGGTGAGTGAAGGCTTTCCCCCGCGGCCGCCGGACGCCAGCCGCCTCCCCACCGGCGGCGGTTCCCCTGTTCGCTTTTCTCCTTCTCACCGCCACCCTTTCCGCCCATGCAGCGCCTCCCCGCTTCGACGGCCGGTCCGCGTTCACTTTCCTCGAAGAGCAGGTCGCCCTCGGGCCCCGTGTGCCCGGCAGCGAGGCGCACGCCGAGGCGGCCCGGAGCTTCATCGACCGGTTCGAGAAGTACGGCGGAAGGGTCACCCGGCAGCGGTTCACGGCGCTTGTTCCCACCTCCTACGAAGAGGGTTCTCCGAAGGTGGAGCGGGAGGGGGTGAACATCATCGCCCGTTTCGGACCGGACGGGCCGGCCACCTACCTCTTCAGCGCTCACTATGACACCCGCCCGTGGGCGGACGAGGAGCCGGACCCGGAGGCGCGCCGGGTCCCCATCCCGGGCGCCAATGACGGGGCTTCCGGGGTGGCGGTGCTGCTCGAACTCGCGCGCCTGTTCGCCGAGTCCCCCCCGCCGGTCGCGGTGGAGATCGTCCTCTTCGACCTCGAGGACTCCGGCATGCCCGGGGAGAACGAGACCTACTGCCTCGGCAGCGCCCACTACGCCCGCCACCGCACCGAACCGGTCCCCACCGGTGCGGTGAACCTGGACATGATCGGCGACGCCGACCTCGAGATCCCGAAGGAGTACTTCGGCTGGTTTTATGCCGAGGACTGGGTGAACTACCTCTACCGGCTCGCCCGCGACGAAGGGTTGGCGGCCTTCGTGGATTGGCCCGGCGACCCGGTCTTCGACGATCATGTCAACCTGCTGCGCGCGGGGATTCCCGCCTGCGACCTGATCGACTTCGATTACCCCCCGTGGCACACCCATCGTGATTTACCCGATGCCTGCTCACCGGAATCCCTGCAACAGGTGGGGGAGCTGCTGGTGAAGCTGGTTTACTCGCAGTAGCACGCAGGGAGCTTCCCTCTCCCCGGCGACGTGTCGCCGGGTTGACAGGGCCGGCCAACGGGTCACTCGATCCACGGCGTGGCGGAGAGGAGCAACTTGACATGAAACCCGGGACTGAAGTCCCGGGCCACCCTTTTTATGCTTGTAAAGCGCGAAATCTGTCACTCTGAGCCGTCCCGACACTTCGGGACGATGGAAGAGTCTCGAAACGATGCGCTACCGTTGCTTACGTACCTTTTCATTTCGAGATCCTTCACTACGTTCAGGATGACAGCGGAAAGTGTTCAGGATGAC
>CAYOKT010000133.1:0-5757 GCA_964404605.1 uncultured bacterium
CTGGATGTCCCCGTGTGCCGTTACCGAAGCCGACCGTGCAGGCGGTAGCCGTCCCTAGTGGACCGGTCCACTAGAAAACCCCCGTGAGCAGGGTGAGCAGGACGTTCGAGGCGGCGGTCGGATCCTCGCGCGAGGTGGCGAGGAGCATCAGTTGCCCGGAGCCGATGAGCAGAAAATCGGCGGCCGTCTGCTCCCCCGCAACCGCGTAAGTCTTCTGCCACAGGGAGACGCCCTCGGGGTCGACGCGCAGCACGCGCTGGTCCGTCCCGGTGGTGTCGCCGCTCGTCGTCGCCAGCATCAACCAGCCGCCGTCCGCCAGGCGGAGGAGACGCCGCGCGACCTGGTCCCCCGCCGAAATGTAGTCCCAGTCCCAGAGCGAGGTGTTGTCCGAGGCCATGCGCAACAGGCTCAGGTTTCCCGCGCCCTCGCCGCCGGAGGTGTCCGTGCCGTAGAAGAGCAGCCCTTCGCCGAAGGCCGGACGCATGTCGCCGAGGGCGAGGACGCCATGATCCCGGAAGGTGGACACCGCCCCGAGGGGGGAGCCGTTGGTCAGCACCTGCAGCAGCTTGAGCACCACGCCGCCGTCCTCGTACTCGTTCCCGGCGATGGCGAACACGCCGGGGACCTGTTCCACGATCACATTCGCGGTCTCAATCTGGGTGTAGCGGTAGGTGTCGAAAAGGGAGCCGTCCGGGGCGATACGATGCACGGCCAGCTCGCCGCCGGCGAGGGGGTGGGTGAGCAGGAGAACGCCGCCCTGTTCGACCGCGGCGACATCCACCGCGACGGCATCCTCCTCGCCCGGGTAGCGGAAGGACCAGGCATGGTGCCCGAAGCCATCGACCGAGGCGAGGGCGGGGGAGACCGGCAGGGAGCCCTCCGCGGGGCTGTAGCCGGCGATCCAGAGGCCGCCGCCGGCGAGTTGCGGGCGCGCCCGCATCGCCCGCCAGCGCCAGGTCGTCTCCAGGTAGGTGGTCTCGATCCGCGAACCGGTCGGGTCCACGAGGAGAACGGCCACGCCGAGGGGGTCTCCGCTCGGCGAGAGCACATTGGCGACGATGAGGTAGTTGCCCTGGGGCTGGAGGAAGAGCCCCACCGCCTCGTAGTCGTTCCCGGAGGGGTCGGTGTAGTCCGTCGACCAGGAGGGGGTGGGCCCGGCGGTGTCCTCGCCTCCGCCGCCCGAGGAGGGGGAACTCACCCCGCAGCCCGCCGCGAGGAACGCCGCCGCCAGCAGCAGCGCCGTGAATCGTCCCGCCGCGCGGGAGTTCGCTCTCCCGCCCTGTCCCGCATACCGCATCAACCGTGTCATCGTCATCCCCTTTCCACGGCATGCACCTGTCATTCCGCTGTGTGGTTCAACCTCCTGCCTTAAGATAGGGAAGAAACGGCGGTGTGTGACCGGTCCTCCTGGTGGGTCGATTCAAATGAACCGGCACACGATGAGGGAGAGGATGAAGGGATTCCAGCGGGGGTGGGAGGCGAAGTCCATCGGCGGACTCCACACCTGTTCCGCCGGGGCGTTATTTTTCCCTTCCGTGTGAAGCGAACGCACGAGATCGGTTCCCCCGCGCTGCCGTGTACATGGTCGTGGCGCTCCTTCCCCCGGCGGGGAGCGACACGTCCTCCGCAGCGCGGATCAGGGCGGCTTTGCATTCGTGGATGGGGTGCGAGGACGCGAGCGTGGGAGCGGCCGGCGGCGGGGCGCGCGGGGCCGCTGCGCGGTCGGACCGGGAAAACGGAAACTCGGAACCGGATGGAGTGGACATGGAAGAGAAGACGGTGCTGGTGCCGGCGATCAGTTGCGGGCACTGCGTGATGACGATTCAGCGGGAGTTGGGCGAAGTGGAAGGTGTCGTGCGGGTGCACGGCGAGGAGGCGACGAAGCGGGTCACGGTGCAGTGGCAGGCCCCGGCGAGCTGGGAGGAGATCGCCGCGACCCTCGAGGAGATCGGCTATCCCGCGCAGGAGTGAATCGTGCCGGAGACGGTAGAGCCGAAAGCCCGCGGCGGGCGGGAGGAGACTCCCGATTCCGGCTCCGCCGGTGTGGTGGAGCTGGAGATCCCGGTGGTCGGGATGACCTGCGCCAACTGCGCCCGGACGGTGGAGCGGACCCTGGAGCGCAAGGTGCCGGGAGTCGTCAAGGCGACGGTGAACTACGGCACCGAATCGGCGACGGTCGCCTATGAACCGTCACGGGTGGACCTGAATGCGATCGCCGAGGCGGTGGAGGCGGCGGGATACCGCCTCGTTCTCCCGGCCGCGGGCGAGGAACTCGAGGACGCCGTGGCGCGGGAGCGGGCGAGCGAGCTCGCCGCGCAGGAGCGGGCGTTCACGGTCGGGGTGATTTTCACCCTGCCGCTTTTCCTGCTCAGCATGGGGCGGGACGCCGGCCTGCTCGGCGGCTGGGCGCACGCGTTCTGGGTGAACCTGCTCTTCTGGGCGCTGGCGACACCGGTGCAGTTCTACACCGGCTGGAGCTACTACACCGGCGGGTACAAGAGCCTGCGCGCGGGCGGGGCGAACATGGACGTGCTCGTCGCGCTCGGCTCCTCGGTGGCCTACCTCTACTCGATCGCGGCGGTGTTCGCCGGGGGTCATGTCTACTTCGAGACCTCCGCGCTGATCATCACCCTCATCCGGCTGGGCAAGCTGCTCGAGGCGCGCGCGAAGGGGCGCACCTCCGAGGCGATCCGCGCGCTGATGGACCTGACGCCGAAGAAGGCGCGCCTGCTGGACGGCGAGGGCGTCGTGCGCGAAGTGCCGGTGGAAGCGGTGCGGCCGGGGGACCTGGTGCAGGTGCGGCCCGGGGAGGCGTTCCCGGTGGACGGAGTCGTCGAGGAGGGCCGCTCGGCGGTGGACGAGAGCGCGCTGACCGGGGAGTCCATCCCGGTGGACAAGGCCGAGGGCGACGTGGTCTGGGGCGCGACGGTGAACGCCGAGGGGCTGCTGGTCGTCCGGGCGACCGGGGTGGGGGCGGATACGGCGCTGGCGCGCATCATCCGTCTCGTCCGCCAGGCGCAGGGCAGCAAGGCGCCGATCCAGCGGCTCGCCGACAGGGTTTCCGCGGTCTTCGTCCCGGCGATCCTGTTGATCGCATCGGTCACCTTCATCCTCTGGTGGACCCTGGGCGGAGCCTTCGTCCCGGCGCTGATCCGGATGGTCGCGGTGCTGGTCATCGCCTGCCCCTGCGCCCTCGGGCTGGCGACGCCGACGGCGGTGATCGTCGGCATGGGCAAGGGGGCGCGGCTGGGGATCCTCTTCAAGAACGCCGAATCGCTGGAGACCGCCCACCACCTGCAGACGATCCTCCTCGACAAGACCGGGACGCTGACCCGCGGCGAGCCGCGCCTGACCGACCTGGTCACCTTCGGTGAGACGGGCGAGGAGGAGGCGCTGGCGCTGGCGGCGGCGGTCGAGAGCGGCTCGGCGCACCCGATCGCCCTCGCGGTCCTCGCGGAAGCGGAGCGGCGCGGACTGAAGGTTCCCCCCGCCGAGGGCCACCAGGCGCGGGCCGGGGTCGGGGTCGAGGCGACAGTCGGGGGGAAACGGGTCCGCGTCGGGCGCATCGACGGCGGGGAGAGCACGGTGTCGAACGACGGCGCGGGGGAGGAGGAGAGCCGCCGCCTCGCCGCCGAAGGGAAGACCGTGATGGCGCTGGAGGCGGAGGGCCGCCTGCTGGCGCTGCTCGCGGTGGCCGATGAGCCGCGCCCCGGCGCCCGCGAGGCGATGGACGAGCTGAAGGCGCTCGGGCTGGAGCCGGTGCTGGTCACCGGGGACAACGATCTCGCGGCGCGGGCGGTGGCGGACTCGGTGGGCATCGAACGGGTGCACGCCGGGGTGATGCCGGAGGAGAAGGAGAGCGTGGTCCGCGCCGAGCGGGAGCGCGGCCGCCGGGTGGGGATGGTCGGCGACGGGATCAACGACGCCCCGGCGCTGGCCGCGGCGGATGTCGGGATGGCGATGGGCGGAGGCACCGACGTGGCGCTGGAGACCGCCGATGTCACCCTGCTCGGCGGCGACCTGCACGCGATCGCGCGGGCTGTCCGCCTCTCGCGGCTGACCCTGCGCACCATCAAGGAGAACCTGTTCTGGGCCTTCTTCTACAACATCAGCCTGATCCCCGTGGCGGCGGGCGTGCTGCATTCGGTCACCTGGGCGCCGAAGCTGCTGCGCGACCTCCACCCCGCGCTGGCCGCGGGGGCGATGGCCTTCTCGAGCGTGACCGTGGTCCTCAACAGTCTCCGCCTCGGCCGCCGTAAAGTTGCACCGGGCGCGCCGGAGAGCTAACCTGTCCCGGCCCCAACGGACCGAACCCGCCCGCACCGCGGGAAAAAGCGCGGACAGCCATGTTCTTCTCCCTGCCCTACTTCGGTGAGGCGGCCGCCTTCACCTCGGCTGTGCTCTGGTCCTTCGCGGTGATCCTCTACCGGATCAGCGGGGACGAGGTCCACCCCTATGCGCTGAACCTGTACAAAACCACCCTGACACTCGCTCTCTTCCCCCCGACCCTGCTGCTGCTCGGCCAGGCGCTGCTGCCCGCCTACGGGGCGAAGGTCTATCTCCTGATGCTCGCCAGCGGGGCGCTCGGGATCGGGATTTCGGACAGCCTGTTCTTCGCCTCCCTGAACCGCATCGGTGCGGGGATGATGGCCATCGCCGAGACGCTGTACAGCCCGTTCATCGTCACCCTGTCGCTGCTCTTCCTCGGCGAGACCCTCAGCCCGCTGCAGGGGATCGGGGTCGCCGGGATCGTGGCGGCGGTGCTGCTCGCCAGTTTGCAGCCGGGCAAGGTCCCGCGCAGCCGGGTGAACCTGCTCTCCGGCATCCTGCTGGCGGTGGCGGCGATGGCCACGCTGGCGGTGAGCATCGTCATGATCAAGCCTTCCCTGGGGGCGCTGCCGGTGGTCTGGGTGATGGGGGTGCGCGTCTTCGGCGGTTGGGTGATCCAACTGGTGATTCTCGCGCTGACCCCCGGGAGGTGGAGGATTCTGGGCACCCTGCGCAGCACCCGGCGCTGGGCGGCGATGACCGGAGGCAGCCTGCTGGGCAACTATGTCGCGCTGCTCTTCTGGCTCGCCGGGATGAAGTACACCCAGGCCTCGACCGCCTCCGCGCTGAACCAGACCTCCAGCGTGTTCATCTTCTTTCTCGCCGCGGTGCTGCTCCGCGAGCAGCTTTCGCGCCGCGCGGGCTTCGCCCTCGCCCTCGCGATGATCGGGGCGATGATGGTGACCTTCGGGTGAGAGCGCCCCGCGGGCGCGGGTCGTAGTAATCTCCCGGCATTGTCCCTGCGGCGGGGTAAATCCTGGTTTCGCCTGCGGCTACCCGGCTGCGCCGAAGGTTTCGCCGAGGCGAGCGCCGTGCCCCGGCAAAACGATACCATACGCCGTTTTTATGCGGAAACCGATATGAAACCCGGGACTGAAGTCCCGGGCCACCCGCCCGCGGTGCGCAGATCAACTTGGAGAAGCTTGTCAAAGCCGGCATTCTCGAGGTTTCCACACGCTATCGGCCGCGGCTGTACTACGCACCTGAGATCCTGGCGGTTTTAGGGGAATGACAGAGCGGGCGGATTTGCGCCGTTCGTGGGCGCGAGACGTGTGAATGACACGGTATGCGGTCCCGCCTTCGCCATCAGCTACCCGGCTACGCCAAAGGCTACGCCGAGGCAGGCGGCGTGGCAGGCGCCCAGGGCTACGGGAGCTATTTCCTTCCGCGCGTGGAGGTGAGACGAATCCAGCTTCGATATAGTATGGC
>CAYOKT010000134.1:0-5545 GCA_964404605.1 uncultured bacterium
CAGCACCTCGCGGATGACGCCCAGCCCCTCCTCCAGGTCCTCGCGGGTGATCGTCAAGGAGGGCCGGAAGCGCACCGAGGCGTTCCCGCTGCCGAGCATCAGCACCCCCCGCTCGAACAGTCCCTCGCGCAGGGTGTCACGCGTCTTCCCGTCCGGGAGGGTGAAGGCGCATATCAGCCCGCGCCCGCGGGGGTTGCCGGCGAGGCCCGGAAACTCCGCGGCCAGCGCCTGCAACTCCCCCAGCAGGAAGGCGCCGGTCTCGCGGGCGCGGGCCAGCAGCTTCTCCTCCTCGATGATCCGGATGTAGTGCTTCGCCCGCACCATGTCGACCAGGTTCCCGCCCCAGGTGGAGTTGATCCGGCTGGAGGTGTGGAACACGTTCGTCTCGACCTCGTCGATCCGCGGCCCGGCGAAGAAACCGCAGACCTGGGTCTTCTTGCCGAAGCTTACCAGGTCCGGGGTGGTCCCGAGCTGCTCGAACGCCCACCAGGTGCCGGTGCCGCCGAGGCCGGTCTGCACCTCGTCGAAGATGAGCAGGGCCTCGTTCTCGTCCGCCAGGGTGCGCAGGGCGCGGAGGAACTCCGGGCGGAAGTGGTTGTCGCCGCCCTCGCCCTGGATCGGCTCGATGAGGATCGCCGCGATGTCATCGCCCCGCTCGTGGAAGGCGGATTTAATCTGCTCCACCGCCCTCTTCTCCGCGGCTTCGACCTCCTCGAGGTGCTCCTCCAGCGGGAAGGTCACCTTCGGGTTGTCGATCCGCGGCCAGTCGAACTTGGGGAAGTAACGGATCTTATCCTCGAGGGTGTTGGTCAGGCTCAGGGTGTACCCGCTGCGGCCGTGGAAGGCCTCGCGGAAGTGGATCACCTGGTGGCCCAGTTCACGGGCGGCCCCGCGGGCGAAGTTCTTCTGCACCTTCCAGTCGAAGGCGGCCTTGAGGGCGTTCTCCACCGCCAACGCCCCCCCGGCGACGAAAAAGACGTACCGGAACGGTTCGGGGACGGCTGTCCCCATGAACGTGTCGACGAATTCCGCCATCTCGGGGGTGTAGATGTCCGAGTTCGAGGGGTTGATCATCGCCGCGCGGCTGATTTCCTCGGCGGCGGCGCCGTGTGTCAGTTTCGGATGGTTGAACCCGATGGGGTTGGTGGCGAAGAAGGCGAACAGGTCCAGGTAGCTGCGCCCGGTGACCCCGTCCACGAGGCGGCAGTCATGGCTGGCGGCGGCATCCCACACCAGCGGCAGACCATCCACCAGCATGTGCTTCTCAAGCGTGGGAAGTACTTCACGAAACGGCATGGTTGCGCTCATGGTTGACCTCAGCATGTCAAAAAGTGGAAGCAGTTCAAGGGAAGGAAGAGTCGGGGGACCGCCGCAGGGGTGATCTGGCCCCGGCGGGCGGGAACGGGGATCAGGTCTGCCCGATCTGCCAGCGGCGGCGGAGGTGCTTGCGGATCATCCGGGTCATGGGAGTCCCGTGCCTGTGTGGTGAATCGATCCACTGGTGTTCGGCGGAAGATAGCAAAAACGCCGGAGAGCGGCAAGTCGCCCGGATCCCCGCTACCCCCCCGGGCGCGCCGCGCCCTGCGTTTGTGCGCGCCGCAGCAACACCCGCTTGATCCGATGGGCGTCCGCGCTGACCACACGGAGCCGCCAGCCGCCCGCCTCGATCTGCTCACCCACCTCGGGGATGTGTCCGAGGCGGTCGAGGATCAGTCCGCTCACCGTCTCGTATTCTCCCTCCGGCAGTTGGATGCCCCAGCGCTGGTGAAGCCGCTCGAGTTCCGACTGTCCGGAGACGAGGAGGCTGTCCTTCGCGACCTGCCTCCCCCAGCTTCCGCGGCGGTCATGCTCATCCTCGATCTCGCCGACGATCTCCTCGAGCAGGTCCTCGAGAGAGACGATGCCGGCGGTGCCGCCGTACTCATCGATGACGACGGCGAGCCCGGTGCCGCCGCGGCGGAACAGTTTCAGCAGCCCGATGGCGGGCGCCTGCTCCGGCACCACCGCGGGCCGGCGCATCACCTCGGACAGGGAAGCGGGGCGCCGCAGGAGATCGCGCGCGA
The DNA here is from genome assembly GCA_964404605.1 of uncultured bacterium. Classification (GTDB taxonomy): domain Bacteria; phylum Electryoneota; class Electryoneia; order Electryoneales; family Electryoneaceae; genus CAYOKT01. The sequence goes on from CAYOKT010000134.1 coordinate 2,064, forward strand.
GGAGCACCCCGACGATGCTGTCCAGGTTGTCCCGGTAGAGGGGGATGCGGCTGAAGCCCCGCGTGCGGACGAGGTGCTCCGCCTCCGCCACACCGGCGTCCTCCGGAAGCGCGACGATCGAGGTGCGGGGTGTCATCACGTCCCGCACCCGGCGGCGGCGCAGCGCGACTACGTGGTCGATCAGCTCCGCCTCGCCCTTCTCCAGCGACCCCGCGCGCTTCAGGTCGCCCCAGAAGGCGGTCAGCTCGGCGAAGGTGATCCTCCGGCCCCGGACCTCGCCCCCCTTCACGCCGAAGAGGGACTGCAAGGCCCGGCTGAGCACGCGCGTGAGCCAGATCGCGGGCAGGAAGAGGATGTAGCACGTCCACAGCGGCCCCGCGGCGAGGAGCGCCCACCCCTCCGCCCGCTCACGGGCGATGGCCTTGGGCAGAACCTCGCCGAAAAACAGCAGCAGCAACGGGCTGATGACGAGGATTCCCTCCAGCGGCACCCCCGCCTCGGCCAGTATGAGGGCGGCGAGCGAGCTGTAGGCGACGTTGACCAGGTTGTTCATCACGAGGGTGGTGGAGAAGAGGAGGTTCGGCCGGGCATGGAAGCGGAGGGCACGGCGCGACCCGCGGCGGTCGTGCCGCCCGTACACCTCCAGCGCCAGCCGTCCGGCGACCGTGTACGCGGTCTCCGTGCCGGAGAAGAAGGCGCTGAAGAGCAGCAGCAGCAGGAGCAGCCATCCCTCGAGGCTCATGGCAGCCTCTCCACCGTCGCACCCCCGGCGGTGGCTTCCCGGAGCGCCTCGGCGAAGGGTTCCGCGCGCGAGGCGGGCAGGGCGAGTTCGAGGACCAGGCGGTCCCCTTCATAGGCGGGCGGGCCGACACGTGCGCCGTGCTTCTCGGCGAGGGAGTACACCGCGCCGGTACGGCCGGCGGGCAGGCGCACCCGCAGGCGGCGTTCGGCGATCACGACCTTCACCGGCGCGCCGGTGAGCGCTCCGGCCGCCGCGGCGCCGTACGCCCTCGCCAGCCCGCCCACGCCGAGCTTGGTGCCGCCGAACCAGCGGACGACGGCGACCAGCACCCCCCACAGTCCGGCCCCGCGGATCGCCTGGAGGATCGGCGGCCCGGTGCTCCCGCGCGGCTCGCCGTCGTCGTCCCAGCGTTCCGCGCCCTCCGGCGGTGGGGCCAGGCGGCGCGCCCAGCCGACATGGGTCGCATCGTGGTACCGGCGGCGCAGCTCGGCCACCCGGAGGTCCGCCTCCCCGCCGTCGGCGACCGGGTAGGCGAAGGCGAGGAAAATACTCCCCTTCTCCTTCAGCTTCGCCTCGCCCTTCCCGGCGAGGGTGCGGTATCGGTCTTCGGTTTCCGCTTCGCTCATCCTTCGGGGAACGTCATCTCCTGCGGTGAGTCACCTCGTGGCGGTGATCCGCCTTGTCCCGGCCCCTCTCGTCGCCCTCTGCCTATTCCCCCTCGGGCCAATATCCACCCGCCTCGAGGATACGCCGTTTCCGCTCGGCGAGCAGTTCGTCGATCTGCGCCAGGTGCTCCTCGTCGAGGGTCCACCCGGCCCCGCCGGTGGTCTCCTCGATCTGGTCCGGGCGGCGGGCGCCGACGATGGCGCTGGTCACCTCTTCGCGCCGCAGCACCCAGGCCACCGCGAGCTGCGCCACGGTTTTCCCGTACTCCCCGGCGACGGGCCGCAGTTGATCGACGAACCACAGGTTGATCGAAAGGTTCGGCTCCTGGAATTCGCCCGCGCGGCGCCGCCAGTCCTCCTCCGACAGGCGGGAGGGGTCGAAGCGGCCGGTGAGCAGCCCGGACTGCATCGGGCTGTAAGCGATGACCCCGATGTCGTTCTCGCGGCAGAAGGCGAACTCGGACCCCTCGTGGCGGCGGCGGAGCATGCTGTAGGGCGGTTGCAGCGAGGCGACCGGGTGAATCGCCTGCGCGCGGCGGAGATGGCCGGCGAGAAAGTTGGACACGCCGCCGTAGCGCACCAACCCCTCCTCGATCAGCCGCCCGATCTCCTCCCAGCCCTCCTCGATGCGCTCGTCGTCCTCGGGCCAGTGGATCTGGTAGAGGTCGATGACATCCGTGTTCAGCCGCCGGAGGCTCGCCTCGCACTCCCGGCGCACGCTCTCGCGCGCGAGGCTGCTGCTGATCTCCCCCTTCTCATCCCAGATGAGGGAGCACTTGGTGGCGAGGATCACCTCGTCGCGGCGCCCCTCGACCGCCCGGGCGACGACCTCCTCGCTGTGGCCGAGGCCGTAGATCGCCGCGGTGTCGATCCAGTTCACCCCCAGCTCGAGGGCGCGGCGGATGGCGGCGATGGACTCCGCATCATCCTGCGGCCCCCAGCCGAAGGCCCAGCCCCCGCCGCCGATCGCCCAGGCGCCGAAGCCCACCTCGCTCAACTCCAGGTCCGTGAATCCGAGGCGACGTCTCTCCATCGGTTCCTCCCGGGGAATTGTCGTTTTCTATCTTCCAGGGAAGCTACAGGCTTCCCGGAATCGGTGCAACGAGCTGCAGCCCGCTGGAGAAACCCGGCAGGGGAGACTCGGCTGTGCGGGCGCGCCTTTTTTCTTTCTGCTGCGTCTGTGCAAGGGAAAGCCGATTGTCCAGGTCCGTCCGCCACGACGGGCGGGCCGCGGGAGGACCAGTCCCGGCTTCTCCCGAAGTGTCGGGATAGAGCACGCCGAGGCAGACCGCTCCCCGGCTGCGCGGCTCCCGGGTGAAGCAACTTTTCATCAGGACGTGCACTATAACCAGGGAAAGCAAACTTCAACGGATGATACAACAGGAGAGAGAACCATGGACAGCATCGGCGGATTCGCATTACGGACAAGAACCTCCCTCGGCTTCGAGGAGGCGATCGAGAAGATCACCGGGCTGCTGCAGGAGCAGGGGTTCGGGATTCTCACCGAGATCGACGTGCAGGCGACCCTGAAGGCGAAACTGGGCATCGACACCAGCCCCTACCGGATTCTCGGCGCGTGCAATCCCCCCTTCGCGCACCGGTCGCTGGAGGCCGAGCCCCTCGTCGGGGTGCTGCTCCCCTGCAACGTGGTGGTCTGGGACGAGGGCGACAGCCGTGTCGTCGCCGCCCTCGAGCCGAACATCATGGCGAAGGTGATCGACAACGAGACGCTGGGCGAGGTGGCCCGTGAAGTCTCCGCGCGGATCAAGACCGCCCTCACCGCCTTCGAGCAGGGCTGAGGCGCCGCCCGTCCGTCCGGCGGCGCAGTGGTGATTCTTGTTAGCCGGCGACACGCCGCCGGGCTGCATCGTTGACAGGTCCAACCGACGTGTTGTAGGGGCACGGCGCGCCGTGCCCTCGCAACCTTCTGTTCACCAAGCGTAAAGAGATGTCACCTTGACCCGTTCCGAGGTCGGGACGAGGGAAGGGTCTCGAAACGCTACGCTTCCGTTGGATAGGAACCGTTTCGTTTCGAGATCCTTCACTAACGTTCAGGATGACAATAGAGACGTTCA
>CAYOKT010000135.1:0-5498 GCA_964404605.1 uncultured bacterium
GGTGCAGCAGGGTTCCGTGGGGACCGTCCTACGGGGTGAACACCGCATAGCCCCAGGTCTCATCCGTCCGGAAGACGCTGACCTCGTACTCCTCGCCCGCGACGAGTTCGAGCTCCTCGCTGAAGGTCTCGATAGCGCCGTCGGGGACCGTACCGTGAGTCACCGGGGACTCGATCCCGTCCTCGTTCGGCGTGACGATGCCCCATACGGGATTTTCCGGGTCACTTGTGTAGTTCACGGTGAGCGCCATCACGGGCCCGCCGTCCCAGGAATAGGTCGGTGTGGTCCCGGTCCCGACGGTGATGGTGATGCCGCCTTCCCCGCCACCGCCTCCGCCTTCACCGGGCGGCGGGCTCTCGGCGGGGCCGCCGGTAAACTCCCCGCCGCCGGCGCCGTAGGGGTTCGTCCCTCCGCCCGTCGCGCCGCCCACCGAGCCGGTCGTCGTGTTGCCGCACCCGACGACCAGCGCCGCCATCGCGAGCAGCACCAGGCCGATCCACAAGCTTTTCCTCATCACCCCTCCTCACTCGATCCCCCAAGGACGAATCGCCCGGACGCTCCGGGATACTCAAACAGGGCGCCGGGCGATGTCGTCCACAGGGAAAAAGTTGGTTACCAGGTGTACTTCAGCGAGATGCGGGTCAGCAGGTTGTTCGTCGCGCCGCTGACGAAGTTCGGGCCGCCATAGAGGAAGCTCTCGTTGAAGCGGCCATCGAGGTCGAACTGCCCGAAGTGCAGGCCGACGCCGAAGGCCATGCCGAAGTCGGAGAAGCTCTGGGCGCTTTCGACGGTCGTCGTGCCACCGGCATCCGTCTTCGTGCTCACCTTCTTGAACACCTGGCCGACGCCGATCCGGGCGGTCAACCAGTCATTCACCTGCGACTCGACCGCGGCGTAGAACGCCGGGAGCACGAGGGTCCCAACCGTGGATTCGGTGGTGGTCCCCGCGCCGTCGTCGGTCTTGTCCGTGCTGCTGCTGTACCCGAAGGGCTCCACGGCGAGGACGAGCATGTTCATGTCATCGATCATCGTGCTCAAGCCGACGCCGACACCGAAACCCATCAACGAGGTATCGTCCTTGGAGTCGGGCGCCGTGGCATTGGACACTGACCCGTTACCCGTCGTAAACGTCACCACCGGAACCAGAGTGGCGTTGGAGCCGAAGTCCATGGTCGTGCGGGCATTGAGGGTGAATCCGAACCCGCTCTCCTCGACGTTCTTCGAGACCCCTTCGACTTCCTGCTTGCCGCTGAGGATATCAACACGGCCACCGACATCGAACTGATCCGTGCTGTAACCGCCGAGCAGCTCGATCAGGCGCACACTCTCGCTCTTCAACGCCCCCGCGGCGGCCTGGTCATCCGAGAAGCTGTCGCTGCCGAGGGCGATACCGAAGCCGAGATTGCCGAGACCCGCCATCAACATGTGCATACGGTCCAGGGTGATGTTCGTGTAGCTGACACCGCTCACACCACTGACACCGCGGTTGAAGTACATCCCGAGGTCGAAGCCCTGGTCCGCGAAGTAGTAGTTCACCCCGGCGGTACGGTCCGCGTTGGCGGTGGCGGTTGTCCCCAGTTCGCCGACGACCTGGTTGCGGTATTGGGACAACAGGCCCGGGAAGATAAACACGTTCGTGTCATCCGTGATGTACAGGCCTATACCGCCCAATCCGTCCACGCGGCTCTCGGTGGCCAGCACCGGCATGGCCACAAGAACGATGAGAATCAACACTAACGCTGTCCGTTTCAAGATACCCCTCCTCTTTCGTTTGCGATCCACCCGCTCTCCGCGGGTGCATCGACCCATCACCGGCGTTTCCCCCGTGCCACTCCCTCTCTCGCCGCGGCAATCGGCCGGCCCCGGCCGCCCGGGGGAACCAGTCTCCCCGCCCGCCATGCGGGCTTGTTCCTTTATCATATGAACCAGTTGTGGCAAATATAGGCGCGCACTACAGGTGCCTCAAGGCATCTGCGAAAATCCAAATTGTTTTTGTCCATCGCCTGGAGGCCAACCGACTTTTCAGAGAGCCGGCATTTCAAGGGGCTCCGGATGACGAGAAGCCCCGCTTCATGGACGGAGCAGCTCGACGATGAACGCCTCCCCGATGGGGTCGGTGTAGTCGATGCCCGCGCGGTGGAAGACGGCCGCTTACTCTTCCGGCCCTCCCGGCGCAGGCTCCCCTTTCCCCGCGCCGGCGAGCATCGCGCGGTACAATGCGGCGTTGAACTCCGCCCCGGTCAAGCCGGTATGCTCCAGGGGATCATGGGTCTCTTCGGGAACGCTGAACCGCCGGGCGAGGCGGCCGCCCTGCAGGTCGCGTACCCCCAGTCCCCAGGCCATCGAGGGGAGGTCGAGAACGTAATAGTAGAAGAGCTCGCGCCAGGAACGGCCCTGCGATCGGAACAGGTGGTCGAGGAACGCGGTGTCGAACTGGCAGTTGAAGGCGGTCAGCAGCAGGTCTCTCCCCTCCGCGGCCGCCCGGCAGAAGGCGATGATGCTGTCCACCGCCACGGCGGGGCCGACCGCGCCGAACGTCTCCCAGAGAACGGGATCGAAGCCGTTCACCTGTACCGCGCCCGTCTCGGTCCGCTCGGGACGGTCCGGCTGGATGCGGAGGAAAAGCCGGCTCAGCTCGCGCCCCTCGAGGTCGGTGATGACCAGTCCGATGTCGATCATTTCGTGGTAACCGGGGGTCAGGCCGGTGGTTTCCACGTCGATGAAAGCGAGGCGCCAGTCCCCCGGCGACTCGGAGGGAAGCGCGGCCGGGAGCGGGGCCTCACGCGCCGCCCGCACATGGGGAGGCTCCTGCGCGGCTGCTGCCGCCGGGTGCAGCAATGCCGCCGCGAGCAGGAGCAGCAGGTTCCTCGTAATGGGCCGACTCATTCCCGCCATCTCCCCCTCCTTTCGTGACAGAGGAGCGCTCCCGCGCCCGGAGAACGCCGTCGGCGCAATATACTTGCACGGGTCACCCGTTCGAGGGGGGAAATCCTTGCCGGCGGGCTATTAAACCGGAGGCGCGCCGCCCCGCAGGCGGTCCTGCGCTTCGAGCTTGGCGGCGATGAAATCGCCGTGGCTGAGGTTCAACAGGGCGGCGAGACGGTGGGCGAGGTAATCCTCGTGCGCATCCAGCTTGCCGTCGGCATAGATCACCTCCCACACCTCGCTGAGGACCTCCTGCTTCTCATCGCGGTTCATTCGTTCGTTCAGGCGGTTGGTGAACTGCCACAGGTCAACGCTGTTTTCCCGTTCGCTCGAGGCGTGTTCCATCAACGTTTCCGCTTCCTCGTCGTTCAGCTCGTACCGCTCCTTCAAGGTCCGGATGACATAGTCCCTCTCCTCGGGGGTGAACACGTCATCCGCCTGCGCGGCTTCGAGGAGAAGGACGCAGATCGCGAGGCTCAAGTCACGCGCGCCGGTGTCGCTGCTCGCCTCCGGAACCTGCGGCGCGAAAAGAAACTGCAGTCGCTTCAGCATCGTTCATCTCCCAGGCGAAACTGACTGTAGGGGACGTTCCACCAACCGTTGCACGCATTTATGGAACATGCCTCGTGGCGAAAGGCGGCGATCTGTTTCATCACGGTATACGGCGCATCGACCCGATCGTTCCCCGCCCGTCGCTCCGGCGGAGGAGGTCCGCGCCACAAGATACTCATCCGGCGGCTCGCCCGGCAGCCTCCCTCGTGTTCGCGGAAAGCTCTCCCGCGGCCCGGTCCAGCGTGCGAAGCGCGGTTCAAAATACTATGTTGGGCACGATCATGATCCGGCGGGTGATATTTCCCTTCAATGGTGAAGGAATGGACCCCGCGCAATTTAGGAGAGAGAGACTTCGTGGCACGCCGTAAAGAGACGAGACGACCCTCCGCCGCCCTCCTCGAGAGGGACAGCGGCGGTGGACTGGCTGGAAACCGACCGACCGAATTGGAACCGAAAGACTCCCTGCCCGAGGTGACACTCGAGCAACTGCCCGACACCCTGCGCACCGCCTGCGCACGCGAGGGCTGGACCTCCCTGATGCCGGTACAGGCGAAGACCATTCCCTACATCCTGGCGAAACGCGACCTGATGGTCCAGTCGCGCACCGGGAGCGGCAAGACCGGCGCCTTCCTGCTGCCGATCATGCAGCGGATCGACCGTGAAAACGCCTCCTGCCAGGCGCTGATCCTCGTCCCCACCCGGGAGCTGGCGAAGCAGGTGACGAAGGACGCCGAATCCCTCTTCGGCGACGAAGGAATTCGCATCGTGGCGGTGTACGGCGGGGTCGGCTACGGCCCGCAACTGGACGCCTTCCGCAAGGGAGCACACCTTGTCATCGGCACCCCCGGGCGGGTGCTCGACCACCTGATGAGGCGCTCACTCTCGCTGCACGAGCTGAAAATCCTCATCTTCGACGAGGCGGACCGCATGCTCTCCATGGGGTTCTACCCCGACATGAAGCAGGTGCAGCGTTTCCTCCCCAAGCGGCGGATCAACGGCTACATGTTCTCCGCCACCTACCCGCCCCATGTGATGCGCCTCGCCGGCGAATTCCTGCACGAGCCGGGGTTCCTCAGCCTCAGCTCGGACAGCGTGTACGTGGCGGAGACCGAGCATGTCTTCTATTCCGTCCCCGAAAACGACAAGGACCGCGCCCTGGTGCGCATCCTCGAGATGGAGAACCCGGCCTCCGCGATCATCTTCTGCAACACCAGGGCGAAGGTGAACTATGTCAACACCGTGTTGCAGCGCTTCGGGTTCGATGCCGACGAGCTGAGTTCCGACCTCTCGCAGGGCGAACGGGAACGGGTGATGGCGCGGGTCCGGGCGGGGACGCTGCGCTACCTGGTCGCCACCGATGTCGCCGCGCGGGGGATCGACATTCACGACCTCTCCCATGTCATCCAGTACGAACCGCCGGATGACCCGGAGGGATACATCCACCGCGCCGGGCGCACGGGGCGGGCCGGAGCCAGCGGGGTGGCGATCTCGCTGGTCGGGGGGATGGAGAAACTGGTGCTGAAGCGTATCGCCGCCCGGTTCGGATTCCACCTGCAGGAACGGAAACTGCCCAGCGATGACGAGGTGCGCGCGCTCCTCACCGAGCGCCTGACCGCGCTGCTCGAGGCGCGTTTGCGCGCCCGGGACATCCTGCAGACCGAACGCTTGCAGTGGTTCGTTCCCATCGCCCGCTCTTTCGCCGACAGTGAGGACGGCATGCAACTGCTCGCCCTCCTGCTGGACGATTCCTATCAGCATCTGCTGCGCAGGCCGCAGACCCTGCCGGGACGGGAGGAGGAGGCCGGCGGGGAAATCCCGCTCGAGCAACCCTCATCCGGGGAGCGGAAGCCCGATTCCGGCGGCGCGCGGAGGGAGAAACGGCAACCCGGGCGGCGCGGCCAACGTCGGCGCTGAACGGGCCGACAGAGCGGGCGGCGATGTTCATCGGCTATGGTGGTTCTTGAAGGTCGGGCTCGATGTCTCGGGTCGTGCGCTCTTTGACAGTTATCTTCGGGACATGC
>CAYOKT010000136.1:0-5404 GCA_964404605.1 uncultured bacterium
GTCGAGTTGTTCTCCGAGGCGATCTCGACCAGCGTCTGCAGGTACCGCAGGGTGACGGAGATCGGTTGGGCGGCCATCATCGCGGCGGCCTCGGTGAGTTTCGTCGCGGCCTGGAATTCGCCGTCCGCGGCGATGATCTTCGCCCGCCGGATACGGTCCGCCTCGGCCCCGGCGGCCATCACCCGCTTCAGCTCCGGGGTCAGGTCCACGTGCTTGATCTCGACGTTGGAGACCTTCACCCCCCAGGCGTCCGTGTGCTCGTCGATGATCTCCTGCAGGCGGCTGTTGACCGTCGCGAGGTCATCGAGGAGAACCTGCAGGGTGATCTCGCCGATCACCGCGCGCAGGGTGGTCTGGGCGATCTGCACCGTGGCCTGGTAGAAATTCTCCACGTTCACCACCGCGCGGTCCGTCTCGAGCACGCGGAAGTACACCACGGCGTTGACCTGCACGCTGACATTGTCCTTGGTGAGCAGGTCCTGCGGCTGGACATCGAAGACCTGGATCCGTGTCGAGACGAGGCGGACCTGGTCGATGATGGGAATGATCAGCACCAGCCCGGGACCCTTCACTCCGATCAGGCGGCCGAGCCGGAAGACGACAAGCCGGTCATACTCCTTGACCACGCGGATCGCGGACGCGAGCAGCAGAAAACCAATGATCAGGACGACAACAACGGAAATCGACGGCATCGTTCCCCTCCCTTCCGGGTACGGGTTGACGACGGCGGGCACCGCATAGGCTCCGCCGCCGGAACAGCACCCCGCCGGTATCGACCCGCCTCCCTATTCCAGGGCGGCCAGTTCGCCGACCAGCAGGTCCATCTCTTCCTTCGTGCGCTTCTCGGTCACCGCCACGAGCAGGCGATCTTCCATCTCCGGGAAGAACCGGTCGAGGCGGACTCCCGCGAGCACACCCTTTTCCGCCAGCCGATCCACGACCTGTCGAGCGGGGATCGGCGTTGTAAGCGTGAATTCGTTGAAGAACGGTGCATCGAAAGATGGTGTGAATCTCGTCTTCCGCGCAATTTCATCGTGAAGGTAGTGCGCCTTGTGGTAGCAGAGTTCGGCGACCCGGCGGAACCCGCCCCTGCCGAGCAGGGCGAGGTGAACCAGCGCCGCGAGGGCGTTCAGCCCCTCGTTGGTGCAGATGTTCGAGGTCGCCTTGCCGCGGCGGATGTGCTGCTCGCGCGTCTGCAGGGTCATCACGAACCCGCGCTTGCCCTCCAGGTCCACGGTCTGCCCGGAGAGCCGGCCCGGCATCTGGCGGATCAGGCTCTGCCGGGTGGCGAAGAGACCGAGGTAGGGCCCTCCGAAGCCCATCCGGTTGCCGAGGCACTGTCCCTCGCCGGTGACCACGTCCGCCCCCTGCTCACCGGGAGGGGTGATCATCCCCAACGCCACGGGATAGGCGCTGACCGCGGCGAGGGCGCCGGCGTCGTGCGCCGCGCCGATCAGGGCGTCGAGGTCCTCGAGGACGCCGAAGAAGTTCGGCTGCGCGAAGAGGACCACCGCCGTCTGTTCATCGAGGGCACCGGCCAGCGCCTCCGCGTCCGTGCGTCCACCGCGCAGGGGCACGGTCCGCAGATCGATGTCCGAGGTGCGGGCATAGGTCCGCATCACCTTCAGGTAGTGCGGGTGCACGCCCTCGCTGACCAGCACCACCGGGCGCTTCTTCTGGACACGCAGCCCGAGGAGCATCGCCTCGGTGATCGCGTTGGCGCCGTCGTACATCGAGGCGTTGGCGACCTCCATCCCGGTGATGTCGCAGACGACCGACTGGAACTCGTAGATCGCCTGCAATGTCCCCTGGGATACCTCGGCCTGGTAGGGAGTGTAGGCGGTGTACCACTCGCTGCGCGAAAGGATCGCGCCCACCCCCGCGGGGATGAAGTGGTCGTAGCTCCCCCCGCCGAGGAAGTTCACCGCCTGCGCCGCCGGGCGGTTCTTCTCGGCGAGCCGGGACATCCGGCGCGCGACATCGAGTTCGCTCAACCCTTCGGGCAGGTCCAACCCGCCCTCGAGGCGCAATTTTTCCGGGATCACGCGGATGAGCTCCTCGAACGAATCGACGCCGATCTCCGCGAGCATCTCATCGAACTGCGCGTCCGTGTGAGGAACGTAGGGCATCTTGAAGCTTCCTTCCGTGACACGCCCCCGGGGGCCTGTCCCTCCCCCGGGGCATCCCGCCGGGCGAGGCAAGCGACGGGGGCGGGCGTTCCGCGCACCACTCACCGGTGCGCCTCATGAAATCGCCACGCCCCCATAAGGTACTAACAAAAGTGAACGGATCAGGCGATGTGCTCCGCGTACGCTTCCGCGTCCATCAGCCCGTCGAGCTGGGTGAGGTCCGCCGCCTTGACCTTGATCAGCCATCCCTCGCCATAGGGGTCCCGGTTCACCACCGCCGGGTCATCCTCGAGCGCACCATTGACCTGGGTAACCGCCCCCGAGATCGGGGCGAACAGGTCCGCCACGGTCTTCACGGCTTCGATCGACCCGAAGGCTTCGCCCTGGGTGACCTCATCTCCGACATCCGGCAGTTCGAGGAAGACGACGTCGCCCAGTTCGCCCTGGGCATAATCGGTGATCCCGAAGGTGACGATGTCATCCTCGACCCGGACCCACTCGTGGTCCTCGGTGTACTTCAACTCCTGCGGAATCTCGGCCATGATCCTCTCCACGCTTAGCGCCCGGAACGGGCAGCCATCCACTCATCCAGGTAAGAAGTATGGATCTCTCCCTTGCGGAAGGCCTCACTTTTCAGCATTTCCCTGTGGAACGGCAGGGTGGTCGGCACCCCCTCGATGACGAATTCGTCCAGCGCGCGCCCCGCCCGGCGCAGGGCGTCCTCGCGGTCCGTGCCGCGGACGATCAGCTTCGCGATCAGGGAATCGTAGTACGGCGGGATGCGGTAGCCCTCGTAGGCGTGACTGTCCACCCGGACACCGAAGCCGCCGGGGACATGGAACGCGGTCAAGGTCCCCGGCGCGGGGAGGAAATTGCGATCCGGGTCCTCGGCGTTCACCCGGAACTCGAAGGCGTGCCCGCGAAGCTGCACGTCCTCCTGTTTCCACCGCAGCTCCTCGCCCGCCGCGGCGCGGATCTGCTCCTGGACGAGGTCGATCCCGGTGACCTCCTCGGTGACCGGATGCTCCACCTGGATGCGGGTGTTCATCTCCATGAAGTAGAAACTGCCGTCCTCGTCGAGGAGGAACTCCATCGTGCCCGCGCCGACGTAGCCGGCCGCCCGCGCCCCGGAAACCGCCGCCTCGCCCAACTTCGCGCGCAGCTCCTCGCTCACCGCCGTCGATGGGCTCTCCTCGATCAGCTTCTGATGACGCCTCTGGATGGAACAGTCGCGCTCCCCGTAGAAGACGATGTTGCCGTGGGTATCCGCCATCAACTGGATCTCGATGTGGCGGGGCCGGAGGATGTACCTCTCGAGGTACAGCTCGGGGTTGGAGAAGGCGGCCTCCGCCTCGGCGCGGGCCAGTTCATAGCTGGTTTCGAGGGCGTCCGGGGAGCGGACGACTCTCATGCCGCGTCCTCCGCCGCCGGCGCTCGCCTTGAGAATCACCGGGTACCCGACCTCTTCGGCGGCGGCGCGCGCGGCATCGAGGGACAGAACCGCCCCCTCCGAGCCGGGAGTCACCGGAACGCCCGCCGCGCGCATGCTCGACTTGGCGTACGCCTTGTCGCCCATCTTGCTGATGGCCTCCGCGGGGGGACCGATGAAGGCGAGACCGTTCGCCACGCAGACCTCGGCGAATTCGGCGTTCTCCGCGAGAAACCCGTAGCCCGGATGCACGGCATCGGCGCCGGCGATCTCCGCGGCGGCGATGATACGGCGGTAATCGAGATAGCTCAGGTGGGCGGGACCCGGTCCGATACAGATCGCCTCGTCGGCGAAACGCACGTGCAGAGCGTCCACATCCGCCTCGCTGTACACCGCCACGGTGGCGACACCGAGTTCTTGGCAGGCGCGAATCACCCGGAGGGCGATCTCACCACGGTTCGCTATCAGGATCTTGGAAAACATCAGCCCCCGGGCTGTGAAGGGTTGAACCGGGATTGACGGGCACGCCGGGGTTCGGACCCGGTGCCTGCCGGAGCCGCATCAACCATTCGGGTCGATACGGAACATCACCTGCCCGAACTCCACGGGATCGCCGTTCTCCACGAGGATTTCGACCACACGACCGCTGACATCGGCCTCGATTTCGTTCATCAGCTTCATCGCCTCGACGATGCAGAGGACCTGTCCCGGCGTGATCTTGTCCCCGATCTGAATGTAGGGTTCGGCATCCGGCGCGGGGGAACGGTAAAAGGTCCCCACCATCGGTGACTTGATCTCATGATGTGTGGTGGCGACGGGCGCCGGCGCACTCGCCTCCCCGGGCGCTGGTGGAGGGGCGGGGGCCGGGGACGCCGCGGGCGCGGCGGCCGGCACCGGCGGAGGAAGCGCGGGAACTGAATTGACCTGGGTGTTGTCGGGGACCATCGCGACGGGCGGCGGCGGATCCGCCTTGCGGATGCGTATCCGGGTGCCGTCCCGCTCGATCTCAACTTCCTGGATGTCGCTGGATTCCACCAGCTTCACCAGCTTGCGTACTTCCGTCCAGTCCATCATTCATCGCTCCCCCTCCCCGCAGGGAGGTGCTTGCGCCGTGCTCTCACTCCGTGGTCAGCGCTTTACCCGCTCGAGGTATTCGTTGGTCCGCGTGTCCACTTTAATCACATCGCCGACCTCGACGAACAGCGGCACCTGCACCACGGCGCCGGTCTCGAGCTTCGCGGGCTTCGTCGTGGCGGAAACCGTGTCGCCCTTGATCCCCGGCTCGGTGTCCACCACCTCGAGTTCGAGAAAGAACGGAACCTCGATGAGCAGGGGCTGCTCTCCCTCGAACATCACCTTGTAGTCTTCCCCGTCCTTCAGGTACCGGGCGACCTCCTCGCCGATCATGGATGCATCGAGCGAATGCTGTTCGTATGTCTCGTGGTCCATGAAAACGTAACTCTCGCCCTCGGGGTAAAGAAACTGCATTTGCCGGGCGATGAGCCGTATTTCCTCCACCTTTTCTCCGGCGCGGAAGGTGTTGTCGATGACCCGGCCGGTGAGTACGCTCTTCAGCTTGGTGCGGACGAACGCGCCACCCTTGCCCGGTTTCACATGGAGAAATTCGACGATGGCGTACGGCTCGCCATTGTAACGAATCACCATGCCGTTGCGAAAATCGGCCGTGCTGGCCATTGTATCTCCTCCGGAACAACCCTGTGTCTGCTTGAACCCGACCGTGCCGGGCGCAACTCACCCGCCGTGAACGCCCTTGTCGCGCGGAAAGCGTAAAGATAAGGGAAAACCGGCCAGAGTTCCCGGTCTCCAGCCGGGGTTCCCGGTCTCC
>CAYOKT010000137.1:0-5292 GCA_964404605.1 uncultured bacterium
TTCCCTCCCCCGCGCAGCGCCTCCTCGAGGCGGGCGATGGCCGTGCGGATTTCGGTCAGCATGCCGCGAAGCTCATCGCTCAGGCGGCCGAGGTCGCGCTGTTCGGCCTTGGTGTCCTCGAGGTGCCGGATCTCCGCCCGCAACCGCCCGTAGGCGAGGGCGAGCGAGACCAGCAGCACCCCGAACCAGACGAGGTCCCGCAGGGCGAAACTGACCATCGGCATTACGTACCTCCATCGTTGACCCACCGCGACGGCGGCGGGTTCACCCGCCCGCCGCGCCGGTCTGCGGCTCCTGGTGCGCCGGGGTATCGGTCTTCGTGTCCCCCGAGGGCTCGTCCCCCTTTTCCGCGGCCTTCGCGATGCCGTCCCGGATGAAGAGGGCGAGCAGCGCCGGCAGGGCGATCTGCAACCCCTCGGTCAGGGTCGCGCGACCTGTGGCGACCCGTTCCGCGGCGGCGGCCAGGGCGGCGACGGCCGCCCAGAACGTCTTGGTGCGAAGCAATCGTTTCAGCATGATACCTCCTCGGTTAGCCCGCGGCGCGCGGCCCGGAGGCCCGGGCTTCCTTCCCGGAGCGCCGCGTTTCCGTTGTCCTTCCGGCTCAGTCGCCGGCCCCGGCGATGGACCACCGCGGGATGAAACGGCCCCGCTGCCAGGGAGGGCGGCCCCAGCGCTCTCCGGGCCGGCCGGCGACGCCGAACGCGCCCAGGGGGCCGGCGGTCTCCGAGGCGAACCGTGCCGGTGAAGTCGCCGCCAGGCGCCGGTCCCCCGCCTCGCGGCGGACGAAGAGCGGGTTGGTGCGGAGAATTCCCTCGCCCGGTGTGATCCCCTGCCAGTCCGTGCCGTTGTCCCAGAAGAGCGCGTGGTGCACGGTGAACTTTCCCGTCCCCCCGTAGAGGATGCCGTGGTCCGGCGCGCCCGCGATGATGCTGTTGGCGAGGGTGATTGCGGTGGTGTCCGGGGCTTCGGCGAGGATGCCGTAGGGGGAGTCGTCGAGGGTCAAGTGATCGAGGGTCACGTTGTCGGAGGAAAGCCCGCCTTCGATGTGCAGGTTCGCCCCGCCGCTCCCGGCGACCAGCAGACGCTCCGCGCGCAGGGTGACGCCCGCGAGGTTCACGCCGTACTTCTCCCAGCCGGTCAGGCCGAGATCCCGCACCTCCAGGGGTCGCACACCGGAGGCGGAGAGGCCGCTGAATCCGGCCAGACCTACGCCGTCCAACACCGGAAACCCTGTCATCGAAGCTGACCAGGAGCCCTGACGGGCCACCCGGCCCCGCAGCAGCACCGAATCGACCTCCACGACCACCGGCGCCGGGTATATCCCCGCGGCGATGGTCACCGTGTCCGGGACCCCGTCGCCGTCCCCGGCGGCCGCCAGGTGGTCCAGCGCCGGCTGCACCGCCGCGAAGGGACCGCTGCCGTCGAGGTGCGGCTTCAGCAGGTTGTAGAGCGTGTCACGCTCGGCGTCGCTCGGCGTGTCGGCGTAGTACAGGACCAGGGCGATGTCGCTGGCGAGGGAGAATCCGCCGCCCGCTTCAGCGGCGATAAAAAGTCGCCTGGGGCTCGTCAGAACGTGGCCGTCATAGCTGTTTTCATAAGGCGTTTCGTCGTCCACCTTGATGGAAAGCGTGTCGGCGCACAGCAGGATTCGGGCGACATGCCAGGCCTTGTCCCGGATGTCCACCGTCGAGTAGTAGCTGTGGGCTCCGCCGGGATACATGATGTCGATACGGAGCTTCCCGTCAGCCCCGTTTCCGACGATGTGATAGCCGCCGGTTCCGTACTCCCAGTTGCTCAACAGCCGGTTGTTGTTCGCAGCATCCGTCTTGCTGCGGAAGATGAGAACCAGCATCATCGTGTCCGCCGCCGTGGAAAAGCTGTCCTTTACGGCGACGTTTACGCTGTCCCAATCGCTGACACCATCGTAATCCCGCGCGAAGTGTCCGCCGCCGAAGGGGCCGCCGCGCAGGCCCGGGGCGCCGGATGCCGGAGCCGTCGAGTAGTCCGCGCCCGAGCGGGAGTAGACCTCCCAGCCGTCCGCGCGGCTGACGAACAGGGCGATCACCCGCGTCGAATCGAGACCCGTCAGCGCCTGGAACCCGGTCAGGGAATGAAACTGGAGCGCCCGCGCCGCCGCCGCGTCCACACGCACCTCGGCGGCCCGCAGCGGCAAGGCGGTGAGAAGCAGGGCGATAACCAACGCGGAGAGCCACCACGCCTTCATCGACGACGCCGTCAGGCGAGCAAGGGTGGATCTCAAGCGCCTCATGGTCCCTCCTCCGGCTCCCAGGTCGCCACCCGCTCCGCCGCGTCCGTAAGCGACAGCATGTCGGCCGTGGTGTCCACGCCCGCCGCCGCGAGCAGCGGTTTCAGCTCGGTCAGCGACCCATGAACCAGCTTTACCGCCAGGGTGTCTCCCGCGGGCGAGGTGCGCGGCCGGGTGGCCCGGGACTTTTGCCCCCCGTAGCTCTGCGAAGGGGGGTTCCCCGGGTTTCATCCGGGTGCCCCTGTCAGCCTCGATGACCGGGTCTCCCCCGAGGCAACCCACGACGCGCCTCACCATGTCCTCCACAGGTCGAGCCGCACGCGCGCGGTGTCGGCGGAGCCGACGATGAAACGCAGCCACCCGCCGCCGTAGACAGGAACCGGGATCACCAGGCCCGCGGCGGAACGGATCGGGTTGGTGTCCGGCGCGAGGAGCAGCGAGCCGTCCCACTGTTCATAAGGCATCGAGGTGGTATCGTCCAGCGCCAGCTCGGCGCGCAGGGTGATCTCCGGCCCGGCGGCGTGCGGCACCCCGGTGGTGTCGACGAGAACGAAGAGGGTGAAGCGCCCGGGGGCATAGACCCGCTCGCCCGCCAGCGCGGCGGCATGGGTGCCGAAGGGGATCCAGGCGGTGGTGTCGGCCGTCGCGCGCAGGGTGTCGTCATAAACCTTGCCGCTGCGCGCGAGGTGCTCGCCCTGGAGCAGCCCCGCGGGCGTGCCCCAGTTCTGCCCCCATGCGGCGGAAGCGACCGGCAGCAACATTGCCAGCAGAAGCATGCCGGCCAGGCGGCGCGGAACGCGCCCGCGCACCGTGTCCGATTTCCGATTGAGTGTCTTCATCGTGGTTCTCCTTGTGCTTCGTCATGAGGATGTCGTGTTGCCCGGGGTGCGCGGCGGCGGGCGGCCGTTCGAGGGCGGTTCATCGGCGCGGCCGGATGCGGCGGCCCGCCAGGGTGGCGGAAGTTCTCCGGCCGCGATGCTTGACCGTGACAACCCGTTCCCCCGCGGCGTTTCCGGCCTCTTCCCCACCCACACCCGCGGGGCAGGCGAGTTCGATGCCCGTTCCCGGGGAAGCGCCGCGGTAGACGAGGGAGCCCTCGGTGACCCGCTCGATGCCGTCGTACCAGAAGAAGCAGAGCTCCCCCTCGTACTTCCGGCCGGGCCAATGGGGACAGTTGCGCAGGTCGGCGCCGCAGATGCTGCACGTCGGCGTGCGGTAGAGGAAGGCGATGGAGACCTCGTTGTACACCCCGCTGTCCAGCATCACCCGCAGGTCTTCCGCCCGGCTGTGGGCGCGGGGCCAGTAGAACTTCGGGATCACCCAGGCCGCCTCCCCGCGCTGCTCGACACTCCCGCCGAAGAAGCGTGCGACGCCGAGGGTCCGCCGGTCGTGCCCGATCAGCACCGGGGCCCCCTGCACCAGCTCCAGCAGGCGGGGCAGGTCCTCGCGGCGGAAGCGCCCGAAGCGGCTGTCCACCTGGTCGTTGGCGAGGCGGCAGCGGCGGACAAGGATGTCGCCCGGCTGCAACGCCACCAGGGGGGGGTTGTCGAGGCGCGAGATCGCCAGGATGTCCTCCCGGTCCACCGGGCAGGGGTCGCGCAACGGCGATCCGTTCAGGGTTTGCGAAAGCATTCCGGTCTCCTTCTGCTATGACGGGACAGGCCGCCCGGTTCAGGCTCCCTCCGCGCGGAAAGCGCCCGGATAGCCCAGCTCGCGGGCGCCCTGTTCGAGGCTGATGTAGCCGCCCTGCACGAGGCGGTCGATGCGCTCGACCTCCAGCAGGCGGGCGCGGTTGCGCTCGACGATGAACGGGTCCTGGTTGGGCGCGAAGCGCCAGGCCGGCTCGGCCAGGTTCCCCGCGAGACGGAGCTCCAGCCGCATCAACCACTCGGCGAGCCCCGCGCCGAGGCGCTGCACCGAATCGACGATCTGCATCAGCAGGTTGTACTGGGCGAAGATCCAGTTCTTCGTCGTCCCGTGGCTTCGTCCCAGCGCCCAGGGGAAGAGCTTGAGGCCGGTGATCACGTCCTCGATCACCTGTTCGCGGTTCAGTTTCCACACCTGGCCCTCGCCGCCGCTCCCGCCGATCAGCTCCACCTCGACATCCGACCAGGTGAAGACGTTGTCGTCCGGGGCGAGTTCGCGGAACTGGCCCATGGTGCGCTCGAAGTAGCGTGAGGCGCGGCGGTTGTAGGTTTCCGGGTCCTCCCCCGGCCGCCGCGGCGGCGGCTCGATGCGGATTTGCAGGCGCGGGGTGCCGGCGTTGTGGCTGGAGCGGGCCATATCCTCGAGCATCTTCTGCTCGATCTCGACGACGAAGGGGATGGAGGCGAGCGGTTCGATGCCGTGCGGGGCGCGCAGGTCCGAGATCAGCGTGCGGTGGAAGAACCCCTCCGGTCCGAGCGGCTCAAGCGCGCCGTCCTCCTCTTCGAGGAAGGCCCTCGCCCGGCCGTCCGCCTGCCGCCGCCAGCGCACGCGGTAGGGGTCCAGCACCTCGAGGTGGCTGATGCCGGACCGGTCGGGCAGCAGGTGCGCCCGGGCGGCGAAGCGCCCGAGGGTGAACAGCTCGAGGAAGAAGGCCTCCGTCAGTCGCTCCAGCCCGTGCGCGTCCCCGTCAAGGCGCGGGTAGATCCGCCGCTCGAGGGCCTCGAGCAGCCGCTCCGCGCGGCGGACTTCTTCGCGGCCCCCGGCGAGTTCCCGCCGTTGCGGCGTGGCGCAGAGGTGCGTCCAGGTCCAGATGCCCGAGGAGACGATGGGGATGTGATCGCGCAGGTAACGGTAGAAGTCCCCGCGGTTGAGCCCGGTGAAGCGGAAGCCGTCCATCTCGATCGCCGCCGACAACGGCGAGCGGAGACGCCGCAGGTCGGTGGGCGAGACGAGGCGGCCGCGCAGCGGCGCCGCGGCCGGCGGAGCATCGGAACCATCCGCCCGGGCGGCCGCCTTTCGACGGGGAAAGAGAAATCCCAACATGGTGTCACTCCTCGCTTGGGTTGAGCGTCCCGGTCCCCGCGCCCGCCGGGGTGGAA
>CAYOKT010000138.1:0-5249 GCA_964404605.1 uncultured bacterium
CTCCGCCGGCCGATCGCCCGGAGTGCGCGGCCGCCTTCACGAATCCATCGCGTCCTCGAAATGTGGCTGGTGTCCCCGTCGAGGATGAAATGGCTGGCGATGGTCAGGTACGGGTTGACGACGTATACGCTGTCGTTATACTCCCCCTCGGCGACGAGGACCGTGTCATGCTCCCCCGAGGCGGCCACCGCGGAGACGATCGTTGGAAAATCCTCGGGAACACGCAGAACCGCGGCGTTCACAACCACGGGAAAAGCCAACAGGAGGAAAGACAGGGCAAGACCTGCAGTCCGGGTGAACCATTGACGAGACGGGGGACAAAGAAGCGCCGGACGGTTCAACCGCGCCGGCTGAACCATTTCGGGGTGAACAGTCATGGTATCCCCCACCCTGGCGAACCGTTGATCGCGGACTCTGCGGGGGGAATCCGACTCCTTCGTGCAATATAGGCGGGTTTTCGACGTTTCGAAAAACGAACCGGCAAGATCAGGACATTTTCCCCGCACAAGCCTCATCCTTAAACGCGAACGGCGCGAAGCGTCTGCTTCGCGCCGCCTGTGCCGGAGGCCGGACTCGAACCGGCACGCCCAATAGGACACAGCGCCCTCAACACTGCGTGTCTACCAGTTCCACCACTCCGGCAGTAACACACGGGCCGGGCGCGCCCGGCCCGCACCGGTCCGGGAATCCCTGACCACCAGTCTGCCATTCACACCGAGGAAGGAATGTTCGCTTTCCCGCCTCCGCGGGCGTTTACCCGCCGGTCGCTCCCCCGGTCGCGGGGGCCTGTTCTCCGGCCGCTCCCGCCGGCTCCCCCTGCCCGCCGCCGAGAAAGTCGAGCGGGTAGGGCTCGCTCTGCATCGCTTCCTGGGTCACCGAGCGCGGCGTGCTCTGCCCCTTGGAGAGGACCCCCAGCAGCATGCAGTTGATCCCGAAGACCAGGGCGAGGATCACGGTTCCCTTGTGCAGCAGGGTCGCCGCCTCGCGTCCGCCGAGATAGGCCGATGAAGCCGCCCCGCCGGCGATCCCGGCGAGCCCTCCGCCCTTCGCGCGCTGCATCAGGATGGCGACGACGAGGAGCACGGAGACGATCAGGTGAATGACCAGCAAAAAAGCGTACAGCATAACCCTTCCTTCGTGTCCCGGGCCGGAATATAGAGGCGCCTCCCGGTCCGTGCAAGGGCCGGAAAAATGAGGGCTCTACCCCGCCGCGGCGATGATCCTGGCGAAGGATTCGGCGTCCAGGCTGGCGCCGCCGACCAGCCCGCCGTCGATGTCCTCCTCGGCGAACAACACCGCCGCGTTCTCCGGCTTCACCGACCCGCCGTAGAGGATGCGCACCCCCTCGGCCACCTCTTCGCCGTAGTTCACGGCCAGCCAGTTACGGATCAAGCGGTGTACCTCCTCGGCGGATTCCGGGGTGGCGGTGCGCCCCGTGCCGATGGCCCACACCGGCTCGTAGGCGATGACCACCTTCGCGACCTCCTCCCCGGTGAAGCCGTGCAGCGCCCCGCTCACCTGGCGCTCGATCACCGTCTCGGTGCTCCCCTCCTCGCGCTCCTCGAGGGTCTCACCGACACAGACGATCGGGGTCAACCCGGCCTTCAGCGCGGTGGCGGTGCGGCGCTGCACGGAGGCGTCGGTCTCGCCGAAATACTGCCGCCGTTCGCTGTGGCCGACGATGACATGGCTGCACCCCGCATCGAGGACCATCTCCGCCGACACCTCGCCGGTGAACGCTCCCTTCGGTTCCCAGAAGAGGTTCTGCGCTCCGACCGTGACCCGGCTGCCCCGCACCGCCTCGCGGACCGCGTGAATCAGGGTATAGGACGGGCAGAGCAGCACCTCGGGGCCGTCCTCCCCCGCGGCCTGCACCACCGCCCGCGCCAGCGCCGCCGCCGATTCGGTGGTCAGGTTCATCTTCCAGTTGCCCGCAACCAGCATGCGTCTCATTTCGCCCCCGAGATAGCTTCAGCCCCGGCGATCCGTCAGGGCAACCACCCCCGGCAGCTCCTTGCCCTCGAGGAACTCGAGGCTCGCGCCGCCGCCGGTTGAGACATGGGACACCTTGTCCGAAAGGCCGAACGCGTGCAGCGCGGCGGAGCTGTCGCCGCCGCCGACCACGGTCACGCCGCCCCGCGCCGTCGCCTCGACCAGCGCCTCGGCGACCGCCCGCGTCCCCGCGGCGAACGGCTCCATCTCGAACACCCCCATCGGGCCGTTCCACACCACGGTGCCCGCGTCCATCAGCGCATCGGCGAAATGCTCCCGGGTCTCCGGGCCGATGTCCATCCCGCGCCAGCCATCCGGGACCTCACCCCGCCGCACGACCCGTGTGTTCGCCTCCGCCGCGAAGGCGTCGGCGATGAGGTAATCGGTGGGGAGGATCACCTCCGCCTTCGCCCCGGCGAACTTGTCCAGCAGGGAGCGCGCCATCTCGACGCGGTCCTCCTCGACCAGCGAGTCGCCCACCGGCATCCCGGCGGCGACATCGAGAGTGTAGGTCATCGCACCGCCGAGGAGCAGCTTGTCCACCTTGCCGAGCAGGTGCTCGATCACATCGAGCTTGCCGCTGATCTTCGCGCCGCCGAGTACCGCGATGAACGGTCGCTTCGGCGATTCCAGCGCGCCGCCGAGGTAGTCCAGCTCCTTCGCCATCAGGTAGCCGGCCACGGCGGGCTGCAGGTAATGGGTCACCCCCTCGGTGCTCGCGTGAGCGCGGTGCGCGCTGCCGAAGGCATCATTCACATAGAGGTCCCCGAGGCGGGCAAGCGCCCGGGCGAACTCCGGGTCGTTCTTCGTCTCGCCCTCGTGGAATCGGGTGTTCTCGAGGAGGAGCGCCTCGCCCTCCCCAAGCCGCTCGACATAGAGCATCACCTCCGGGCCGATGGTGTCCGGCGCGAGGCTGACCTTCTGCTCCAGCAGCTCGGAGAGACGGTGCGCCGCGGGCAGCAGGCTGTACTTCTGCTCCGGCTTCCCCTTCGGCCGCCCGAGGTGGCTGAGGAGAACCAGCCGCCCCCCCTCCCCGAGCACCTTGCGGATCGAGGGCAGCGCCGCCCGGATGCGCGTGTCGTCCGTGACCCGCAACTCCTCGTCCAGCGGGACATTGAAGTCCACCCGCATCAGGACGCGCTTTCCCCTCAACTCCACGTCATCGAGGGTCATCTTGTTCAGCATCCCATCCCCCGGTTCAGACAAGCCTGCGGACCAGGTCCACCACGCGGTTGGAATAGCCCCACTCGTTGTCGTACCAGGAGATCACCTTCGCGAAGTTGCCTCCCATCACGGCGGTCAACAGCGAGTCGAAGATGCTCGAATGGGGATTGCCGATCACGTCGGTGGAAACGATCGGGTCCACGCAGTAGTCGAGGATGCCCTTCATCCGCCCTTCCGAGGCGGCTTTCATCGCGGCGTTGATCTCCCCGGCCGTGGCATCCACCTCGAGTTCCGCGACCAGGTCGACTACAGCGGCATCGGGCACCGGGGCGCGCATCGCGATGCCGTCCAACTTCCCATCGAGGGCCGGGATCACCTTACCGATCGCCTTTGCGGCGCCGGTGGTGGTCGGCACGAGGTTGATCGCCGCGCTGCGTGCGCGCCGCAGGTCCTTGTGCGGCAGGTCGAGCAGGTGCTGATCGTTCGTGTAGGCATGTATCGTGGTCATCCAGCCGCGGCGGATGCCGAAGCTGTCCTGCAGCACCTTCGCCACCGGCGCAAGGCAGTTCGTCGTGCACGAAGCGTTGGAGACGATCAGGTGCTCCGGCTTCAGGTCCTCGTCGTTCACCCCGAGCACGATCGTGGCGTCGATCTCGTCCTTCGCCGGAACGGTGAGCACCACCTTCTTCGCCCCCGCCGCGATATGCTGCGCCACCTGCTCCCGCTTGCGGAAGACGCCGGTGGACTCGACCACGATGTCCACGCCCATCTCCACCCATGGCAGCTTGGACGGGTCGCGCTCCGCGAGGACACGAACCTTCCGCCCGCCGACCACGATGCTGTCGCCCTCCACCGTCACCGGGTCGGGGTAGCGCCCGTGGGTGGAATCGTACTTCAGCAGGTGAGCCAGCGTTTCGACGTCGGTCAAGTCGTTGATCGCTACGAATTCAAGGTCATCGTACGCACGCGCCGCCTTGAACACGAGGCGCCCGATGCGGCCGAACCCGTTGATCCCGATACGTGTCGCCATAGACTGTATCCCCCTCTCCCGCTTGGTTTTTCGGCTATACTCCGGGCCCCGGCCCGCCCTTCGATTCATATGCAATGGAACCCTGTATGTCCGTCACCGATTGAAGGCAAAAATAACGGACCCGCCGGAAAGGTGCAACCAACTTTTCAGGACCATCGGGGTCATCGTTCGTCCCGCACCCCGACCTGCCAACCGGTCGGTCCACAGTGGATCGATTCAGGTGAACCGGTCCACTAGTGCGGCAACCAGGGACCGATCTGCCGCAGGAGCGTCTCCGCGTCCGGCGTACCGATGATGAACTCCCCGCCGTCACGGATCCGCAGGTTCACCGCTTCCCGCCCCCCGGCGCTGAAGAGCCAGCTCTTCCCGTTATACTGGATCCCGAACGTGCCGAAGGTCAGCTTCTCCTTCTGCGCGGAGATGATCCGCTCGAGGGGCACCGCCTTGCGATAGATGCGGAAGCCGAACACGAGGTAGCTCGGGGTCATCTGGACACGGTACCCGCCGAACGCCCAGGCGGTCGCCAGCAGAAGCACGGCGGCGAAGAGGACGGCGTCCTGCCCCTGGGCGATCTGGTGAACGAGCCGCATCAAGGTGTCGCCGAGGAAGATCAGCAGAACGACCACGATACCGAAGGGGGCGAGCCCCACCTGCCGTTGCTCGAAAAGTACCGTGCCCACCTGGGAGGGGTTGCGGAAAATGCCGTCCCGGACACGCAGCTCCCCCAGCTTCGCTTCGTGAATCCTGGGCGGTGGAAGTTTCGGCGGCATGATATTTTCGGACCGGGGAGGCGCGAGAAGGGAAGCCCGGGTGTCCCGCTCCCTCGCACTCCGCCCGCGCATCTTCGGCAGCGGCGAGCGCAACAGGCGCTCCCGTTGTTTCTCGGTACGAGCCTCCGCCCCACTGATCCTGCGCCCGGCCATGTCCACCGCCTGTGGGAAGATCGCCGAACCGGAAGCGGGGCCGGCTCTCTTGTCCGCCACGGTTACCTCCTGCCATCGTCGCAGCACCAGTCGCACCATCCCCTCCGGCGCGCCCCCTTAACGTACAAAACGCCCCGGGG
>CAYOKT010000139.1:0-5220 GCA_964404605.1 uncultured bacterium
CAGGGGGTCGCTGGTTCAAATCCAGTCGCCCCGACCTGAAAGCCTGTGGGGAAATTCCCGGCAGGCTGTTTCTCTCCTGGTGCTTTCCTCACGTCCGGCGCCTCATCCCGCGCCGTTACCCACCCGACATTGCGCCCACCGGCGCCCCGCCGTACCTTTGCCCAATACGATCGGATTCATTTGCAGGGTTCCCAGCGGATGAAAGCGCCCGAAGCAAACCCGGAAGAGAACCGCTCCACCGGCGAACCCTCCACGCCTCCCGGGGAAAAAGCGAAACCGGGCAAAGCGGCGGGAGCGGCGGCACAAGCGGCTGGTGAAACGGAATCAGCGGCTGAAGCGGCCGGCGAGACGGAGGCGGCCGGCGAGGAGACCCCCCTCATTCTGATCGTGGATGATGAGCCGCTCGCCCTGGATCTCAGCTCGCTGACCCTGCAGCGGCATGGGTTCCGCACGGAGACCGCCCGCGGCGGGGAAGAGGGTTGGAGCAAGGTCCAGGAAGTGCACCCGGACCTGGTG
The DNA here is from genome assembly GCA_964404605.1 of uncultured bacterium. Lineage (GTDB taxonomy): Bacteria > Electryoneota > Electryoneia > Electryoneales > Electryoneaceae > CAYOKT01. Next base: position 517 of record CAYOKT010000139.1, read on the forward strand.
CTGCTCGACATCACCATGCCGGACATCAGCGGTTTCGAGGTCTTCGATCGCATCCGCAAGCACGGAGAGTTACAGACCCTGCCGGTGATTTTCCTCTCCGCGCGCGATGATGTCGAGCATCGTGTCAAGGGCCTCGAACTCGGGGCGGTGGATTACATCACCAAGCCTTACAACCCCAGCGAACTCGCTGCCCGTGTCCGTACCACCCTGCGTATGCACAGGCTCGAGCAGGAGCTGCTCGAACGGCAGCGTGAGGACATCCGCCGGGATGCGGTGAACGCCTTTCTGACCACCGTTTCCCACTACATCAACAACGCCGTCGCGGCGATCCAGGGGCGTGCCTCGATCACCGACCCGGAGGACCCCGAGGCGGTCGAGAGAATGATTAGCGTCGTCCTGAGGCAGAGCCGGGTGATCGCCTCGACCATACACGCGATCGAGGAGATGAGCAAGCATCTCGTCCTTGAGACCACATCGTATGTCTCCACGGAACGGGAGATGCTCGACATCGAGGAAGCGCTGAAAAACCGCCTGAGGGAGCTGGACGAACGAGATGGGGGAATGCAGGGAGATGGCGGCTGATAAACCGGTGGTCGACGTACAGGACGTCGTCAAGGATTACGATAACGGGAAAGTCCATGCGCTGCGGGGGGTCACTCTTCAGATCCCTCCCGGCGCTTTTTTCGCTCTCGCGGGACCCTCAGGGTCGGGGAAGACGACGCTTCTCAACCTGATCGGCGGGCTCGATGTACCGGACGGGGGAACGATCATGGTGGACGGCCACCAGGTCGAGACCCTTGACGAGAAGAAGCGCACCCGCCTCCGCCGTGAACGTATCGGCTTCATCTTCCAGGACTTCAACCTCATCCCCGTCCTCACCGCCCGGGAGAACGTGGAGCTGCCGCTCGAGATCCTGCCCGGGATGACGAAGGTGTCCCGCCGGGAGGCGGCCCTCGACATCCTCGCGCAGGTGGGCCTTGAGGGGCTCGAGGATCGCTTCCCGCCCCAGCTTTCCGGCGGGCAGATGCAGCGGGTGGCGGTGGCCCGGGCGCTGGTCAAACGACCCGCCATCGTGCTCGCCGACGAGCCCACGGCGAACCTGGACGGCGAAACGGGCGCCTCGATCATCGACCTGATGAAGTCCATGCGTGACGTCTCGGGAACCGCGTTCATCTTTTCCACCCATGACCCGCGCTTGATGGAGCGCGCGGATACCCTCGTGCACCTCGTGGATGGAGTGATCGAGCGATGACCACCCTGCGCCTGGCGTTTCGCAACCTGCGCCGTAACCGGCGGCGAAGCCTGCTGACGGGCATCGCGCTGGGACTCGGGTTGTTCATCCTGGTCCTGATGCGGGGAACGCTGGACGGAATTCAGCGGCAGTCCATTCTCAACCTCATCCGCTATGATCTCGCCCATGTGAAGGCATTCGCCCCGGGGTACCTCGATGAGGACTTCCCGGGGCTGGATCATGTGCTCCTCTCCGCGGACAGCCTGTTGATGGAGGTGAGGGGACTCCCGGGGGTCCGCAGCGCCGTTGTGCGGCTCACGATGACCGGGCAGTTGATCTCCGGCGACCGGGAGTTGTTCGTCTCCGTCGTCGGGTTGGACCCCCGGCGGGACAGGCGGGTGTTCTCCACGCTGGATGCCGTCGTCGCGGGCAAGACCCTCGAGCCGGGTGAATCCGGCGCACTGCTCGGCGAGAGCCTCGCCGCCGAAGCCGGGGTAAAGCCGGGCGACATGATCACCCTGCTCGTTCGCAGCGCTCCGGGCGCGTATGATGCCCGCAGCCTTACCGTGCGGGGAATTCTCGCCACCGGCCATCCGAAGGTGGACCGGGTCACCGTCTACCTGCCCCTGTCGGTCGTGAGGGACATGGCACGGCTTCCGGGCGGCGCGACGGAGATCGCGGTCCTCGGTCGGGATGAACGGAAGGCCGGAAAGTTGCGCGATCGACTGGCCATGGATATGCCCGGTTTTGACTGGAGGAGCTGGCGCGACCTGGCGGAGGATTTCCTCGCTCTCGCGCGGGCCAAGTACATCGGTAACGGTCTGATGGTCGCCATCTTCGCCTTCCTCGCCGGGGTGGCGGTGGCGAACACGATGGTGATGGCCGTGCACGAGCGAACCCGGGAGATCGGCGCCATGAGGGCGATGGGCTTCACGCCCGGGCAGGTCGGGTGGATCTTCCTCGAAGAGGGGATGGTCCTCGCGGCGATCGCCGGCGCGATTGCTCTGGTTCTCGGCGGGGCGCTCGTTGCCTATCTAGGGGTCAAGGGGATCAGCCTCGCGATGTACGAGGGGATGGACATCGGCTACCCGGTCCGCGAGGCGATGTACCCCCGGGTGACCTTTCTCAGCCTGGCTGCCAGCTTTCTGTTCGGGCTCATCATCGCGGTGCTCGCGAGCTGGGGCGCGGCGCGGCGGGCCATGAGAGGGAATGTCGTGAGAGCGCTGCGGGAGGGGATGCTGTGACTCTCACCCGCCTCGCCCTGCGCAATGCCGGCCGTCAGCGGCGCCGGAGCCTGCTCACCGGGATCGCGATCGCCGTCGCCGTCGCTGCGATGACCTTTTTCGATGCCTACCTGACCGGGGCCAAGGACAACCTCGTCGAAACCCATATCCAGTTCAACACGGGGCACGTGGAGGTTCTCCCCCGGGAGGGGGTGGGGCGTACACAGCCGCTGCCGCTGGACAAGGGGTTGAGACGGTTGAACGAGCTTCTGGCGGACATCTTGAGTGTGCCGGACGTGGAAGTCGCCGCGCCGCGCATCCGGTTCGGTGTACTTCTCGACAAGCCCGGAGGGGCGGTGGCCGCGCAGGGGATCGCCGTGCTGCCCTCCCGCGAAAAGACGCTGTACAACCTGGACCGGATGCTCGTCGCCGGCACCGTTCCGGGCGACAGCAGCGACGGTGTTCTCCTCGGCGAGATCCTCGCGAAGGAGTTGGGGCTGAAGATCGGCGATGAACTCTTCGTCGTCGGCATGACTTCCTATGGCGGGCTCGGCCCCGGTCTGTACCATGTCACCGGACTGGTCCGCAGCGGCATCCGGGCCCTCGATCGGAAGACTTTCTTTGTCCCGTTGCCGGCCGCGCAGGAGCAGCTTGCGATGGAGAACCGGGCGATGCAGATCGCCTGCCGGGTCCGGCAGGGGCGGCAGCACGCCGAGGAGGCCGCTGCCCGCATCCAGCGCGTTCTCGACGAGGCGGGATTCAGCGGGGTGGCGGCTGTTCCCTGGAATCGCGTGGGGTTGATGGGCAGATTCCAAGGCGTTTGGCGCATGATGTTCTTTATCCTCGCCGGATTGCTGATGGTGCTTGCCCTCGGAACCGTGGCCAACACGGTGCTCATGGCCGTCATGGAGCGCACCCGTGAGATCGGGGCGCTTCGCGCCCTCGGGTTCCAGCGTGGGTTCGTCGTCCGGATGATCGTCATGGAGACGGTGGTCATCGGCCTGCTGGGGATCGTCGTCGGACTGATCATCGGCATCGGGGTGGGGCTGCTGCTGCAACATACGGGGATCGACTTTACGAAGGCGATGGCGGGAACGGACTTCCCGATGAAGCCGATCATTTACCCGCATCCCAGCGTCAGCACCGCCGTTTGGGCGTTTGTTTTCGGACTGCTGATCACCCTGCTCGCGGCCTGGTTCCCCGCCCGTTCCGCAAGCCGGATGCAGCCGGCGAGGGCGTTGAGAGCCTATCACTGAGCAGGACCGGGAACTCTTCTCCTGCTATCTCGGAGTGGTGATGATATGAGGTCACAGGAACCCCGCATCGATCCCGAAGCCGCCCGGCCTTACGGGTGGATTCTCGCCCTGGTGCTGCCGTTTCTTTTCGCCGCCGCCCTCCCGGCTGCCTCCGCCCGCACCGCGGAGGAGTGGCTGGACTTCGTCGACCGGAACCTGCTGCTTCTCCATGCTGAGTACAGCGCCACGATGACCATCCACCACCCCGACGGAACGGAACGCCGCTTCGCCTTCAACGCCAAGGTGGCGGGCGACAAGTACGCCCTGCTCGAGTACACCGAACCCCCGCGCGACAAGGGAATCCGCTACCTCAAGCGCGAGGACAAGCTCTGGATCTACTTCCCCCGCCAGGACCGGACCCTGATGCTCCAGGGGCATATGCTGAGGCAGGGGGTGCAGGGAGGGGACCTCTCCTACGAGGACATGACCGAAAGCTCTTCGATGCGCGAGATGTACACGGCGGAAGTGATCTCGGAGAACGACAGCACGGTGACCCTCGAGCTGACATCGAACGACCCGAGTGTCAGCTACCCCCACCGTACCCTCGTCATCGAGAAGAGTAGCGGCCTGCCCCTGAAGATGGTTTTCGCGGGCCTGAACGGCCGGCCGATCAAGGAGATGGAGGTGGTCGAGGCGTCCACGATTTTCGGGCGCCGTTTCCCCGTGGTCAGCATCTATCGCAGCCGCCTGGTGGAGAACAAGTGGACCCGTTTCGAGTTGTCCGGGGTCCGCTTCGGTGTCGAGTTCCCGCCCGACACCTTTACCCAGCGCGCCCTCTCCCGCTGAGGGCGCGCTCCGCGGCCATGAAGCTCGACCGCCCCGCCGAAGTGTGGATGAAACTTCAGTCCCGACGGGTGAAGGCGGGTGGCCCTGTCAGCTTCGATGACAGGGTTTGCAGGGTGGCCCGGGACTTCTTGCCGGCCGTTGCCGCAGGCGTAGGCGGGCAGTCCCGGGT
>CAYOKT010000140.1:0-5114 GCA_964404605.1 uncultured bacterium
GGCGGCGTTCCCATGGCGGACGGCGGCAGGACGGGGAAACGCACGGTGCCGCGAATCCACCGGTGCTCGGTGTCGTCGAACGACGCCTTGAGTGTCAGGGCGATCTCCCCGGGAGGGGCCGGCAGGTCCTCCTCGAGGTCGAAGACGAGCAGCGGCGGAGGGACCCGGAACTGCCCGACATTGGTGTAATTCGCCCAACCGACCCTCTCCGCGGGGCGGAGCCGGAGGGGTGAGGCCGCCGGGAGCTGCCCGCCGCCGTGCAGCCAGCGCGGGTCGGCGAGGGGCGGGGTGAAACTCACCAGTTCCAGTGTGATCGGGAGGTCCAGCGGATTGGCGAGCGATTCGAATCCGACCTCGGTCGACTCTTCCCCCCCGCGTCCATCCCGGCTCACGACCCTCCCCCGGGACCGGAAGAACATTTCGTCCCGCCAGAGGTTGTTCAGCATGGATGAGAGCGCCTGCACCCGGTCCATGCTGCGGCGGGGGGTCAGCTCGAGGGGTTCGTTCGTCCCGACATCGTAGAGGTCCAGCGAGAGCACGCGGCGGCCCGCCAGTTTCAGCACTCCGTATTCATACGCACCGCCGGAGTTCGCATCGCATTCCTTGATGTCCCCGCCCGTGGAGCCCATGACGAAGTACCGGATGCCGTCGAGAGGCGGTTGCTCCTGGTCGTAGTGATAATGACCCGCGATCACCGCGGCCACCGGGTAGTCCTTCAACAGGTCGTGAATCTCCGCCCAGTTCGACCAGACGTACCACTGGGGGTGATGGATGACGACGACGATGCCCGCCGCATCCTTGTGCGCCTCGAGGTCCTCGCGCAGCCACTCGACCTGGGAAGAGGACAGCTTGCACAGGAAGATGGACCCCCAGCGCGGATCGGTGTGGAAGTTCTCGATACAATCGAGAAAGATGAAGTGGTAACCGCCCAGGTCACGGCTGTAATAGAGATGGTCCTCCACGGGGTAGCCCGCCTGGACCAGCAGCGAGCGGAACCACTCCTCCCGGGAGTGATCTTCCGAGAGCGGCGTGTTGCCGGGCGGGTTCACATCATGATCGCCGACGACGGGATACCAGGGGATTCCGGGGCGGCCCATCAGGCGGACGGCATGATCGAAGTTCGCACGGTACTCCCCGAACGAGTCGATGCCGGCGACGGACTCGACCATGTCCCCGACGTGCAGAATGATGTCCGGTCGGCGTTCCGCGAGGCGGGTCATGGCCGTGTCCAGGACGGCGTAGGCGTGCTCGAGGTCCCTCGCCCCGGTCTGATCCCCGATCAGGCCCACGGTGATCGTCCCGGCGGACCGGGGCTCCGCGGGCCGATCGGTGGAGTTCGTGCAGGACAGAGCGAGGCAGGCGACCGCGAGCAGGAGAAATCGCTTCATGATGGGCACCCCCATCCATCCCGGCCCGCCGCTCCGAACCCGAATCGCGCAGGGACGAACGGCACTCCGGCCGGGCCACCCTTTCCGCATCCGGACGATGCGGACACGCCTGGTGGATCGATTCAGGTGAACCGGTCCACCAGCGGCGTTCAGGAGAGCCAGGGCCCCAGGTTCGCCAGCAGTACGGCGAGGACACCGAATCCGACCGTGCCGTACCAGGCCCAGAAGACCGGCTCCCGGAAAAAGACCACCGATGCGACAGCACCGGAAACGATGGTCATCACCCCGCTGAGTGTGAAAACCAGCGCCGCGGGAAGCGGGATGCTGATCTTGAGCAGAACCAGCCCGGCGATCGACCCGGCGGCCGCCAGGGCTCCGAGCATGACTAGGTCACGGACACGGTCCGGCCTGGCCTTCTGCATCCAGCTCGCCGCCCCGGAGAAGAGTGCAAGGCTGGCGTACATGAGGAAATAGATCGGCGCGATGTACATCGCCAGCCACGTTCCTCCCGACCCGGGCGCGACGGTCCGGGTGCCGAGGTCCTTGATCACGATGAAGACGAGGCTGTTGCCCATCAGGACGAGAACGAGCAACAGGGAATAGGTGAGCTTCGTCTTCATCCCGTGTTTCGCGGCGGTTTCTCCCTCCCCGGCGGAGGGTCCGCCGGTGGTCTGCGAGGCGAAGACCACGGTCAGGATTCCGGCGAAAATGGCCGCCATTTCCATGATCCGGATGGATTCCGAGAGGAACAGGGCGGAGTAGAGGATCACGGGGAGAAAGGTCAGGTTCATCGCGGCCCAGAGCGGTGAGAGGGGGCCCATCCGGAGGCAGATCTTCACCAGGTGCATCGCGAGAAGCTGGCCGAGGGTGGTCAGCAGCACCATGCCCCAAACGAAGAGCGGCAGAACCCCCAGGTTGTGCCAGTCCATCTGGGAACCGAAGACGATCGCCCCGGCGATTCCCATGCACATGGAGATGTGCAGCGGGATCACCCCCCGGCCTTGGCCGATCTTGAAAGCGACGCCGATCAGGGAGAGGCAGACCCCCGACAACGCGGCGAGCAGCATGAGACCGAACGATGAGACTCCCATCCGATGCCCCCCTTGTCAAAGCTTGTCCAGCGGGCGCCGCCATGCTTCCGGCGCCAGGCGCTCCCATGACCCCGGCCGCGGGTTCCCTCCCCCCCGCTCTCCTATCCGAAAAGGATGGAACTCTCGGAGAAGAACAGGCCGGCCATGCTCGCGGTGAGCAGGGTCGCAAGGGTGGCGCCGAGCAGGGCGCGGAACCCCAGGCCGGCCAGGTCCCGGGTCCGCTCCGGAACCAGCGCCGAGATGCCCCCGACAAAGATGGCCAGCGAGGCGACATGCGCGAAGCCGGTTAAGGCATAGGTCGTGACCACGATCGTTCGGGGCGAGAGGGACGGTCGCGCCGCCACCAGCGCGGCGAGGTCCTGGAACGCGGTGACCTCGGTGACGATGGCGCGCTCCCCGATGATCTTCGCGATGGCGCCGGCTTCCGAAAGCGGCACTCCGAGCAGCAGCGTGAAGGGGTAGAACAGGTACCCGAGCAACCCCTTCAGCGACCAGTCCACCTGGAGGCCTAACAGGTTGTTCACCGGGGCGCCGAGCAGCACCATGATCTTGTCCACCAGCGCCACGATCCCGAGGAACGCGAGCAGGAGCGCGATGATGCCGACCAACAGCCTGACCCCGGAATTGGCCCCGCCGATGATCGCCGCGAAGAGGTTGCTCTCCTTTTCATAGACCGGCTTCACATGCAGACCCAGTGTTTCCGGCCGGCCGTCCTCCGGGAAGAGGAGCTTGGACATGACGATCGCCGCGGGGGCGTTGAGGATGGAAGCGGAGACGAGATGCCCCGCGATCGTCGGGAACGACCCCCGCAGGATCATGATGTAGACCGCGAGCATGCTCGAGGCGATGGTCGCCATGCCGGCGGTCAGGATCGTGTTCAACTCCGAACGGGTCATCCCCTTCAGGTGGGGCTTGATCACGAGCGCCGACTCGATGCCGACGAAGATGTTCGATGAGGCGCAGAGCGATTCCGCCCCGCTGATCCGCATCAGCCGGGTGAACAGCCAGGAGAACCCGCGGATCAGCCACTGCATCACGCCGAGGTAGTAGAGCATGGAGACGAGGGCGGCGAAGAAGACGATGGTCGGCAGGGCCTGGGTCGCCAGGATGAACCCGAGCGACGGCTGCCCAGCGGCGTCCGTGCCCCCGGGAGCGACCGCGAGCCGCCCGAAGACGAACGCGGTGCCCGCGCCCGCGCTGTCCAGGACCGCGTTGACGATATCGTTGACCACCAGGAAGAACTTCACCCCCGCGGGCACGACGAAGACGAAGAAGGCGAAAACGAGCTGAAGCCCCAGGCCCCAGCCGACGACCCGCCAGCTGACATGACGCCGGTCGCGGGAGAGAAGCCATGCGAAACCGATCAGAGAGGCGATGCCGAAGAGGCTCTGCAGGATGTGCATGGCTCTATTCCCTGTTCCTTGTATCCTCGTCGATCTCGATGCCCTCCTGCGCCATTTTCGTCCGTACCACCATCTCGTCGATCTCGACAGGCACGTTGTACAGCCTCTTTTCGAGGTCCGGCGTCGAGAGCACGTAATGCACACTCGCGAGTTGGAGGGAGAAGGAGAGGTCCATGATCTCCACCGGGTGGCCGAGGCCGCCGGCGATGTTGATGATGTTTCCGTTGGCGAGCAGGTAGAGCCGCCGGCCGTCCTCCAGCTTGAACTCTTCGATTTCGTCACGGACGACCCGTGAGCCGGCGGCCGCCTTCTCCAGCGCCGGGACATCGATTTCGTAGCCGAAATGACCGGCGTTGGCGAGGAAAGCGCCGTCCTTCATCACGGACATGTGTTCCATCCGGATGACGCGCTCCTCGCCGGTGTTGGTGATGAAGATGTCCCCGAGGGGCGCGGCCGCCCGGAGCGGCATGACGCGAAACCCCTCCATGCGCGCTTCCCAGGCCTTCCAGGGGTCGATCTCGGTGACGATGACCTCCGCCCCCAGCCCGCTCGCGCGGACGGCGACCCCCCGCCCCACCCAGCCGAACCCGACGCAGACCACGGTCTTGCCGACCACGTTGAGGTTGGTCAGGTGCATGATCGCGGACCAGGCGGACTGGCCGGTGCCGTACCGGTTGTCGAAGAGGTACTTGGAACGGGCGTCGTTGATCGCCAGGGCGGGAAAGAGAAGAACCCCGGCGCGGTCCCGCTCGCGAAGTCGCGCGACGCCGGAGGTGGTCTCCTCGCACACCCCCGCCAGGTTCTCCGCCCATTCGGGGTGCTGGTGCAGGTATTCGGTGACATCGCCGCCGTCATCGATCAAGGCGTGCGGGCGGCAGGCGGCCACCTGGTGTACGAAACGCTCGTATTCCTCACGGGACGCGCCCTTGCGGGCGAAAACATGAATGCCATGATCGGCGAGCGCCGCGCAGACATCGTCCTTGGCGGAATCGGGGTTGCTGCTCGTGATCCACACCTCCGCGCCCAGGTCCTGGATAACCTCGGCGAGATAGGCGGTTTTCGCCTCCAGGTGGATGCTGATCGCGACCCGTTTCCCCTCGAAGGTTCCCTCAGCTCGAAACGTGTCACGCAGGCCGTTCAGCACGGACATCCAGCGCGCCACCCACTCGATCTTCCGGTGGCCTTCAGGGGCCAGGGACGGATCCTGAACTTCGAAGGATGGTTGTCGCGAA
>CAYOKT010000141.1:0-4912 GCA_964404605.1 uncultured bacterium
GGATTACCAGCTATGATGGGCAGTAGAAGAGGTCGGTCTACGCTTCTTCCTGTGCTTCGATGCCGAGGGCGGCGGGGATCTCCTCCCAGCGGCGGACGACGAGGTCCGCCATGCTGCACGCGGAGCAATCGCGCTCCTCCTTGCCGCCGTCGAAGCGGATCGCCGCCATGCCGAGGCTCTTCGCGCCGAGGATGTCGGTCGCCTCCAGGTCGCCGATGTGCAGCGCACGGTGCTGCGGCACCCCGAGCGCCTCCAGGGCCGTGAAAAACATGCCCGGGGCCGGCTTCGCCACACCGACATCGAGGGAGTAGATGCGCGCCTTGAACAGGTCGAAAACACCCCGGCGGCGCAGCCACTCGTCCAGCACCCGCGGACCGGTGACCCCCGTGTCGCAGACGAGGGCCAGCGGCAGGCGCCCGGCGAGGGTCCGCAGCCCCTCGAGCGCCCCCTCCACCGGCTCGGGCGACGCCTCGAGGAAGACCTCCTCCAGGCGGCGTCCGAGGGCCGCCGTCTGCTCTTCGTCGAGTGGCACCGCGAGCCGCTCGGACAGGTGCGCGGCGCAGTCGAGGGGGCCGGGCGTGCGGCGGCGGCGCAGCCATTCATGTTCCCAGTGCTTGTACCACTCGACGAGGGCGGCGCTCACCTCCTCTTCGCGGCGGGGCTGCCCCTGCTCCGCGAACCAAGCCGTCGCCGCCCGCGCACGCGCCTCGCCGCGCCGGCTGTCGTCACGGTCCCCGGCGATGGTCCACCAGAAGTCCACCGTCACGCCTTCGATGGTGCGGCCGTGAAAGGAGATTGCGCCAGGTCTCACCGGTCCGCCCGCCCTCCGGTGGAGGAACTCCCCGGTGTCGCTCCCGGTCCGGCTCCGCGCGGCGGCGCCGGTCCGCCGTCCTCACCGGTGAGGAGAACGCGCAATGGCGGCGCGGTGCCCTCCCGGTCCTCCCCCCAGTAGAGGGTCTGGTGCGGGAAGGGGATTTCGATCCCCTCGCGGTCGAAGCGGGCCTTGATCCGGCGGCGGAAGGCGCGGCCGACATCCCATTGTCCGGCGGGGCGGGTGGTGAAGCGTACCTTGAACAGCAGCGCCGAATCGCCGAACTCGTCGATCCCGAACACCTCCGGCTCCCCGGTGATCGTCCCGGCGAACTCGGGATCGGCCGCCATCGCCGCCGCCTCCTCGCGCAGGAGGTCCAGCACCCTCTCGGCGTCCTCGCGGTAGGCGACGCCCACCTCGATCACCGCGCGCGAGAAGTCCCGGGTGTAGTTGGTCACCGCGCTGATCTCGCCGTGCGGGATGATGTGCACCCGCCCGGCGAAGTCGCGCAGGGTCAGGGTGCGGAGGGTCATCGCCTCCACCACCCCCGACTTGCCCCCCGCCTCGACGATGTCGCCGACCCGCACCTGTCCCTCGAGGAGGAAGAAGAAACCGTTGAGGAAGTCCCTGACCAGGGACTGGGCGCCGAAGCCGATCGCCAGTCCGGCGACCCCGGCCGCGGCGAGCAGGGGACCGATGTTCACGCCCAGCTCCCCCAGCACCAGGGTGAGGGCGAGGGCCAGCAGGCCCGCGGCGAAGGCGCTGCGGAGCACCGTGGCGAGGGTCTTCATCCGCTGCGATCCTCCCGCTCCGGCGGCCTCCGCCCTCTGCGCCACCCGGGCGGCGAGCGCGGCGAGCAACCGCCAGGACACGTAGGCGGCGAGGAGGATGAGCAGGATGCGCAGGGCCTTCGGCCCCCATTGGCCGACGGTGTGCTGGAGCGAATCCAACAGGCCGGACAGTTTCATCTCCACGCGACAACCTCCCTGGTATCTCCTCTGCCGGGCGAATCGCGCCCTCCCGCACGTTAGCCCCCGCCGCCCTGCCGCGCAAGCGGTCCGCGGCGGGAGACGACCGGGGAGGCGCAAACCGGACCTTCCGAAGGCGGGAACGGTGACATTTTCAGGAACGGTCAGGAACGATGAACGCAGCCCGCCCTTGCCGGAAATGGGGGGAGAGCCATCCGGACTTCTGGAGCCGGCCTGAAACCGGATCGAGTATTAGATTGTCTCACATACGTGAGCCGGCCTGGAGGGCGCGACGGAGGACATCCCCCCTCGATCCTGGGGAGCACGATTTCTGGGCAAGCACCTCCTCTCCTCTGTCGTGATTACGGGAGCTGAACTGTGAAACACCGTTGGGCGGCATTTCTCGTCGCCGCCATGTTGGCTGCCTCTGCCCTCGCAGAGGAGACACCACGGTACGTTGTCCGCGCGCAATTCACGAAAACGCCTCGCATCGACGGCGTGCTCGAACCGGAATGGCGCCGGGCCGAACCGGTGCGGGAGTTCGTCCAGGTGTCGCCCACCGAGGGGGAGCCCGTAAGCCTGCCCACCGAGCTGTACGTCCTCTATGACGATGAGGCGCTGTACATCGGGTTCGAGTGTCACGACACCGCGCCGGACAGCATCGCCGCCCCGGTGCAGCGGCGGGACAACGAAAATCTGAGCGACGTCGTCTTCGTCGCCATCGACAGCTTCCACGACCGCCGGACGGGGTACTTCTTCGGCCTCACCGCCGCCGGGGTGCAGATCGACGGTACCGTGGCCGACGAGGACAATTTCGACGGAACCTGGGACGGTGTGTGGGAATCCGCGGTGACACGCAGCGACAGCGGCTGGTGCGGCGAGATGCGGCTGCCGTTCAAGAGCTTCCGTCATGGCGGCGCGAGGCCGGACGGCTGGGGCATCGGTTTCTCACGGGTGATTCTTCGCCGCGATGAGAACAGCGCCTGGCCGCCCTTCAAGCGGATCCGCGGCCCGCGGGTCAACGAGTTCGGCACCCTGCTCGGACTGGAGAACATCCCCCCCTCCTCGCACATGGAGATCCTGCCCCACGCGGTCAGCCGCCTCGATGCTCCCGGGGGCGGGACGTGGAACTCCGAAAACAACTGGGACAACCTCGGTCTCGACCTGAAGCTGGTGCCCGCCGGCTCCTGGACGGTGGACCTGACCCTGCAGCCGGACTTCGCGCAGGTGGACGTGGACGAGGAGGTGATCAACCTCTCCGACTACCCGGTCTTCCTCGAGGAGCGCCGCCCCTTCTTCCTCGAGGGGCTGGACCTGTTCCAGAACACGCAGATCCAGCTTCTCTACACACGCCGGATCACCGAGCCGAAGTACGGCGGCCGGTTGACCGGCACCTGGGGCCCGATGCGCGGCAGTGCACTGTACGCGAAAAACCTCACCGAGGAGGGCACGGAGCAGGACGCCGCAGCCTTGCGGACGCTGTGGAACATCGGCCGGCAGAGCAACATCGGGCTGACCTCCACCTGGCTGAGCGACCGTGAATTTCACGCCGCCGCCGCCGCGATGGACACACGCGTGCGCTGGGGCGAGGAGAACACCTTCCGGGTCAACTTCGCCGGGGTGGACCGAACCGGCGGCACCGGCGCGCAACCCATTGCGGCGCAATCCAGCCTGTTCCTCGCGCATGGGAAGTACCGCGGGAGTGCCTGGAGTTCCTACCGGGGGCGCGAGTTCGAGATCAACGACCTCGGCTGGACCGGCCCATCGAATTTTTTCAACACCGGCCTCTGGCTGGGGTACCGGGAATACCCGGAAACCGGGCCGCTGCAGGCATACGGCCCGAACCTGAACTACTGGTTCGAGACCCTGCCGGGGAGCAGCCTGGACGAGTGGGGGGGCAACATCAACGGCTTCTTCGGCACCCGGAACAACCTCTGGTTCGGCGGCGGGGTCCAGGTCGGCACCCGCTACCGCCGCAACTACGTGGACGAGGATGAGGGCGAAACCGGGGCGTACAGCGACAACTTCGGGGAGTTCAACCCCGAGTACTATCCCACACAGTGGTCCTGGGCGTGGGTCAACACCGATAAACGTAAACCGGTGTATGGAGAGGTCAGCATCGGGCTGGGGCGTTTCCGGGACGGGCACAGCAACGACGTGTCAACCGAGATAGGGTTTCGCCCGACGCCGAACCTGGAGTTCAACGGGGAGATGAACTGGAACCGGGTTCGGCACGTCCGTGACATCGAGGACGGCAGGCAGGCGGTGTTCCAGGTCTGGCGGCTGCGCGCGCGCTGGACGCCGGTGCTGGACCTGACCCTGCGCAGCACGGTCCAGTACGTGAAGGAGGACGAGGAGTTGCTGGTCAACACGCTCCTCGCCTGGAACTGGCGGCCGGGGAGCTGGCTGTACGCCGTGTACGACGAGGGCCGGCCCTTCCGCCCCTTCGGCGACTCCCATCCCGGCGACCGGACGGTGCGCCTCAAGTGGACCTACTTCCTCACCGCGTCCTGAGCGAAGTACGCCGCGCACCGGCGGCCCCGGAACACGGGGGTGAAATGCCGGCGATGCCGCTCGTTCGGCGGCCCACCGCGCCCTACCCCTACTCCTCCGGGTCGAAGTAGCCCTCGGTCGAGGTGACCTTCGGGCCGCAGGGGACGACATACTGCATCCGGATTTCGCGCACGATGGAGCGCCGCGCCCCGGCGTCCGCGGCGGGGGCATAGAAGGCGGCGAAGGCGAGGCGGCCGGGGCAGTTCTCCCGCCAGCAGGCCGCCCGTTCGTGGGTGGAGGCCCCCTCGAGCACATCCTCCGCCTCGTCCACGTCCAGCATGACGAATTCCCGCTCCCCCTCCCGGCTGAACACGGCGAACAGGCCGGGACGGCGCTGCAATTGCCCCTGGTCCTCGAACGGCCCCTCGAAGGTGAACCAGCCGATCTCGATGGTGTCCGGACGGCCGGTCCGTCCGGGGGGAATCTCACCCGACATCGCCCTCTCCCGCTGTGACTACCCGGCCCCTCCCTGCGCCGCCGGCGCACGCCCGCGCTCCTCCACCAGCATGGCACGGAAAGCGGGTTCGGCGCAAGGGGTAGACGCCTCGCGCGGTGAAGCCTGCTGCACGACACGCGCTAA
>CAYOKT010000142.1:0-4826 GCA_964404605.1 uncultured bacterium
TTGGTAAGGCAGCGGCCTTGAAAGCCGCCGGCCCTGACGGGCCTTGGGGGTTCGAGTCCCTCATCCTCCGCCGCCTGCCCGCCTCACTCCACCCCGCCGATTTCCTTTGAATAGCCCGCTCGACCGGACGGACGGCTGACCTCCTACCCGCCCGGCTTCGTTCCCAGCACGGAGACCACCGGCGCGGGGCGCATCGGACAGGTCTCCACCTTCAGATCGATGAAGCCTCCCGAGGCGAGAAGCTCCCGCAGGTCGTCCACCAGGCGCTTCATCTCGTCCTCGTTCCTGGCGGAACGGGGATGGTCGGTGATGCTCACCCGCCCCCCTCCCTTCAACACCCGGTGGATCTCACCCAGCCCCCGCCGGGGGTCGGGCACATGGTGCAGAACGTTGATCGCGAAGACGAGGTCGAACATGCCATCCTCGTAGGGCAGGTCCATCACCGACCCCGCCCGCAGGTGGACTCGCCCCTCCCGGACCGCCCGCGCGTTGCGCCTCTCCGCCTGGCGGACCATCAACGGGGACCAGTCGATGCCATGAATGTTCCCCCGCGGAACCCGCTGCGCGAGAAGCGCGATGCCGAGCCCGGGGCCGAAACCGACCTCGAGCACCGTGTCCGTGGGGCGCGCATCCAGCACCGACACCGCCCACCGGACACGACGCCGGTTCTCGACCGCCATGGTCCAGCCGACCAGCGAACCCACCACCCCGCGCGGGTTGCCGAACTGTGAACACAAGTAGTTCTTCATCTCTCCTCTGCCCTTCCCGATGGCCCGCCGCACCCGTTTCTTCGGAGGGTAGCCGAAGAGCCACCGACCTCACCCGCTTCACAAGCCCCGGAACCTGCGCTCAACCAGGTCACGGAATTTCTTCGTCCCCGCGCCCCTCGCCAGGAGCGTCACCATCTCCCGGAAATAACGCTCGTCGGCGTCCCCGGCATCCTCCCCCAGCCCCTCCGAATACCGCTCGCGATACTGGAGCCAGAAGGTGATCATGCCGCCGATCATCGCCGCGAGAAACGGGATGGTGACATCCTTCCGGAGGTAGCCGCGCCTGCGGGCCTCCTCCATGCGGCGAGCCACCCTCGCCCGCATCTCCCCGGCGCCCAGGGGCTCCCGGTCGATCCCCTCCACCCAGGCCCAGGTCGCCACCCGCAGCACATCCGGGTGGTCACGGTAGAAGAGGAACCGCCTGCGCAGACCCTCGAAGAGGAACTCCTCCAGGTCGGTGCTGTCACCCAGGGGTTTCTCGAGCGCCTCCAGGTACCGCCGCAGAAAATCGCCGCGCACCGCCTCGTACAGCTTCTCCTTGGAGCCGTAGTGGTGGTAAACCAACGCCTTGGAGTTCCCGCTGGCTTCGGCCAACTCGCGATAGCTGCTGCCGGAAAACCCCTTCTCGGCGAACACCCGGGCCGCCCCCGCGAGGATTTCGCGCCGCGTCTGCTCGCCCTTCTCCGCCCGGCTCGGCGTCCCCCCCTCGCCTCCCCTGCTCGCTTGCGCACCCATGGCCCGCTCCCGATGTGTCTTCCGGTCATTCTCCCGGAACAAGTAAACTTACCGTACGTAAAGTAAGCTTGTTGGGCGGCGAAGTCAAGGGACTGCGGCAGGCCCCGGGAGCGCGGCCCGCATCATCACCCGCAGGGGTACCGGCGGACCGCCCCGGCCTTCTCACCTGGCCGCCCTCGACCGGATACCGGTCGTCCTCACTTTTCATGGTGTGATACACCTCTAACCCTGCGGGAAGACCACCCTCATGCGCTGTACCTTCGCCCGATATGGCGAGTATTATGCTTTAAATTCCGGCACGCTTCCGGCAGGCTGCGCCAGCAGCTTCCGCCCGGCGTGCGGGCAGATCTTCATCCGCATCACCGTGCGGGTCTTGCCCTTGACCTTCTCGGTGTAGAGCAGCACGTTCTGGTCTTCGATGTCCTCCAATCTCCGCTCCCGTTCGGCCTCGTTTCGCCCGCCGCCGGTGACACGGTATGGGCCCCGGATACGGTGCTGACCTGGAGCGAGACAACCGACACGGACCCTTACAACACGTCGCACTATGATGTCCGGCTGGACACACTGGCCGGTCTTCCGGCCGCCTGGTCGGTGGGCGACAGCCTCGCCGACACGACCGTGACGGTCAGCGGCCTGCTCGATGACCACACCTATTACTGGACCGTCCGGGCGACAGACAGCAACACGCCGGGCACCTGGGCGTCCGACACGTTGTCGTTCGCCACCTACCTGCCCGAGCCGCCATCGGCTTTCGACCTGGCCGTGCCGGACAGCGGGGCGGAGTTCCCGGATGAACGTGAGTTCCCGGTCGTTTTCCGGTGGGCACCGGCGGAGGACCCCGACCCCGGCGATGTGCTGCACTACACGCTGCTGCTGTCCACCGGTCCCGACTTCAGCGATCCGGCGGCGTTCGACGCCGGGACGGCGGACTCCTTCGCCGTCGACTCGCTCGAACGGAACCTCTACTGGTGGAAGGTGGAGGCCGCCGACCGGTTCGGCCTGCTCGCCATGTCCGCCCAAACCTGGACGATCGACGTTACCCTGGCCGTGCCCGGGAGCAGCCCCTTCGCGGGGGTCCCGGAAGAGTTCACCATCGCCGGGGCCTATCCGAACCCGTTCAACCCCGCGCTGACCCTCGTTGTCGGCCTGCCGGAAGCGGCCGACCTGCGGGTCCGGGTGTATAACCTCCTCGGCCGGCAGGTGGCCGAGCTGGTGAACGGGAGAACAGAAAAGGGTTACCGCCGGTTTATCTTCGATGCCCCCGGCCTCTCCAGCGGGATCTACTTCATCCACGCCGAAGTGCCGGGGAGGATGAACGAAGTCCGGAAGGTCGTACTCATGCGGTAGTGGATCAACTCACATGATATGACGGGTAATAGGTTGTCATTCTGAACCGCTGGTCGCTTTTTACCAGCGAGTGAAGAATCTCTGTTTTCCGGTGTCGGTGAAACATATTGCTTCTTTTCGACTCGATTCAGGTAAATCGGTCCATTAGTGAATCGATCCACTTGTACAAATCCACCATTCGTGGAGGAGGCCGATGCCGAGTGTCTTTCCCGATCCGATCCGCGCACTTCCCCTCGCCGACATTCCCCTGCCTGGCGCGCGCGCCTGCATCTCGCAGTCCGAAGAGCACCAGGTCCTCTTCATGGAATTCGAAGAGGATGTTGTTGTCCCCGAACACACCCACGAAGCCCAGTGGGGCATCGTGCTGGAAGGCCGCATCGATCTGACCGTGGAGGGGGTCAAACACACTTATACCAAGGGTGACCGCTACTTCATCCCGGCCGGCGCGGTGCACGGCGCGCAGCTCTTCGCCGACTATGCCGACATCACATTTTTCGCCCAAAGGGACCGATACAAGCGCAAATGACCCTGAACGATGCAGTTCCACCCGGTCACGGCGAAAGGGGGAAACGCTCCGGCCTCCTTGACATTCGCGAGATGCGGCTATACTATGAACCATAGGAGGAGCCGATTGATCGCCTGATGCGGCCCTGTTCCGCACCGGGCGAAACCGGGGGGAAGAACGATGAAAGCTCTCCTGCACGCGGTCCCCGCTCCCCTTCTCGCACCTCTTTTCACAATCCTGCTTCTCGCCACTCCTGTCACCGCGACCGACTGGAGCGCGGTCGGACCCGACACCCTCAATGTGACCAACTACCGCACGAGTGAGATGGGCCCCTACCTGGACCTGCTGTCCACCACCGGGGGCCTCTGCCTGAATGGCGGCTCGGACTGGGAGGTGTACCCCAGCGGCCTGCCCTGCTGGGACATCACCGACTGGAGCGCGGACACCCTGCTGGTCCTGCTCGGGATCGGCACCTTCTCGGACGGCATCTACCGGTTCAACACCTCGAGCCACGAGTTCACCGTCGAGGAGTATTGTTATATACCCAATTTCTTCTTCCGGTACGGCGGCACCCGGTATGCCGGGTGTCAATCGGGCCTGCTGAAGTGGGACGAGGCCCAGGGGTGGACCCCCGTCGCCGATTTCACCAACATTCCCTGCCTCGACATGGCGGGTTGGGGCGGGCACCTCGCGGTGTCGGTGGCCGGGAATATCCCGGGCGTCTACACCTCGGATGACGACGGGGTGAGCTGGACGCCCCCGCAGCCCGGCACCCCCTACATCAGCAACATGGCCTTCGACCAGGAGGGCGTCCTGTACGGGATCTTCCCGGACAGCTCCTGGTCCTCGGGCCTGTGGAAGTCCCTCGACTACGGCGTGACCTGGGAGGTGGTGTTCTGGTCGATCGACCTCGCCGATGTCTTCGTGGTCGACCGGTATGTCATCGTCGCCTGGCGGCACTCCTACCTGGATTATGAAGGTGTCGAGCTGCTGGTGCCGGAGACCGGCGAGCTGATCCCGATGAACGAGGGGTTGCCCTGCCTGAGCATCAACAGGCTGTCCACCAACGACCTGGTGGATTGCTTCAACGTCATCGCCTGCACCGAACAGGGCGCCTGGTTCACCTGCGACTTTCCGCAGGTCGACGTTGAAGAACAGCCGGCGCAGCTTCCGGCCGGATTCACGCTCGCGGCCTACCCGACGCCGTTCAACTCCACCCTGCGGGTGTCGGTCACGCTGCCCGGCCGGGCCGACCTGCGTATCACCCTGCTGAACCTGCTCGGGCGGGAGGTGGCCGTGATCAGGGAGGGCAGGGTTTCCGAAGGAGCGCACAGCTACGCGTTCCGGGCCGGCGGCCTCTCCAGCGGGATCTACCTCCTCCGCGCCACGGTGCCCGGCCGGATGGACGAGGTCCGCAAGGTTGTCCTCCTGCGCTGAACAGGCCGGTCGATTCGACCCACAGCCCCGCC
>CAYOKT010000143.1:0-4406 GCA_964404605.1 uncultured bacterium
GGACTGAAGTCCCGGGCCACCCTTTCGGGACCGGGCCACCCACTTCGTGCTTTACAAAGCGTATTTTGTCACTCTGACACGTCCCGATTCCCCGGGACGTGAGAAGAGTCTCGAAACGCCGCGTTTCCTTTGGAGATGAACCGTTTCGTTTCGGGATCCTTCACTGGAGTTCAGGATGACATTCATATGAAACCTGGGACTGCCTGCCTACGCCTGCGGCTATGGCCGGCGAAAAGTTCCGGGCCACCCTGTCGGCGTCGCAGGGACACGGCTCCCGAACTGCTGTAGGGGCACGGCGTGCCGTGCCCTTACTGTGCTACCCTGTAAACCCCGCCATCGAAGCTGGCAGGGCCACCCACCGGGACCGGGCCACCCGGACCGTCAGCGGGAGGGCCCGCCTACCGGCGCCCGCCCGGATAATCGAGACGTACATCAAGGCGGATGTCCGCGGTGACTGTCTGCCCGGAAGCGGGGCTCAGCAGGTCGAGCAGCCGGAGGTACAGGCGGTTCCGCTGCCGCCAGTGACGGTTCAGCCTGCGGGCATAGT
Organism: uncultured bacterium; assembly: GCA_964404605.1. Classification (GTDB taxonomy): domain Bacteria; phylum Electryoneota; class Electryoneia; order Electryoneales; family Electryoneaceae; genus CAYOKT01. Next base: position 548 of record CAYOKT010000143.1, read on the forward strand.
GTGCGACCCCGATATCGAGAAAACTGAACCGGAACAGGCGCTTCATGCTCTCGCGGAGGGAGTAGAACTTCTTGTGGGCCCGGATCTGCGCCCGTTGCAGCGCCGCGAGGGAGAAATGCTTCGGCTGGTACACCACGTGGTGGGCGTCATACAGGCTCCAGTCGGTGAAGGTGATTCTTCCCTCCGCCTTCAGTTCCTCGTAACAGCGGGTGCCCGGCAGGGGGGTGAGGATCAGGAACTGGGCGGAGGTCAGCCGGTGGCGGCGGGCGAAACGCACGGTTTCACGGACCGTGCGCGGGTGGTCCTCATCGAGCCCGAGGACGAACATCCCATGCACATGGATATGGCTGCGGCGGAAGAGACGCGCGGCGTTGCGGACATCCTCGACGCTCTGCCGCTTGTTCATCGCCCGCAGGCTGTCCGGGTTGACCGATTCGAAACCGATGAACACCGTGTGGCATCCGGCGCGGCGCATCAGGCGGAGCATCTCCTCCTCGCGCGCCAGGTCGGCCCGCACCTGCGTGGACCAGCGGAAGCGGAAGCGTTCGGCGATCATCGCCTCGAGCAGGTCACGGGTGTGGAGCGGCCGGGCGGCGAAGTTGTCATCGTAGAAGAAGATGTAGTTGCCCGGGGAGTCGTACCGCCGCAGCTCGGCGATGACATTCTCCACCGACCGCCAGCGGTAACGGCGCCCGAACATCCCGGTCACCGAGCAGAAAGAGCAGTCATAGGGGCAGCCGCGGGAGGTCATCACCGGGAGGATGTGCTTGCCCCCCGCCGAGAGCGTCTTGCCGCGGACGAGGGAGAAATCCGGGAAGGGAAGGGCGTCCAGATCCACGCAGCCGCGGCAGCTGTCGTTGTGCAGGATACGCCCGCCGGAACGGTAGCTCAGGCCCGGGACCTTCTCCCAGCCGCGGTGCTCGCGGAAGGCTTTCAGGAACGGCTCGAGGGAGGGCTCCGCCTCACCGCGGATGACATAGTCGGCGTGCTCGAGGGCCTCCTCCGGCAGGAAGGTGACATGGGGCCCGCCCATGACCACCGGCACCCCCATCGCGCGCACACGGTCGGCGATGGCATAGGCCCTCGGCGCGGTGGAGGTGATCGTCGAGATGCCCACCAGGTCCATCGCGCGCAACTCATCCCAGTCGAGGGGGTGCTGCTCCTCGATGACGGTCGAGGCGCGCCAGCCCTGTGCCTGCGCGAGGGTCGCCAGCAGAATCGTCCCCAACCGTGGCAGGGAGAAGCCGGAGAAGATGTGCAGGTCCGGGGCCCGCGGTTCGATGAATTGCATCGTGCTCATTCTGCTCTCCCTGGTGCTGTTGTGAGCCCGTGAGGATAACGCGGGGTACGGCCTGTCTCTTTCACCGCGGCGCGGTCCGGTCGGCCGGCCGCGGCGTGGTGGACCGGTTCACCCGAATCGATCCATCGGGACCGCCTACCGGCTCAGGAACGACCCTGAGAACCCTTGCGGGCGGTCTGTTTCGGCTTCGTGGCGGCCTTGCGAGATTTCGCGGCGGCGTTTTTCCCCGCTTTCGCGGGCATGGTTTTCCCCTGCCGCCCGTTTCCGAGTTTCTCCAGGAGCTGGCGGATTTCGCGCTTGCGCTTCCGGAGCAGCTCCTCCCAGCGGCGGATCCCCTGCTGCAGTTCGCGCATGTGGGTCTCCAGCAGGGCGATTTTCTCTCGCATCTGCTCTATCCGGGCGACCGCCTCGGCGCGGGTGAGGGCCGTGACCCCCTCGCCGATTTCGCGGAAGTCGCGGAGCAGGTCGGCGGCGAGCTTGATCTCATCCAGCGAGTAACCGAAGCGCTGCAGGTCGCGGATCAATTCGCAGAGGGCGACCGCGCGGCGGGCGTAGAGACGGAACCCCCCGGCGCTCCGGCCGTCCGGGCGGATGATGCCCCGCTCCTCCCAGTACTTGAGGGTGCGCGGGTTCAGCCCGGTGCGCTTCGCCAGCTCGCCGACCGTGATCAGCTCCTCGCCCTCGCCGCGGGAGGGTGCGCCGTCGCCGGAGGGCAGACCCACCTTGCGGAGGATCTTCTGCACCTCGGGCAGGCCATAGCCGAGATCGATCAGCCGGCGGATGTGTTCGGCCCGATCACGTTGGGTCTCGGTGTAGAAGGGGGTGTCGCTGTCGATCGTGCCCTGGCGGCGGATGAGACCGAGTTTCTCCCAGGCTTCCAGCTCGCCGCCCTCCATTTCGAGGGAGGCGAGGAAGTCCTCCCTGCGGTAGATGGTCTGCCCCATAATCTATCCGTCGGCGTTCGGGTTGAATGTTACCTGCCAGTAAACGTGCGGGTAGTATACGCCACACCCCCCGTGAAGTCAAGGGCGGCTCCGGGGACGGTGAAACTCTAAAAGGTGAGCGTTCGGAGCACCGCGCCTGCGCGGGAGGGGTGAACGATTTGTCTGCCCGCGGCGGGGAATTGAAAGAAATGAGCAATCGCCGTGAACGCGCGTAAAACGTTACCTCTTGGAATACAGGAAGTTGTGTTTGGCACCGGCTTTGCCTTCTCCCATGGTGAGGAACGACAGGCGGGCAGCACGAGGAGGATGGATCATGGGCGCCTTGGTGAAGTCGAGAAAGTTCCGCGTGGGCCGGGTCGAGGATCCGCGGATCTTGACCGAACTGCGCGGGAAGTTGGAGGAGCTGCCGGGTGTCATCAACCTCCGGCTCGAGGAAGAACAGGAGATCATCCGGGTCGAGTACGACTTGCTGAAGACGAACGCGAAAGAGATCCAGCGTGTCTTGAGGTCATCGAATGCCGCGGGGAAGTCGAGTCTGCTGGGCGCGGTCAAGTGGGCGATGGTCCACTTCACGGAAGAGAACGAACGCGACAATTTCACGGCTCCCGCGAGCCCCTGCTGCTCGAACCCCGGGAAGATGCTGGACCGGAAGGCATCGGGGCATCGGGGCTGAATGGTGGTTTGCCGGTTTCACCCGGTGACCCTGTGCGATGCGGGGCCGGACTCATGAGGCGAGGAGGCAGGTCAATGAGGAGGCGAAAAGCTCCGCGGGACCCGGTTTGCGGAAAGCGCCTGAACCGAAACAAGGCGCACATCGAGGTCGAGTACGAGGGGGAGATCTTTTACCTGTGCTGCCCTCTCTGCCAGCGGGAGTTCGAGAAGAACCCTGAAAAGTATGTTCAGGCGGACAAACGGTAAAAAAACGTTGAAACTTTTAGGAGGTGTACCATGTTGCGCAAAACTATGGTTCTTGTCGCCGTTCTGCTCGCGGGCGGCGTGGCCCTGTCTCAAGCCCAGATGATGGGCGGCGGGCGAGCGATGATGCAGGCGGACACCACCCGGACGATGACGGGACCCGGCATGATGGGCGGCGGGATGATGGGGTCCGGCATGATGGGCATGATGGGTGGCGGGATGATGGGGATGATGAAGTCCGGCATGTCCTCGCCCCTCGGCGGCCTGATGGCTCTCGGCCTGACCGACAAGCAGATCGGGAAGATCATCGATCTTCACGCCGGTTTCCTCAAGCGGCAGGCGCCGCTGCTCCGTCAACGGGGCGAGCTTCAGTCCGACCTGCAGGCGCTCCAGGCCGCGGGGGCGCCGGACCCGGCCGGCCTCAAGCGCCTGATGGTGCAGATCGCCGGGGTCGATGCCGACCTGCAGGTGAACCAGGTGAAGGCGCGCAAGCAGGCGGAGAAGCTGCTGACGAGCGACCAACTGGCCAAGCTGGGCGAGCGCCCGTTGCCGTTGTTCGCCGGCTTCAACCGCCCCATGTGCGGCAAGATGATGGGCGGCGGGATGATGGGCGGAACCGCCGGTTCCGGCGATCATGAATCGCATCACCGGGGACGCTGATCCGGCCCGGGTATTCAAAGACCCCCCCTGGAGTGGTAGC
>CAYOKT010000144.1:0-4008 GCA_964404605.1 uncultured bacterium
TCCATGCAATATCCTCTGTAACGCACCATACTTCCCTTGAAAACCGGGAAACCCTGTCATCGGAGCTGACAGGGCTACACGACGCGAGGGGGCGTCGCTCGTTCAGGGCGTGGTCGGCACCGCCCCGCGCCAGGCGTGTACCGCCTCCTCGCGCGCCCCGGCGGCGATCGCCGCCTCCGCGATGCGGTCCGCCTCGCCGCCGGCCAGGGGACGGATCCCCCCGGCCCGGTCGGCGAGGAGCAGGACCCGGGCGACAGCCTCCAGCATCTCCATCCGGTCGACAGCCTCCTCGATGTCCCTCCCCACGGTCAAGGCGCCGTGACGGTCCAGCAGGAGGGCGTCCCGCGTGCCGATCCACTCCGCGATGACCTCCCCGCCTTCGGGCGTTCCCGGGACGGCGTAACGGCAGGTGGGCACGCTGCCGAAGGCGTAGGCCGCCTCGGCGAGGGGCGCGCCGAGGAGCAGGCCGCCCCGTCCGGCGAGGGAGAGCGCCAGCGCGTGGGGCGGGTGAGCGTGCGCCACCGCGCCGATGTCCGGGCGCAGGCGGTAAGCGGCGAGGTGGGCGGCGGCTTCGCTCGTGGGGCGGCGTGAGCCGTGCAGCGGTTTTCCGGCGGGGTCGAGGAGGACGAAATTCTCTTCGCCGAGCGCGCCGAGGCGCGTGCCGGAGGCGGTCAGAAGGAGGGAGCCGCCTTCGAGACGGGCGGAGAGGTTGCCCTCGCTCCCGGCGACGAGACCGCGCGCGGCGAGGCGCGCCCCCGCCTTGGTCAGCGCGCGGCGGAGTGACTGTTCATCGCTCATCGAGGTTTCTCCCGTCGTTCCGGGCCGTCTCACCCGCAGGTTCGTCGTGCACCCATCGCAGCGCGGCGGCGAGGAGTTCCTCCGGCGGAATCGAGGCGAGGCAGCCTTCGCGGCCGCAGCGGCCGTCGCAACGCTCCGGGCAGGTCCCGGGCGCCGGCTCGAGAAGGGTGACCCGCTCCGGGTCCACCCAGGGCCGCCAGCGCGTGGCGGAGACCGCCGGGCGCAGGCCGTAGGGCGCGACCACCGGCGCGCCCGCCGCGGCGGCGAGGTGCAGGGGGCCGGTGGAGGAGGCGACCACCACCCGCGCCCCGGCGAGCAGCCCGATCAGGGAACGCAGGTCCGTCTTTCCCGCCAGGGAGAGGATCCGCGGACGTCTCGCGCCGCTCTCCGTGGTGCTCCACACCAGCGGCAGGGGCGAGAGGGGATGCAGCTCCTCCCCGGTGCCGGTGAGCACCACCGGGATCTCCGGCGCCAGCCCCTCCAGCAGGGCGCGCCAGGTGGCATAGGGCAGGTTGGGCGCGGAGCCGCGCGAGCCGGGGTGGACCACCGCGTAGGGCGCCTCCGGGTCCGCCCCGGCCCGGTGGAGCAGCCGTTGCGCTGCGGCGCGGTTCTCCTCATGCACCGCGATCTCCGCCCAGGGGGCCCGGCCGCGCCAGCCGAGCGGCGCGGCGAGGGCGGTGTTGTACTCCGCTTCGTGGCGCCCGCCGTGCTTGCGCGGGAACGAGAGACGGTGGGTGAAGAGGAAGGACCAGGCCCGCCGCCCGGTGCCGATGCGCCGGGGAATCCCGGCCAGCGCCAGCGCGAGGGCGAGCCCCGGTTCCGGGCGGGCGGCCAGCGCCCACCGGTACCGCCCCTCCCGCAGCAGGCGCGCCCGCCGGGCGAGTCCGCCGGGGTCCACCAGCACGCGGCGCAGTCCGCCGAAGCCCTCGAGCACCGGCGCGGCGCGTCGGGAGACGAGGACATCCACCTCCAGCCCCGGCCAGGTTTCGCAGAGTGCGCGCAGCAACGGCGTGGTCAGCACCAGGTCGCCGATGGCGTCCGTGCGGCAGACCAGCACCGGGCCGTCCGGCATCGGCGGCGGAATGTGCAGCATTTCGCCGGGGAGCGGGTCTGTCGGCAGGGTGACAGGTGTGCGCGGCATGGCCTCTCAGCGCTTCCGTCTCTTCTTCGGGTTCGGCGGCTCGGAGGCGGTGTAGCCGAAGGCCGCCTCGACCAGCTCCCACTCCGCCTCGTACCCGGCGGGGTCGGGTTGTGTCCAGACCACCCAGGTGGACATCGGTTTCCGCTCGCCCATCGGGGCGAAGGGGATGACATCCTCGCGGGCGAGGGCTGCGTCATACGCCCCGGGCGGGAGTTTCATCGCGATGCCGTCGCCATGGCAGAAGAGGAAGAACTTGTTGTTGATCGCGCACTTGAAGCCGGGGTGGCCCATCATCCGGCCCGGCTCCGCGGCGGGGTCGGCGAGGAAGCGCCGCTCGCACATCTCGAGCAGGTCCTCGCGCCAGCCCCGTGCCTTGCTTCGGTTCATCGCCGCCTCCCGCAGGTGGTCGGCGGAAGGTAGCCCGGCGGCCCACGGCGCGGCAAGGTCGGCCGGCGCCGGGCCCGACGCGCCCGGGGTGGAGGGGCGGCCGGGCGGAGGATGGGCGATGGAGGCGGAGGGGCGCCGCATCCCGGCGCGGCCCATCCGTCCGAGGGACTTCCCGCGGTGCCGTTTTTCTTGTGAAGATGGTCGCAAACCAGGCCTCTTCAAGCGGGTGGAAAGGGGATCTAAGCTCCGGAGTTTGTAGAGCCTTACCCGTGGAAATGCAGCCCAATTTGCACTATCTTTCCCAAGAGAACGTACTGTTACGCACCGATCCGACAAGAGGGCCGCGAACCGGCCGGTGGAGGGCGCAGAACCCACCCGACCCACCCGCCGGGCAGGAGTGAAGGGGGGTAGTGATGGCGGAGCGCATGCTGGTCCAACCCGACCTCGAGTTCATCCGTCACATCGAGAAGGCGGGCGGCGAAACACTGAAGCAGTGCTACCAGTGCGCCACCTGCAGCACGGTCTGCGAGCTGTCGCCGGCGGAGAAGCCCTTCCCGCGTAAGGAGATGCTCTGGGCGCAGTGGGGGTTGAAGGACCGCCTGCTGCGCGACCCGGATGTCTGGCTCTGCCACCAGTGCAACGACTGCTCGACCAACTGCCCGCGCGGCGCGCGGCCGGGCGATGTCCTCGCCGCGATCCGCGATTACATCTATGCGGGCTTCACCTTTCCCCGCTTCATGGGCCGGGCACTGGCGAACCCCGCGGCGCTGCCGCTGCTCTTCCTCTTCCCGATTCTCGTCATCGGCGCGCTGATGATGATTCACACCGGGGGCGATTTCAGCTTTCTCACCGCCGGTGCGATCGAATACCAGCGGATGATCCCGCACGGCTACATCGAGATGCTCTTCATCGGCGGCAATGTGCTCATCTTCCTCATCGCCGGTGTCGGCTTATGGCGCTTCTGGACCGGTCTCACCCACGAGGCGGCCCGCGAGGAGGGCCCGGGGTTCATCGCCGCGCTGATCCGCACCGTGCTGCAGATCGCCACCCACACCCATTTCGGCACCTGTAAGCAGAACCGCCCGCGGCAGGTGGCGCATCTTCTCGTCTTCTATGGCTTCCTCGGCGCGGGGGCGACCGCCGGGCTGGCGCTGTTTTTCACCGTGATCTGGCCGGTCATGGAGACCCCCATCGACCTGCCGCACCCGATCAAGATCCTCGGCGCGCTGAGCGGGCTGGCGCTCTTCGCCGGGACGACCCTGATGATCGTCCGCCGCGACCTGCAATCGGATGATGTCGGCGCGGACGGCTACCCGGACCGCCTCTTCCTGTGGATCGTGCTCTTCGTCGGGGTGACCGGGCTGCTCACCTGGCTGCTGCGGCTGACCGGCATCGGGCCGGTCGCCTACCCGGTCTATTTCATCCATCTCGTGGTCGTCTTCTTCCTCCTGTGGTACATGCCCTACTCGAAGTTCGCCCACATGCTCTACCGCACCCTGGCGATGATCTGGGCGCTGGAGCACGGGCGCGAGATCGCCGCGCGGCAACCGGTCCCGGCGCTTCCCCCCGCGGCGGCGGAGGGCCAGGCGGCGGCCTGAGGCGCGCGGACGACTTGGGGTGTGCCCACTCAACGGGCTGCCAATTGACAGGGCCATCTGTTGGGTGGCCCGGGACTTCAGTCC
>CAYOKT010000145.1:0-3732 GCA_964404605.1 uncultured bacterium
GACGATCACCCGCGAGGACCTGGAGGAGGGGCTGGGCGTCATCCGCGAGGTGCTGCACACGATGGCGTGAGACGGCGCCCGGACCTCTCCCCCGTGGGCAATAGGCGAAACAGCCGAGAGAACCTCACAAGTGTCCGACAAAAGGGCGCACTCCGTTGTTATGACGAACACAACTTGCTATACTACTCCATTGATCAATGGGGTAATTGTCCCAGGGAAAACGGCCGGTTGGTGAAAGAGCAGCTCTACGGGCAGTTCGCCCGCAGCGGAAAAGCCGTCGACAGCCCGCAGCGGCTCGAGCTGCTCGACCTGCTGTGCCAGGGTGAGCGGCCGGTCGAAGAGCCGGCCCGCGAGGTGAAGCTCACCCTCGGCAACGCCTCCCGTCACCTCCAGATCCTGCGCGGCGCCCGGCTGGTGGAGGCGCGCAAACAGGGGGTCAAGGTCTACTACCGGATGGCGGATGAAGCGGTTTACCGTTTCTTCCGCGGAATGCGCCGGTTGGCAGAAGAGCGCCTCGCCGAAGTGCAGCGGATCAAGGAGGAGTATTTCGGCGACCGCCGGACCCTGCAGCCGGTCGACCGCGAGGACCTCATGAACCGCGCCGGGAGGGGCGATATCACCCTGCTGGATGTCCGGCCGGCTGTCGAGTACCGGGCCGGGCACCTGCCCTGTGCCAGGTCCATCCCCTTGAAAGAACTGAAAGCCCATCTCGACGATCTGCCCCGGGACCAGGAGATCGTTGCCTACTGCCGCGGTCCCTGCTGTGTCCTCGCCCGGGAGGCGGTCAGGTATCTCAGCGCCAAAGGATTCAAGGCGCACCGGCTGGAGGACGGGGTGCTCGAATGGCGCGATGCCGGGCTCCCGGTGGTCGAGGAGAAGGAGTCCGGCCGAACTCGAGGTCGATCTCCACTCTCACGGCCCCGTGCAGGGGCGCGATGGATCAGCTCCCGCTCGCTGCTCCGACATTACAAGGAGAAAAGGAGATGAATGAACAGGTCATCCACTCCCTTCTGCTCGCCCTGCACAACATCGCGCTGGTGGGGTGCGCCGCGGCGCCGTTTTACAACCGCAACCTGGTCCTGACACGGGGGCAGTATGGTCCGAAACTCCACTACGAACTCGACAAGGTGGTCGAAGACACCCTCCAGGGGAACGCCCCCTACTGCATGGTGTTCATTGCCGTTCTGGTGCTGACGGGAATCGGGATACCGTTGAACTATTACGCCTTCCACGGCGCGTTCAAGCAACTCCACATCGTCGCCTGGTCCGGGGTGGTGCTGAAACTGGCTTTCGTGTTCGGAATGGTCGTCATCATGTGGGTCATCTTCTTCAGGATCAATCCCCGCCTGCGGGAGCTTTTCGCTCGATTTCAGCCGGGGGAAGCACCGCCGGCCGAGAGCGAGACGGAGTTCTTCACCCTGCGCGCCCGGCGCAAGGCGCTGTGCGACACCTGCTTGAAATTCGCCATCGGGGTGCTGGTCTTCAGCGCCTTCATCGGCTTCGCACCGTGAGGGAAATACCGGGTGAGTAAGCGTCCGGGGGGATCGTATGATGAGAGGGAATGGGAGAGGACCTCCCGGACACCCCTCGTGCCCTTCGGACCCGTCATGCGTCTTAATCAGTAGATCTGCCTGATGAACGAGCACCTCGACATCCTGGTTGAGCGAGCCCGGAGGCATGATCCCGATGCCCTGGCGGAGCTCTGCGAACGGCTCTACCCGGAGCTCTATCGCTACATCGCTTACCGGGTGGGCGGGAAAGAGGATGCCGAAGATCTCACATCGGAGCTTTTCCTGCGGATGGTCCGTTCGATCAAGAACCTGAAGGGGTCGATACGGGGGTGGATCTACCGCATCGCTGAAAACCTGGTGACCGACTACTACCGCCGCCGGGCGGTGAGGAGGGGAGTCATCGGAGAGATCGAATCGCCGGACACCATGCCCAGTCCCCAGGCGGATCCTTCCAGGGGACTGCTCGCCGGGGACCTCCAGCGTGGGATGAGGACGTTGACAGCCGAACAGTACCAGGTGGTGACGCTGAAGTTCCTCGAAGGCTATTCGACGGAAGAGATCGCCGCATTCCTGGGCAAGAGCACCGGCGCAGTCAAAGCGCTCCAGTTTCGGGCGCTGCAAGGGCTGCGGGGATTCTTCACCGAAGATGACCGCCATGAATGACAGAAATGCGATAGAAGACATCCTTGACGATTGCCTGGCGAGGCTCAAGCGGGGAGAAGACCGGGAAAAGGTTCTCGCCTCGTACCCGGAGCATCGCGAGGAGTTGGAACCTCTTCTCAGGCTGGCCGGGGAGCTGGAACATCTGCCCCGGGTGGAGCCGCGAGAGAAGGCCGTCCACCGGACACTTTTCCAGTTGGGCGAGGAAACCGCCAGGATGAAGCTCGTGTCGCGGCCTTCCTACAAGGCGCGTGTCTGGCTTGCGCGGGCGGCCGTGTTGCTGTTGTCATTCGGGCTGGTGGGATACGGCGCCGTATCCCTGGCGGAAGCCAGTCTTCCCGGCCAGTTCCTCTATCCCCTGAAATTGATCACCGAACAGGTCCGTCTCAACCTGGTCCGCACACCCGGGGGGCAGGCGGAACTCCGCATCGCGCTCTCCGAGAAACGGCTGCAGGAGGTGGTGTCCTCGGCTGAACGAGGGCGGGTCGACCAAGCGGTCCTGGATGCCATGCTGCGCGAAGCCGCGGCGGCATTGGACAACATCGAACAGATCCCCCCGTACCAGCAGGAGGCGATCATGGGCCGTCTCGGGTCCCTGAGCGGGCGCCAGCAGAAAGTTCTTGAATCCTTGAAGCCCAAGGTTCCCCCGCAAGACCGTCCTCTCTTCGATACCGCGATCCGGACCTGCAACCAGCGCTGGCGGTGGATGCACCAGAGGGAAAACATGGAACCTTCACGCCGCCCCGAACCCCGCCAGGTCATTCGGCAATGGCGGCAGATGTGCCCATAACCTTGGCCTCTCGCGTATCTCCCGGATGTTTCACTCGTCTATCGGGGTAAAGCAGCGACTACTCGATGGTCGCACGGCGCAGACGGGCGTTAACCAGGAACCCGGTTCAGCGACCGGACGCGATTCCACCCACTCTATCAAAGGAGCAAGACAGTGAAACGACTACTCGTATTCAGAGCAGTGGTGCTGACGGGAGCACTCCTCCTGATCTCCGGTTCGACCTTCGCCCGTGGTGGCGGCTATGGTTGGGGAAACCGGGGAATGATGGGAATGGGACAAGGGATGATGGGTCCCGGCATGATGTGCTCCGGGATGATGGGGCCCGGCATGATGTGCTCCGGGATGATGGGTCCCGGCATGATGGGCTCCCGCATGATGGGGCCGATGATGATGGGGTGTGGCTACCCGATGATGATGGGCGGCGGTCACGGGACGATGGCGCACCAAGGTCCCTGGGCGGAGTTGCAATTCGACGCCTACGGCAGGCTGCTGGAGCCCCTGACGAAAAAGCAGGCGACGGAGATCGGCCGGTTCTACGTCGACTGGCAGGGCGATCCCCGCCTGAAGGTCGGCAAGGTCAGCGCACTCGACAGGGCCTTCGAGGTCCAGGTTGTCACCAAGGACAACTCCCTCGTCTACACGCTGCTGATCGACAAGGAGACCGCCACCATCCTGCCCGGACCCGAGTGAGGGATCTCAAGGGGAATGATTCCGTTGTGCGGCCCTGCTGGCTCTGACAGCAGGGTTTCTTTGTTATTATGTCCTGTGTTT
>CAYOKT010000146.1:0-3654 GCA_964404605.1 uncultured bacterium
TCCCCCGGAAGCGGTAGCCCACGCCGTACACCGTCTGCAGGAACTCCGGGCGGCGGGGGTCCTCCTCGAAGTGGCGGCGCAGGCGGAGGACCAGGTTGTCGATGGTCCGCGGGCTCGGGTAGCGGTCGTAGCCCCAGACCCGGTCGAGGATGGTGTCACGGTCCACCACCTCGCCCTCGTGCTCGATGAGCAGCTTGAGCAGCATGCACTCCTTCTGCGTCAGGGTCACCGTCCCATGGCGGGTCTCGGCGGTGTAGCGGCGGAAGTCCACCCGGTTCGGCCCGAACGCGAACACCTCCCCGGCGGCGGGGGAGCGCAGGTACCACCGCTGCCGCCGGAGCATCGCCCGGATGCGGGTGATCACCTCGCGCACGCTGAAGGGCTTGGTCAGGTAGTCGTCCCCTCCGAGCTGCAGGCCGCGGACGCGGTCGTCCTCGGCGGTGCGCGCGGTGAGGAAGAGGATCGGCACGCGCGACCCGGCGGCGCGCACACGGTCGCAGACCTCGAAGCCGCTGGCCCCGGGGAGCATCACATCGAGCAGGACCAGGTCCGGCTCGTCCTCCAGGATCGCCTCGATCGCCTCGTTTCCCTCGCGGGCGATGGCCGTCATGAAGCCTTCGGCCTCGAGGTTCAGCTTCAGGCCGTGGGCGATGTGCTCCTCGTCCTCGACGATCAGGATGCGCTCAGCCATCTTACGCCTGTCGTGCAAGCGGATCGATTCAGGCGATCCGGTCTACCAGGGGCAGCTCGACGGTGAAGAGGGCGCCCTTCCCCGGCCCGTCGCTGTGGGCCCGGACCCGCCCGCCGAAGGCGCCGGCGATCTCCCGCACGAGGTACAGCCCGAGGCCGGTGCCGCGGCTGCGGCGCGTGTCCTCGCTGCCGATGCGGTAGAAACGCTGGAAGATGCGTTCCCGCTCCTCCGGCGGGAACCCGGACCCCTCGTCCCGCACCTCGAGGCGGGCATGATTCCCCTCCCGCCGCAGGCGCAGTTCGATCCGCGAGCCGGGCGGGGAGTATTTGCGCGCGTTCTCGAGGAGGTTCTTCACCAGCAGGTGCCACCGTTCCGGGTGAATCCGGGCATGGAGCCCCTCCTCGAGGTCCGCCTCGAGCGTGTACCGGCCCAGCGCGAGGGTCGAGGCGAGGGAGTCGGCCGCCTTCCGTGTCTCCTCGGCCAGGTCGAAGACCTCCGTCGCCGGGGAGCCGCGCCCGCGGAGCATCTCCTGCGCCAGCAACAGCCGCTCGATCAGGTCATCGAGCCGCACCAGGTCCTCGGCCATGTTCTCCAGCAGCTTCGCGCGCTGCTCGTCCGGGAGTGACCGCCCGGCGAGGGTGTCGACATAGAGGCGCAGCGAGGTGATCGGCGTCTTCAGCTCGTGGCTGGTCGCGGCGAGGAAACCGGCCTGGTGCAGCTCCAGCTCCCGCTCCCGGTGCAGCGTCCAGACCATGAACCCGATCCCTGCGAGCAGCAGCAGGCTGAAGAAGGCGCCCTCCATGGCGAACATCCGCACCCGCCGGGAGGCGAGGCGGCGCAGGCGGCGGCGCGCCTCCTCCCGCACGCGGACCGAACCCGGCGCCTCCGCGATCTCGAGGTCGGGCAGGGTTTCCGCCAGCCAGGAGGTGAACTCCTCCGGGTCGGAGATGTGCTTCTCCGCCCAGTGGTGCGCCATGTCGACCTCCTGCGCCCAGATCCGGTTCTGGGCGTCAATGGTGCGCCTCCCCTCGCGGAGCTGGAAGATGACCCACCACCCCGCCTGCGCGGCGGCGATGGCGCAGAGGAGGAGAAAGAGGTAGAAGGTGCGGCGCGAGCGCGCCTGCGGGCCGGTCATCGGCGCGGAGCCCCCGGTCTGTTGCGTTCAACCTCGGGGAAGATACGGCGCGGAGAGGGAAACCCGCAGGGGATGAGGGGCCGTCGAGGGAGCGGGGCCTGCGGTCGTGGAGCCGGGATTGAAGAGGGGTTGATTATTATAATTCAGATTATTATAATCCAAATTATAATAATGGTTCAACTGGAGGAGAGGTCGGCCATGTTCGTCGACCGTGAAAAGGAGCTCGAGGATCTCCAGCAGCGGTATGCAACCGGGCGGCCCGAGTTCTTCGTTCTCTACGGCAGGCGCCGGGTGGGAAAGACCGCCCTGTTGCGGGAATTCGTCGAGGACAAACCGCATCTTTTCTTCACCGCCGCCCAGGTCAGGGATTCGGACAACCGGGAGGCGTTCCGGCGAAGTCTCCTGCGAACCTTGCCGGATCTTCCCTTGAAGGACATGGAACTTACCTCCTGGGACGCAGCGCTGGAGGTCATCGCCTCGGTCGCGCGGAGAAAGCGCCTCGTGTTGATCCTCGATGAGTTCCCCTACTTGTGCGAAGGGAACGCCTCGCTGCCGTCGATCCTGCAGCGGTGGTGGGACACTGCCGGGCGGCGAACGAAGATCTTTCTTGTCCTGTCGGGCTCCTATGTCTCGTTCATGGAAAAACAGGTTCTCGCCGAGCGTTCGCCTTTGTATGGCCGGCGGACCGGCCAGCTTAAACTCCGGCCCTTGCCGGCGTGGGCGGTTTCGCGATTTTTCCCCGGTTGGAGTACCCGTGACCGACTGACCGCGTTCGGGCTTCTCGGCGGGATCCCCGGTTATCTTGAACGGTTCGATCCCGGAAAATCCTGGCGCGTGAATCTTCTTCGCGAGGCGTTTCGCCCCCAGGGGTTCCTGTTCGAAGAGGTCCCGTTCCTGCTCAGGATGGAACTGGATCATGTCGCCACCTATTTGAGTCTCCTGACCGCCATTGCAGCGGGAGCGACGAGATTGACAGAAATCGCGGCAAGGAGCAAGATGACACCGACCAGTCTGACCCCATACCTGGGAACGCTCCAGGAGTTGGGGCTGGTTCGTCGGGAGGTGCTATTTACGGAAACCCGTCCGGACAAGAGCAAGAGAGGAATCTATCGGATTGATGATCCCTTCGTCGCCTTCTGGTGCCGTTTCGTTCTTCCTCAACAGAGCCTGATTCAGTCGTGGCAGGGGCGGACCGCGTTTAAAGACCTTGTTGAACCCTACCTGGACACCCATCTCGGTGGAATCTTCGAGGAGGTCTGTCGCCGGTTTGTCGCCGGTCGATGGATGGAGCGATTCGGCGACCCGGTCCGCCGGGTCGGCAGACTATGGGGCAGGGAGTACGATTTCGACCTTGTTGCGGAGGCCGCCGACCGGGATGTTTTCCGTTTTCTGGTTGGTGAATGCAAATGGTGGAGATCACCCGTCGGTGTCAATGTCCTCGAGAAGCTGAAACGGAATCTGCATTACCTGCCTGATTCGATACGAGAGAACGCCCGGCTTGTCCTGTTCGGTTCTTCCGGTTTCACTCCTGCGCTGAGACGGCGGGCTGCCGGGGAGAGGGTGGTGCTCGTCTCGGGGAAGGAGCTTCTGGATCCTGCAGGCGCGCTATAGGCGACCCGGGAGCGTTCGTTTTTCACTCGCGCCCTCTTCTCCGCAGGCGGAAAGAACGGCGGCCGGTCCGTAGGGAGGGACAGACCGGCCGCCTCGGGTGCGAAGAACGCGGGGCTACCCCCGGCGCTCCGCTGCCCGTACGGGAGGGAGCACCGACCCCGTGTTCACGCTGCCATTACCGTTGGACTTTCACCAATACTACGCGTAAACCCTTATG
>CAYOKT010000147.1:0-3643 GCA_964404605.1 uncultured bacterium
GTCAACGGCAGTCGCAGTCCTCGCCGCCGCCGTGCTCGTGCTCGCAGTCGCAGTCGCTCTCCGCGCCGGGCCAGGGGGCGCGCCCGGCGACGATATCCTGCGCCAGGGGCAGCCGTTCGATCACGTCCCCGGCGACGATCCCCGTCGCGCCGAGTTCCTGGGAGGCGAGGTCGCCCGCGAGGCCGTGAATCGTGGTCCCGGCCACCGCCGCCTCGACAGGCCCCAGCCCCTGCCCGAGCAGCCCGGCGATCACCCCGGTGAGCACATCGCCCATCCCGGCGGAGGCCATCCCGGGGTTGCCTGCGAGCACGGCGTACACCGGCCCCTTCGGCCCGGCGACGAGGGTCGGCACGCCCTTCAGGAGCAGGGTCACCCCCCACTCCGCGGCGTACTTCCGGACCGTCCCGACCCGGTCGGCGTCGATCTCCCCGGCGGGCAGGCCGGTCAGGCGGGCGAACTCGCCGATGTGCGGAGTGAGGACCACCTTCTCCCCGAGGGAGGCCAGCTTCTCCGGCATCTGCGCGAGGGCGTTCAAGCCGTCGGCGTCGATCACCGTCGGCAGCGGCAGGTCGTCGATGTGCCCGCGGAACCACTCGACGGTCTCCGGGTTCAGGGAGAGGCCGGGGCCGATGACCTCGACATCCGCCCATTTGCGCGCCTCGTCGATGGTCGTCTCGGCCTCGGGGGCGATGGTGCCGTTCTCCGTCGCCGCCACGGGGATGGTCATCACCTCGGAGGTGCGCCCCGCGAGGATCGGCTGCGCATTCAGCGAAGTCGCCACCTTGACCAGCCCGGAGCCGCTGCGCAGGCAGGCCCGCGCCGCCAGGTCCGCCGCGCCGGTCATCCCCACCGAGCCCGCGACGAGGAGCACCTTCCCGGCATCCCCCTTGTGGGCGTCCAGCGGGCGCACCGGGAGCATATCGTACACGTCGTCCGGCTCGATGAGGAACAGCCCGACTTCAAGCTCCTCGACGAATTTCGGCGGGATCTGGATGTCCACGCGGCTGATCCGGCCGGCGTGCTCGAGGCCGGGCGAGAGGATGTGCCCCGCCTTGACCTCGCCGAAGGTGGCGGTGATCTCCGCGCGCACCGCCGGCCCCTCGGCCTGCCCGTTGGCGCCGTCGATCCCGGAGGGGATGTCCACCGCGACGACCGGCGCGGGATGGCGGTTGATCGCCTCGATGCCCGCGGCGAGGAGGCCCTCCGCGCCCCCGCGCAGCCCGGTGCCGAGGAGGGCATCCACGAGGATTTCGGCGGGTGGCAGGTCTTCGAGCGCCGCGGGGTCGGTGAGCTCAACCACCTTGCCGCCGAGCCGCTCGAAGATTTCGCAGTTGCTCTTCGCATCCCCGCGCAGGCGGCCGCGCTCGGCGAAGAGGTAGACGGTGGGTTCGGCGCGCAGGTTGAGCAGCCTCCGGGCCACCGCGAAGCCGTCCCCGCCGTTGTTGCCCGGACCGCAGAAGACCAGCACCCGGGCGCCCGCCGGGCGGCCGCCGAGAATCGCTTCGACCTCGAGCATCACCCCCCGGGCGGCGAGTTCCATCAGCACCATGCCCGGCATCCCGAGTTCCTCGATGGTCCGCCGGTCCAGCTCGCGCATCTGTTCAGGGGTCAGGATCGGTCGCATGGAGTACCTCGTATGGGTGTGTCAAAGCCTGTTCGGCCGGATGAGGGTCCGGCCCGGTCCGCGGCGGCACTCGCGGCGCCGCGCTGCGAAAGTTAACCTCTCCGAACGCCCCGGCCAACCCGGCGGCCGCGAGCAGGGGAGTTCGCCACTCGGCTGCACGATACCGCCCAGCCTGTTCCACGGGTTGCGTCGGGCTTGTTGCAGGACCCCGTTTCCCGTGACCGGGTACCCGTCGAAGTCCTATATTGGCGCCATGGCGACGGCGAAAGCAAGGAGCGGGACGGCGGCGCATGGACGCGGGGCGGCCGGTAAACGTGGTGCGGCTCGTGAAGGCGAAGCGGCGCCCGCCGCCGGAGCAGGGTCCATCCTGGGGTTCGATCCGGGGACGCAGGCGACGGGATGGGGCGCGGTGACGCCGGGGCGTAAGCCGGCGATGGCGGGCTGCGGCGTGATCCGACCGCCGCGCGGCGCGCCGCTGGAGAAACGTCTCGAGGTGATCTATACGCAGGCGCGGGAACTGATCCGCCGCTTCCGGCCGGCCGCGGTGGCGGTGGAGGACCCCTTCGTCGGGAAGAGCGTTTCGAGCGCGCTGGCGCTGGGCCAGGCGCGGGGGGTTCTGCTCCTCGCCGCCGCGCGCGAGGAGGTGCCGCTGGCGAGCTACTCCCCGCGTGCGATCAAGATGGCCGTGGTCGGGCGCGGGTCGGCGAGCAAGGAGCAGGTGCAGTTCATGCTCCAGCGCCTTCTCGGTCTGCGGGAGCCGCCCGCGCCGCTGGATGCCAGCGATGCCCTCGCTGTCGCCCTCTGCCACATGCACCGGGGAGCGGGACGATGATCGACCGTATCGAGGGGGAGCTGATCGAACGGGAGCCGACCCACGCCGTGATGGATGTCGGCGGGATCGGTTTCCACATCTCCATCAGCCTGCAAACTTACGAGGCGCTGCCGGGGGAGGGGCGGGCGAAGCTCTACACCCACCTCCATGTCCGCGAGGACATCCTGCAACTGTTCGGGTTCGCCACGCGGGAGGAGCGGTGGGCGTTCCGCCGGCTCACCGCGGTCAGCGGCGTGGGGCCGCGGGTGGCCCAGGCGCTGCTCAGCGCATTGACCGTCAGCGCCCTCGGCGCGGCCGTGCGGGCGGGGGACTGGAAACGGCTCACCGCCGCGCCCGGTGTCGGGCGGAAGCTGGCTGAGCGGCTCATGGTGGATCTGCGGGACGCCTTCAAGGCGCAACCGCCCGAGGCGGGGGGCGCGGCCGCGGTCTACGCCGAGGAGGAGGGGGCGATCCCGGAGACCATCGCCGCGCTGATCACACTGGGGTACAACCCGGCCCAGGCGGAAAAGCTCGCCGCGAAGGCGGCGAAGGAGGCGGGCGAGGAGGCGGATGTGCAGGCGCTGCTCCGCCACGCCCTGAAGGGGTAGTAGTGGATCGATTCAGGTGAACCGGTCCACTTGGGGAGCTTGGTGTGTCCCCCGCCCTCAGGCGTTCGCCTGCAGGCCGATATTGTTGCCAGCCGGGTCGCGGAACAGGGCGTAGACCCCGTGCCCGCCGCCGATGGCGGTTTTTTCCCGGATGACCACGCCCCCGTGCTCGACGATCTTCTCAAGCATCTCTTCGATGTCATCAACACGGATGTAGAAGGTCGCCGCCGGGTTGGTCACCGGCGCGCCCGCGGTGGTGAACCCGCCGCTCAGCCCGCCAGGCGCTTTCCAGAACAGGTACCCGGCGTCATGCGGCTCCGTCGTCCAGCCGAACAACGCGCGGTAGAACCGGGCGCTCTCCTCGAGCTCCCGCGCGAACAGCTCGATGTGGATGATCCCGCCGAAAGGAACATTCATTTTTCCACCCCCCGGTTTATTGCGACATTCCGCTATCTTATCCGTTCGGTACGGGGCCGGTCCGCGATGATGGGAGCGGTGCGGGCGGGGAAGGGACCGGCCGGGCGCACCGATGGTCGATCGGCGTGGTGATCCCGGTTTGAGAACAAGGTACGACCGTGGAGCCGGTGGGCGCGAGGCGGG
>CAYOKT010000148.1:0-3455 GCA_964404605.1 uncultured bacterium
CATCCGCGAGCGCGTCCTGCGCCTGTGAAGCCGGGGCCGCGCGGCGGAGTGCCCGGTCGCGCTTCCTGCACTCCTCCGGTCCCGTCACGGTGGTCCGGCTGCCCGGCTGTCTGCCCGCCCGGTCCGCTGCACGATGACTTTCGCCGAAAGGGCGTGGTGATTGGGGATCAGCCACCACCGCGCGTATATTGCACCAGTGGACCGGTTCACCAGGAGCCTGATGCAGAAAGCACGGAGGCGCGAATGAACATGCCACTTGTACGGTTTCGCTTTCCAAGGGCTCCGTCTGCCGGGAAGGCGGCGATTCTCGCTGCCGGATCCCTCCTCGCCGTGTTGTTTGTTCTGCCTGTTCCCCTTTCCGCGCAGGAGTGGAGCGAGACCATCTTCCGGGCCGAACTGGAGGATCCCGGCGAGGATGGATGGGCGCCGCATCCCTATTTCGTGGGCTACATGGGGAATCACCAGCCGTCGGACGATGCCTATTCCCAGGTGTTCAGCGATGCGCTGATCAGCTTCGGCGGCGGTTTAGGCGTGCGCGCAGCGTACCTCGGCGCGGAAGTGATGCTTCGCCGCGGCTCCATCGAGCGGTCTCATATCTACCAGGACACCGCGCGACGGTTCTACTTCAGCTCGATGGAAGCGCAAGTGCGGTTCTATGTTGTCCCCCGGCAGGGCAAGTTCGCCTTCCCGGTCGGAGCTGGGTTGGGCCTCGTGAGCGTGACGGTGGATCGCGGTTACCAGGGGGTGTTCGACCGTTTCAACGGAACGGGTTTCCATTTCGCCCCCTTCGCCGGGGCGGAGTACACCCTCTTGCCCGGCTTCTCCCTCGGTCTGGAAATTGAATACTCGATCAACGAGGCGGATTTCAACAACAACACCACCTGGGAAAGTCACTACGGGGGGGCGCTGACCGGCCGGCTTCCCACCCCCGACCCCAGCTTCTGGGATACGGTCGGCGGATCGGAGAACCGGAGTTTCGACGGCGGCGGGGTCGCTGTCGCTCTCAGGGTTGTCGTCTACATACCGACTTTCCAGGGGGAGTAGCCGCCCGGCGGGTTCACGTGGCCGCATGGCTCGAAGGAGCGGCGCCCGCGACGGGGGTTCGCGGGGAGGAGAATACCGGGACGCTCTCATGGACTTCGACACGGTCAAGCTGCACATTCTCGATTCCAGCGCTCACATCATCCTCAACCGTCCGGATCGGCGGAACGCCTTCAACCGCGGGATGATCGGCGACCTGACCCGGGCCTTCCGGCGGCTGGTGGACCACTCCTGCCGCAGCATCGTGCTCACGGGCGAGGGGCCGGCGTTCAGCGCCGGGGCGGACCTGGAGTACATGCACGAGATCAAGGTGGCGGGCGAGGAGGAGAACCTCGCGGACGCCCACCGCCTGTCCGACCTTCTCGAGCTGATCTACACGCATCCGAAGCCGGTGATCGCCCGGGTCAACGGCCCCGCGGTCGGCGGCGGGGTCGGTCTTGTCGCGGCGTGCGACATCGCCGTCGCCGTCCGCGGCGCGTTCTTCGCCTTCAGCGAAGTCCGCCTCGGCCTGGTGCCCGCGGTGATCGGTCCCTACGTGGTCCGCAAGATCGGCGAGAGCGCCGCCCGCCGCTACATGCTCACCGGCGAACGGTTCAACGCCGAGGAGGCGCAGCGCATCGGGCTGGTGCACCACGTGGCGGTGCAGGGCGATCTCGATCAGGTGGTGCATGGCATCGCCACGGCGGTCTCCCTCGGCGGGCCGGAGGCGCTGGCCGCCTGCAAGGAGCTGATCCATCGAAGCGGTGAAGAGCCGCTGCAGGACGTGAGCGAATGGACCACCCGGCTCATTACCCGGCTCCGGGAAGGGGAGGAGGGACAGGAGGGGATGGAGTCCTTCCTCGAGAAACGCGATCCACGCTGGCAGACCGGGCGGTGATACCATGCGGCGCAAGCCGGATGCAACCATGGCGGCGAGGGGGTCCCGAGGGGCGCCCTCGCGATGTCTCAGCCGGTGGATGAGGGGTGCGGTGGAATCGTCCGCGCTGCTCCTCGCGGTTCTCCTGCTGCTTCTCACCCCTCGTCCCGCCGGGGCGCTCGAGGAGCGGTTGCTGGTGCTCCCCCCGGCGGCCGTCGAAGAGGGGTGCCCGGCGCCGTCTCTGGACACCCGCTGGGGGGAGCTGCTCAGCGCGGTCGACCTCGCGGTGGCCGGTGCGGCCGCCGTGCCCGCCGGGGAGCTTCTCGCCCTGTGGCAGGGTGATACTCTCTCCTTCGATGCCCTGGCCGTCGATGAGGCCCTCAACTGGGGGAACGTGACCGGGGCCGACCGGGTCCTTCTCGTCGAATGGGGGTGCGGAGAGGGGGGTCCGCGCCCGCGCGGACGGATCGTCGATCCCTTCACCGGCGAGGCCGGTGAGATCCTGGCGGCGGACGACGGCATCGCGCTGCTGCGCCGCCTGTTCCCCGACCGGTGGATTTATGATGCGATCGCCGAGACGCTGCCGCCGGACTACCGCCCTCCCGGGCCGGAAGGGGGAGCAGTCGCGGTCTCCCGTTACCTGCGCGAGAGGAAAACCTACCCGCCAGAAGCCCTGATCCGCGCCATCGGCGCCGACCTCCCGGTCACAGTTGTCGTCGCGCCGCAGGGTGTGCCGGTCTCTGTCGAGGTCGGAGCAGCCGTCCCGGAGGGGTACGGCTTCGAGGGTGCCGTGGAGCAGGCCCTGTGGGCGCTGCGGTATCGTCCCGCGACGGTGGGGGGGAAGGGGGTCTACGGCGTGTACCGGGCGAAACTGCGGATTGTACCGGTGCCCTGAGGGTCAGCTTCCGACGGCCAATATGTGCTCGTTGTGCGGTTTTGTCCGCTTCAGTCGTTTGCCTTCGGGTACCGGCGGATCGTACCGGGCGTAATCGACCCGGCTCCGGCGGGTGACGAGGATCATGCAGTCCGGCCGGGAGATCTGGAACAGGAAGTAGCTCTGCCGCGGGTTGATGTAACCGTGGTAGATGTTATGCTTCGCATCGAACCACGGCACGCCCTTGCCGGAATGGATGCGCAGCGCCGCCAGGGGCGCCAGGGTTCCCGCCAGGCGCATCACCAGCTTGTCCACCGCGTTGCCCGCCCCGCTGGGATAGGTCCAGTGCAGCAGTTCGATGTCCCGCAGGTTGACGGGCTTGGTGCCGGTATTGCGGATCTGAACCCACTCCTCGTTGAGGATGTCCGGTGTGACCGGCCGGTTCAGGCGCTTCGCCTTGCCCACCGGGTTCACCATGGCGGCTTCAATCAACAATACGGGCATGGATGGCTCTCCGACAGTCGCAATTCTGTAAGCCGTTTGGAAAGATACGGTGACAAAATATGCGCGAAGCGTCCTGTTTTCAAGCCTCTGAACGGCCGTTTCTTAGATACGAACCCCGGGTTCCTCACCCCTCCTCCGCCGCCCTCCCGGCAACGGGAGGGTGGCCCGGGACTTCAGTCC
>CAYOKT010000149.1:0-3223 GCA_964404605.1 uncultured bacterium
TCGTTCTCGGCAGCGGGCCGATCGTCATCGGCCAGGCCTGCGAGTTCGACTACTCCGGCACCCAGGCGGTGCGCGCCCTGAGGGAGGAGGGGCTGCGGGTGGTGCTGGTGAACAGCAACCCGGCGACGATCATGACCGACCCGCGCCTCGCCGATGCGACCTATGTCGAAGCGCTGGAGCCGGACATCCTCGAGCGGGTGATCGCCCGGGAGAAGCCCGATGCCCTGCTGCCCACCATGGGGGGGCAGACCGCGCTGAACCTGGCGGTCACCCTGGCCGACTCCGGCGTCCTCGAACGGCACGGCATCCGCCTGCTCGGGGCGGGAATCGAAGCGATCCGTCTCGCCGAGGACCGTGAGCAGTTCCACGCCGCGATGAACCGCATCGGGCTCGAGATCCCCCGCGGCGGGTTCGCGCGTTCGCCGGAGGAGGCGGAGGAGATCCTCGCGGCGGTCGGCCTGCCGGCGATCATCCGCCCCTCTTTCACCCTCGGCGGGGTCGGCGGGAGCCTGGTGTACAACCGCGAGGAGTTCCTCGAGCGGGCCCGCTGGGGGCTCTCCCGCAGCCCGGTGGGCGAGATCCTCGTCGAGGAGGCGCTGGTCGGGTGGAAGGAGTACGAACTCGAGGTGATGCGCGACAGCGCGGACCAGTGCGTGGTGGTCTGTTCCATCGAGAACTTCGATCCCCTCGGGGTCCACACCGGCGACTCGATCACCGTCGCCCCGCAGCAGACCCTGACGGACAAGGAGTACCAGCGGATGCGGGACGCCGCCTTCGCGGTGATCCGCGTGGTGGGGGTGGAGACCGGCGGGAGCAACATCCAATTCGCGGTGCACCCGGAGACCGGGCGGATGGTGATCATCGAGATGAACCCGCGGGTGAGCCGCTCCTCGGCCCTGGCCTCGAAGGCGACCGGGTTCCCCATCGCGCGCATCGCGGCGAAGCTCGCCCTCGGTTACCATCTCGACGAAATCCCGAACGCGATCACCGAGAAGACCCCGGCCGGCTTCGAGCCGGCGTTGGATTACATCGTCGTCAAGATCCCCCGCTGGACCTTCGAGAAGTTCCCGGCCGTGGACCAGACCCTCGGCAGCCAGATGAAATCCGTCGGCGAGGTGATGGCCATCGGCCGGACCTTCCCGGAGGCGCTGCAGAAGGCGATCCGCAGCCTCGAACAGGACCGCATGGGGCTGGGGGCGGACGGCAGGGACGTGATCGCTTCGGACAACGTGGACCCGCACCTGCTCGGCGAGTGGCGGGAGATCGTCCGCCGCAAGTTGTCCGTTCCCCGCGCGGAGAACCTGTTCTACCTCCGGCACGCGCTGAAGCTGGGGCTCTCCGTGGAGGAGGTCGCCGAGGCCACGCACATCGACCCGTGGTTCCTCGACCGGATCGCCGAGATCGTCGAGGTGGAGCGGCGTCTCCGCGCAGCCGCGCCCCACGGGCGCAGCGACCTGACCGCCCTGCGCCGGGCGGTCCCCCGCGGCCTGTTGCGGGAGGCGAAGCGGATGGGCTTCTCCGATGTCCAGCTCGCCGTGCTGCTCCGCACGGACGGTGAGACGATCCGCCGCCTGCGGGAGGTGCAGGAGCTGCGGCCGGCGTACCTCCCGGTGGACACCTGCGCCGCCGAGTTCGAGGCGCGCACGCCCTACTTCTACTCCGCCTACGAGGACGGGGCGGGCGAGGTGCGGCGCGGCGAGGCGCCGCGGGTGGTCATCCTCGGGAGCGGCCCGAACCGCATCGGGCAGGGCATCGAGTTCGACTACTGCTGCGTGCACGCCTCCCTGGCGCTGAAGGAAGAGGGCTACACCTCGGTGATGGTCAACTGCAACCCGGAGACAGTCTCCACGGACTATGACATCTCCGGGCGCCTCTACTTCGAGCCGATCACCCTCGAGGATGTCCTCGAGATCTGCCGCGTCGAGGAGCCGGACGGGGTGATCGTGCAGTTCGGCGGGCAGACGCCGCTGAAGATCGCCGAGGCGCTGGCGGAGCACGGGGTGCCGATCCTCGGAACAGCGCCGGGGCGCATCGCCGCGGCCGAGGACCGGGAACAGTTCGGCGCATTGCTGCGGGCGCTGGAGATTCCGCACCCGCCCTACGGCATCGCATCGCACTTCACCGAGGCGGAGGAAGTGGCCGCGCAGGTCGGCTACCCGGTGCTGGTCCGCCCCAGCTTCGTCCTCGGCGGGCGGGCGATGGAGATCGTCTACGACGCCGGGGGGCTGGCGCATTACCTGCGCGAGGCGGTCAGCGAGGTGAGCCCCGAGCACCCGGTGCTCATCGACCGGTACATCGAGGACGCCTTCGAGTTCGATGTGGATGCGGTGTCGGACGGGGAGGAGACCCTGATCTGCGGCATCCTGCAGCACATCGAGGAGGCGGGGGTGCACAGCGGCGACAGCGCCTGCGTGCTCCCGCCCTTCATCCTGAGCGAGGAGCAGCGGGACCGCATGGTCGAGATCACCCGGCGCCTCGCCCGGGCGCTGGAGGTCGTCGGGCTGATGAACGTGCAGTTCGCCTTCCGCGACGGCATGATGGCGGTGCTCGAGGTGAACCCGCGCGCCAGCCGCACCATCCCCTTCGTCTCCAAGGCCACCGGGGTCAACTGGACCCGGGTCGCCACCCGCTGCCTGATCGGCCGCAGCCTGCGCGAGCAGGGGGTTGAGGAGCGGCTGGTCCCCGGCCATCATGCGGTGAAGGAGGTGGTCTTCCCCTTCAGCCGCTTCGAGGGGATCAACCCGTTCCTCGGGCCGGAGATGCGCTCCACCGGCGAGGTGATGGGCATCGGGGCGAGTTTCAGCGAAGCCTACTCCAAGGCGCTCTACGCCGCCGGCACCTACCTGCCGCCGCCCGGCGAGGGCGGCGTGTTCCTCTCGGTGCACGACCGCGACAAGCGGCGGGCGCTGCCGATCGCCGAGCGGCTGCGCGCCCTCGGGTTCACCATTTTCGCCACGCGGGGGACGAGGGAGTTCCTGCGGGAAAACGGCGTCGAGTCGGAGCAGGTCTACAAGGTGAACGAGGGGCGGCCGAACATCGTCGACCGGATGAAGAACGGCGAGGTGAGGCTGCTGATCAACACCCCCCTCGGGCGCGAGTCGCACTACGACGAGCGCATCGTGGGGGAGACCGCCTACCGGATGGGTCTTCCGTTGATCACCACCCTCTCCGCCGCCGAGGCGGCCCTCGGCGCGATCGAGGCGATCGGGGTGCGCCCGCTGCA
>CAYOKT010000150.1:0-3085 GCA_964404605.1 uncultured bacterium
TCTGCGAAGGGGGATGCACCGGGTCTCATTAGAGTTTCCGCAACGGATGTTCCCCCGGATGGGAAGGGTCCGGTCCTCCCGCGGTGATTCTCTTTTTTTCGCCGGAATGCTTGCCCTCCTCCGCCGCGCCCCGCAGATTGACTTCCCGGAGGGATCCGTGACCGTGAAACGGCGAACGAGGCGGCAGTATGGCTGAAGGCACCACCGCAACGGCCCCGGGAGATGTGCGGCTCGATGTCCCACCGCCCGTCGTGAACCCGGACGCCCCGCTGGAGGAACGGCTGCGCGTCGTCCTGCACTACTTCGTGAACGTGATGAGCGAAACCCTGCAGGAACGATCCAGGGAGGTGCAGGACAACCCGGAGTTCGCCGCCGAGCTCACCAGCGCGGCGAAGCGTTACCGCGACCAGGCGCATGCCGCCGTGGAGATCATCCGCGACGGCGAGTTGACCCTCCCGGACCTTCGCCATGTGGCCGGCACCCTGTACCTGACCAATCTCACCATTCGCTGGGTCCTCGAGCAGCAGACGGAGGAGTTCCGGAAGTTGATGAATTCCCCCTCGCCGGACCTCGCGCGGCAGATCGTTCTTGCGCGCGAGCGGGTCGAGGCGGGCGAGGTGGAGGCCGGGTTCCAGGACCTGCTGAAACTGGTCGAGGCGAACCGTGGGCATTATCCCCTCCTGATGATCATGGGGTTCATCTACCTGAAGTACAAGAAGAACCTGTCCTATGCGATGCGTTATTTCGAGAAGGCGGCCCACACCTCGACCCCGCTGGAGCCCGAACATTACCGCGGTCTGGCGCTCTCCTTTCTCGCGTCGTGCCACGAGAGCAAGAAGCGGTACAAGAACGCCCTGAACACGCTGCTGCTCGCCGCCCGCGGCAAGGATGTCGATCCGTCGCTGCTCTATGACATCGCCCGGATGTACGGCTGCCTCGGGGAAGAAGCGAAGGCGCAGGAGTATTTCAACCGCGCCGTGCGCAAGCGGCCGGAGTTTTTCGCCATGGCGCTGGTGGACCAGGCGTTCCTCCCGGTGCGTGAACCGATCGAGAAGACGGCGAAGGAGCACAACGAGATCTTCCGTCGCATCGGCCGACTCTTCCTCGAGCTGATCACACCCCTGATCGAACCGGTGGAGAAGTATTCGCTGGAGCGCGACTCGAAGGACCTGGAGCGCGAAATGCGCATCGCGCGAATCAACATCGCCATGGCGCGCGAGGGGTGCTACTCGGGGTACAGGGTGGGGGTCGTCGGGTTCTTCAAGGGCGTGTTCCCGGAGATCCTCGACCTGGTGCGCCGGACCCTCATCCGCCGGGGGGTGCGGACCCGCGAGCGGATCCGAGAACACAACCGGAAGGTGAAACGGCGTTTCGGAATTCTCCAGGCCGTTTTTCTCCCCGTCGCCGCTCTGGCGGCGGGGTACGGCGCCTACCTGGCCGCACCGCGGCTGCTCCCGCTTCTGCCGCTGGAGTTGCCGCGAGGAGAACTGCTACTCGCCGTTCTCGCCGGCTTGGTTGGAGTCGGATTGACGGCGCTGGTGCTTTCTGTCCTCCGTGACCGGATGGTGAAAAGCGAGGGGGTGATCGCGGAGATCAGGCGCGCCGCCGAGGAGGTCGAACGCCTCGAGCCGCGTCTCGCCCGCTTCTGGCGCGAAGAGGTCGCGCCCAACGTGGATGATGCGCCGATCTGGGATGATGAGGTCGGCGATCTCGAAGCCGAGTGACTGGGTGGGCATGAACTGTGGGCTGCCCGGGCTCCGCGGCCCGGGGGGGTGGTCCGCCGGGGGCGGGCTGACCACCCGCAAACGGGTCAGAGGCTTCGTTCGATCATGTATTCCCCCCAGGTCCGCAGGAGATCGCGCCACCGGCTGGGAGGGAGTTCCTCGAGGTAGGGCAGCGCCTCTTCGATGTGCTGCTGCGCCCGCCTGCGGGTTTTTTCCACTCCCCCGCGGCGGGTGAGGATCTCGACGACCTCCGCGATCTCCTCCTCGCCGGCGTCCGAGCGGCCCAGGGTGCGGCCAAGCAGCTCGCGCTCGGCCGGAGTGGCGTCGGTGTAGGCATACCGGACCACCGTGGTCCGCTTTCCCTCGCGGATGTCGCTGCCCACCGGTTTGCCGAGCCGCTTGGGATCCCCGAGCACGCCGAGGATGTCGTCCTGCAACTGGAAGGCGATCCCGCAACGGCTGGAGAACTCGGCCAGCGCACGGACTTGCGGATGCTCCTCCTCGGGGCGCCCGAGGCCGATCATCGCGCCCGCCTCCGCGCAGAAGCGGTACAGCACCCCGGTCTTCTTCCACAGCATCCCCTCGATGGTCTCGATGTCGAGTCGCTCGATCGGGACCCGGGCGAACTGGAGATCGAGGATCTCCCCTTCGACGAGCAGGTTCAGCACTCGGTTGTCCAGCACCTCGATCAGGTGCAGGGTGATCGCGGGGTCCACGCCGCGCTCACGGCTCAGCTCGGTCATCATCGAGATGCCCCAGCCGTGCTGCGCATCGCCCGCGAGGATGGCGACACTGGTGCCGTAATGGACGGAGTCGAGGGTGGGGACCGAGGAGTAGCGCGATTTCGCGATCCGGCGGAAGCGCTCGTGCACGGTGTCCGCGCCGCGCCGCGTCAGGTCACGGTCGATGATGTCGTCATGGACGAGCGTCCAGGTGTGAAACACCTCGACCGCCGCGGCGGCGGGCAGCGCGGTCCGGACATCGCCGCCCAGCGCCCCGCAGCTCCAGAGGAGGATCGCCGGGCGCAGCCGTTTTCCCCCGGATTGCACGTAGAGAGTGACCGCTTCGCCCATCGAGTCCGGCTTGAAACGATCGAGGTAGCGCCGGTCGATCAGGTACTCCTGCAGGTCATGGGCGCAGATCTCCAGCTCCTCGGTGAAAGCGGTGAAGAGGGGAGAGTCCACGGCGGCAGGGTTCCGGGCGGTGCTCTTCATGGCATGAAGCTAACCGGGCCGCCGGACCCGAGTCAAGCCGCCGGCGGGAGTACCCGGGCTGCCGGGGCTGGTACGCTGCCACAAGCCGCTGCCGGCGGCGGTCCGCCGGGCGGAAACGGCCGGGCGGGTGGCCCGGGACTTCAGTCC
>CAYOKT010000151.1:0-2895 GCA_964404605.1 uncultured bacterium
GAGCCGCTCGGTGGTTTTCGCCCGCATCCTACCACCACCCCGTGCATCCTACCGGGTGAAACAGACTCCCGGCTGCGTGGGAACAGTAAGCGTCCCGCCGCCGTGTCACACGGGCACTGACGCATCATCAGCCCGGCGGCGTGTCGTTCCGACACCGGTGCAACATCTGAGCATCGCCGTGTCACACGGGCATCGGCCTGGCGGGATTCCCGGGAACGATTCAACCATTCACAGGAAGAAGGAACACTCTCATGGCCATGCTGCGTGACAGCGACCGTGAAGCGATTCGCGAACGACTCGCCGGCCTCGAGCGCGAGGTGAAACTCGTCTTCTTCAGCCAGGAGCTGGAGTGCCGGTTCTGCCGCGAGACCCATCAGCTCCTCGATGAGCTCAGCGGGCTGCACGACCTGCTGACCCTCGAGGTCTACAACCTGGTGACCGACAAGGAGGTCGCGGAGAAGTACAACGTGGACAAGGTCCCGGCCATCGTCCTGCTCGACGCGGACGGCACGGACTACGGCATCCGCTACTTCGGCATCCCCTCGGGCTACGAGTTCGCCTCGCTGCTCGAGGATATCCTGATGTTCGCCTCCGGCGACTCCGGTCTCCAGCCGGCGACGCGCGAAGCGTTGCATACTCTCGAGGGCGAGGTCCACATGCAGGTCTTCGTCACCCCGACCTGTCCCTACTGCCCCAACGCCGTGCACCTGGCGCACCAGATGGCGTTCGAGTCGGACAAGGTCCGGGCGGACATGGTCGAGGCGACCGAGTTCCCGCACCTCGCGATCCGGTACCAGGTGCAGGGCGTGCCGCGCACGGTGATCAACGAGACCCACGCCGTCGAGGGGATGATGCCCGAACAGGCGGTGCTTTCCGAGCTGCTGAAGGCGGTGTAGTCTGGCGGCGGCGGACCGGGGCGAGCTACCTTGGCCGCATGGTCAAGGCAGGCGGCAACAACCCGGCTGGACCCGGGCGGAACTCGAACGGGACCGACCCCCCGGCTCCCGCGCCACCGGACACGAACCCCCCGGACACGGTCCTTCGGGACCCGGCAGTCCCGGGGGGAACGCTCCCCGGGGCGTCAGTCCCGGAAGCGGTGCGCGATGACGCTCCCGCCGTGTCCGGCGCCGGGCCGGAGGAGAACCACGAGGCCGAGCTGGCCGCGGAGCGCGACCTGGTCCGCCGCGCCGTGGAGGGCGACCTCGAGGCGCGCTCGGAGATCGTCCGTCGTCACCAGCGGAACGTCTACAACCTCGGCCTGCGTCTCATCGGGCGCGAAGAGGAGGCCGAGTGCGTGCTCCAGGACACCTTCCTCAAGGTGTTCGAGAAGCTGGACGATTTCCGCGGGGAGAGCCGCCTGGGGACCTGGATCCACCGGATCGCGACCAACGCCGCGCTGATGCGGATGCGGGGGCGGAAAGGCAAGCATTTCGTCCCCATCGAGGAGGAGGCGAGGGAGGAAGAGGGCGAGGCGGACCTGGCGTACATCGCCCGTTCCCTCGATCGCGACCCCCTCGAGCTGACCCTGAACGAGGAGCTGCGCCGGCGGCTGGAAGGGGCGATCGTGATGCTGCCGCCCGCCCTGCGCACGGCGTTCGTGCTCAAGGACCTCGAGGGGTTGTCGGTCGCGGACATCGCCGGGGAGACCGGCAAGTCGGAATCGGCGGTCAAGGCGGACCTCCACCGGGCGCGGCTGAAGCTGCGCGCGATGCTGGCGGACATGGTCGGCAGGACGACAGATGAGTAAGCGCCGCGGACACGCCCCCACGATCCGGCCGGGGAGCACCCCCTGCCGCCACACACTCGAGCAGCTCTGCGATGTGCTCGAGGTGCAGCTCGGGCACGTCGAGGCGACCGTACAGTGCAGGCAGATCCTCGAGCACGTGGAACATTGCCCGACCTGCTGCGTGGATGTGGATACGTTGACGAAGACCGTGCGCATCTTCCAGGCGATTCCCCGGCGCGAGGTGCCGCACGAGATCTCCTGGCGGCTGCTGCGGACGCTGCACCTCGAACCGCCGCCCGGCGGGGAGAGGAAACGGAAGAAAGCATGAGCGCACTGACCATGAACCTGCGCCGGCGCTGGCCGTTGCTGATCGGGCTGGTACTCGGCGCAGCCGGCGGGTGGCTGTACTGGCGGCTCATCGGCTGCACGAGCGGTAGCTGCCCCATCTGGACCAACCCCTGGATCGCCACGGGGTACGGGGCGCTGTTGGGGGTGCTCCTGCTGAGCCTGCTGCTCCCTGTCCGCCGCGCATCGGCGGGAAGCGACGGGGCGAACAGCGGGGACTCGCCGGCGAACCCGGCCCACGCTCCGAACACCACCACGAAGGAACGATGATGCGGACCCTTTTCCCGATAACCGTCCTCGCTCTCGCCCTCGGCCTGCTCGCCGGCTGCGGCGGGGAGAAGACCACCGGCAACCGGATGACCGAGAAGAGCTTGCCCGAGCCGGCGAAGAGTGTCGATGACCCCGCCGAGCAGCGGGCGATCCGGGCCGGGCTGGTGCCCTCGCTCAAGGCGCCGATGGCCCCCGACTGGACCCTGAAAGACACGAAGGGCCGCACGGTGAAGCTCTCCGACTTCCGCGGCAAGGTCGTGATCCTCGACTTCTGGGACACCTGGTGCCCGCCCTGCCGCAAGGAGATCCCCGGCTTCATCAAGCTGCAGGAGGCGTACGGCGGCAAGGGGTTGCAGGTGATCGGCGCGGCCATCGGCCAGGAGGGCGAGGCGGCGGTGAAGAAGTTCGCCGCCGAATGGAAGATGAATTACCCGGTTGTGCTGGCGGAGCCGGGAGTGGTCCGCGAGTACGGCGGGATCCGCTCGATCCCGACGACCTTCGTCATCGACATCACGGGCCGCGCCCGGGCGATGCACGTCGGCTATGTCGACGCC
>CAYOKT010000152.1:0-2839 GCA_964404605.1 uncultured bacterium
CCGGGGATGAAAAGGTTCCCCGGGGAAGTCCGCCCGGCTAATTCTCCTTTTTCCTTTGCCGACCGCCGTCCCCGGGCTCGGGGGGCGGCCGCATGCCCTCGGCGCGGGCGTGGTGGATCGCCCGCAGGCGGCGCAGGACGGTCTCCTCGTCCAGCGCCTCCACCTCCCGCCGGATCTCCTCGAAGATGGACTCCGCCCCCTCGCGGCTGTTGGGGATCCCGCCGTCGAGGATCGCCTCCTCGATCAGCGCCTTGATCAGGCCCACGCGCGGGCTCTGCGGCAGCCCGGTGCGCTCCATGATCTCCTCGCCGCGGATGGGCGACTGGAAGCGTCGCAGCTGGTCCCGGTTTTCGATCTCGCGCATCCGGGCGACCATGCGGTCGAAGTCGGCGAGGTAGCGGCGCACCTTGCGCGCATTGCCGCTGGTGATGTCGGCGCGGCAGAGGGTGAGCAGGTCATCAATCTGCTCCCCGGCCTGGACGACGAGCCGCCGGATGGCGGAATCGGTGACCTCCTCGTCGTTGAGGTTGATCGGGCGCATGTGCAGCCGGACCAGCTTCGCGGTGCGCTCGGCGAGGTCCTCGGGCAGCTTGCGGGGGCGGGCCATGCGCCGCACCATCCGCTCGCCGACGTGCTCGTGCCCGTGGAAGGTCCAACCCGCCTCCGGGTCGAAGTGCTTGGTCGCCGGCTTGCCGATGTCATGGAGAAGCGCGGCGAAGCGCAGGTCCACGCGGTCCGGCGGCGCAGTCTCGGCCACCTGGTCCACCACCCGGAAGGTGTGGAGGAGTACGTCCTTGTGGTGGTGTCGCCCGACCTGCTCCACCCCGGCGAGGGCGGCGATCTCGGGGAAGATGATCTCGAGCACGCCGCTGAGGTGGAGCAGCAACAGCCCGTGGGAGGGCGGGTCGGCGGCGAGAATCTTGAAGAACTCCTCGTTGATCCGCTCCCGGGCGACGATCTCCAGCCGTTCACGCTGCTCGCTCAACCCCTCCCAGGTCTTTTCCTCGATGCGGAAATGGAGCCGGGCGGCGAAGCGGATGGCGCGCAGGATGCGCAGCGGGTCGTCCCGGAAGGTGCTCTCGGGGTCCAGCGGGGTGCGGATCAGCCGGTTTTTCAGGTCCTCGAGGCCGTTGAACCGGTCGATGATCTCCCCGGGCTCGCGGGTGTCCAGCGCGAGGGCGTTGACGGTGAAATCCCGGCGCGCGAGGTCCTCCTCGAACGGGGCGGGCCGAACCTCGGGCTTGCGGCTGTCGGGGGCGTAGCTCTCGCGGCGGCTGGTGGCGAACTCGAGGCGGACGGGTCCCATCTTCAGCCGGGCGGTGCCGAAACGGCGGTAGATCTGCACCTTCCCGGGCAGTTTCCAACGGCGGGCGAGCAGGCGGGCGAAGGCGGGGCCGTCCCCGACCACGGTGAAGTCGATCTCGCCGCTGAAGGGACGTCCGAGCAGCTTGTCGCGGACGTAGCCGCCCACGGCGTACACCGCCAGGCCCTCCTCCTTCGCGGCCTCACCGACGCGGGCGAGGATCGCCTCCGGGTTGCGCACGAGCGGCGTGCGGCGGGGTTTCTTAGCGGCCGGCGAGGCGCCCGAGGGCTTCTTCCCGGAGCTTCCGGAGGCGCCGGAGGTCGGCGTGTTTTCGGTCGCGTTGTTCATCGTTCAACGGTAGCGCGAGGGCCTGCTCGCAGTAGGCGAGCACTCCCCGCCAGTCCTCTTGTGCCTTTGCGATGTGCGCGAGACGGTGCAGCGCGCCGGTTTCGCGGACGGGATTGCGCCGCGGCGCGGACCGGATCGCGGCGACCAGCCGGTCATAACGGTCCCGCGCCTCCGCCCATCGCTCCGCGACAAAGTACGCCTTGCCGCAAGGTTCGAGAAAGGCGCGCGCCTCGCCGAGGGCGGCGAGGAAGGAGTCGGCCAGCGCCGCGGCGGGCAGGGGGTCCCCCTCCTCGATGTAGATCCAGGCGAGGCTGATCGCCGCGAGATAGCGCCCGTAGCTCCCCTCCCGGACCACGCGCTCGAGGGAGGCGATCGCCTCCCTCCGCCGGTCGCGGAGGAGCGGCGTCCAGGTGAGGAAGCGCAGCGCGCGGCCGGCGCCGTAGTCGTAGAGCGCGATCCCCGCCTCGGCGTCGACGAGGGTGCTGTCACGCTCGAGGGCTTCCCGCAGCAGGCGGGCGCTGCGCCGTGCGGGGCCGAGAGCTTTCAACGCGCCCTCCTGCTCCGCGAGGCGCGAGGCTTCGAACCCCTCGAGGGAGCCGAGACCGTACAGGGCGCCCGCGGAGTCCGCCCCTCCGGCGGCGCGCGCGAGCAGGCTGGAGAACCCGCGCCGCGAGGAGTCCAGGTGGGCGCTGTAGGCCCCGAGCCCGAGGGTGTCGCCGTAATCGAGCATCTCGGAGAGACGGATGGAGACCTCGAGCAGGTGGCGCCAGGGTTCCGCCCGGGGATCGCCCTCGAGCGCCCGGACGAACGTGGTGTTGATTCGCCTCGCCTCGCCATAGCGCCCGGCGGCGGTCGCCTCCGCGCTGCGTAGGAGCAGCGAGTCCGCCGGCAGGGCGGCGGTCGCGGACCTCGCTCCGGCAAGCAGAGCGGCCAGGGCGAGGAAGCAGGCCAACAACCGGCGGCCCGCCGCCCGCGCGGGCCGGGCGCGGAACGGGGCGGCGGCTTCCGGCTTCGCAAGGCTACGCCGTGACAAGCCGTTCATCGTGAGAAACGGTGCCGACATGGCGGGGAAGATAGCAACCCGCGGGGGCGGGCGCGGGGCTCGGCGGGGTAGAGCCGCCGGCTGCGAGAGGCGGGAAGGGTGACAGATTTTGTGTTTAACAAGCATGAGGCAGCCCGGGAGCGCCT
>CAYOKT010000153.1:0-2822 GCA_964404605.1 uncultured bacterium
GTGGGCGATACTGGAGTCGAACCAGTGACCTCCGCCTTGTAAGGGCGGCGCTCTAACCAAGGCTGAGCTAATCGCCCGCGCAGCCCATCACTGACCGGAAAACCGAGACAGGATACACCCCTGCCCTACCGGTCTTCCGTTTTCCCCTTCTTTTCCGCCGGGAGCAGGATCGCCAGCGGGATCAGAACCATGTACCCGAAGATCAGGAGCACAGGGGCGATGTTCAACGAAACGAAGCTGTCGTGAGGACCCCATCCGAGGAACACATACCCGATCACGATCACCGCGATCCCCGCGAGCAAGGCGACCAGGTTCCGCCGTCCGAAGGGCCAGGAGAAGCGTTCGCCCGCCTTCCGGGACCGTTGCGCCCCTCGTTTTCCCTCCGCGGGCCTTTCCCGACGTTTATCCGCAGCACCGCTTTTTTTCGCCATCGTCTTTTCCTTTTCCTGGACCGCTAAACGTACACAGGGGTGCGGCTCATGTCAACGCGCCACGTGGGCTCTTGCCGCCGCCGAGGCATCTTCGTATCATCGATGAATCTCGTTCAACAGAGAGCTGAAGATGAAACGGACTCCTGTCCTCCTCGCACTGCTGGCGACATTTTCTCCGCTTTTTTCTCCGGCGGCCGCTCCCTCGCCGCCCTCTCCCCCGGCTCTCCCGGTCAGCACCGACAGCGCGATGGCCTTCGATGCCTACCTCGCCGACCCGGGCACCTTCCAGGGCCGCAAGTCCGGCTACCCCGGCGGGGATGCCGCTCAGCGCTGGATCGCCCGGCAGATGACGCGCTGGGGCCTGGAGCCCTTGATCGGCGGCGACCCGTTGATCCCCTTCCCGATGCTCGTCACCGAGGAGAAGAAGGGCCGGCTGCGCCTCACCGGTTCGCCCTGGGGCGCGGTGGACTATCTCCTCGGTGATGATTTCACCCTCTGCACGAACAGTGGTTCCGGCAAGGTGAAGGCGAAGGTGACCCTCGTCGGGTACGGCATGAGCAAACCGGAGAAGGGGTGGGATGACTACGCCGGGGTGGACGTCCGCGGGAAAATCGTCGTCATCTTCCGCGGTAAGCCCGACAACGGCGAGGATTGGCGCGAGGAGTACTCCCGCAGCTACACCTTCCCCACGGCGGTCGAGCACGGCGCGGCGGCGGTGCTGTACTACGAGCCAGGCTTCCCCGTGAACGGGGCGTCGATCGTCGAGGCGGCCTACCGGCCGGACATTCCCGCCGGTTACATCGGCGACCGTGTCCTCCGCCACCTGATGATCGGCAGCAACCTCACCCCCGATGGGTACAAGAGGCTGCTGAAAAAGGGACCTCATCCGCTGGAACTCGACCGTGTGCTGCGCTTCGAGGCAAAGGTGAACCGTGTCCCGGGCGCGGTGGGCTACAATGTCGCCGCCGTGGTTCCCGGGACCGACCCGGATCTGCGCCACGAGGCGGTCCTCCTCGGCGCGCACGGGGACCATCTCGGGCCGAACAGTCTCGGTTTCGTCTATGCCGGGGCGGATGACAACGGGTCCGGGGCATCGACCATCCTCGAGCTGGCACGCACCTTCGCGAAGCATCCCCAGCCGCGGACGCTCGTTTTCTGCGTCTTCGGCGGCGAGGAACAGGGGCTGCTGGGGAGCCGGGCCCTGGCGGCCGTTCTCCCGGCGCGATACGACTACGTGGCGATGATCAACCTGGACATGGTCGGGCGCGGCGAGGGGAAAACCGGGCTCGGCGGCGGCGAGATGCTGCCCGAAGTCTGGAACTCGTGGTACGAAGCCCTGCCGGACAGCGTGCGGGAGTTGGTCGAGGTGCGGCGGGCATGGGGGGGCTCCTCCTCCGACCATGCCTCCTTCCGGGACGTGGGCATTCCGGCGTTTACCGGGTACAGCCGGGGGAAGCACGATTTCTACCACACCTTCATGGACCTGCCGGCAACCATCGAACCGGCCGCGATCGGCGGGGCGCTGAGGGTCGCCTCCCTGTGGGCGCAGGCGATCGCCCACTACCCCGAACCGCTGGCGGACCGCCGCCTCGCGGCGCGGACCCTCTGGTACCGCGGCACCCCGGTCGACTGGTGGGAGAGCACCGGCGACGTCTCCGGCGACCTCGGTGAAGTGCGCCGAAAACTGGAGGAAGGCTGCCCGGGGAACGTGATTCTGCTGCGGGCGCCCTCCGGGGAAAGCGGAGCGGACACGTTCCTCACCGCCCTCGACCGGCTGGACGCCGCCCTCGATACTGACCGGTGGATGCAGCGGGCGGGGAAACTCTCCGAGTTGCCGGGCATCGCCGGCGGGCGGAAGGCGGCGGTGTTCCTCGGCATCGACGGCGACAGCCTGACCGATGCCGACACGACGCGCTGGTCCCTGTGGCATCGTCTCGGGGTCAACTGGGTGAGGCTTTCGAACCCGGAGAAGTGGGCCGGTGAGGGAGGGATCGTCGGGGGACGCTCGATCGTTTTTTCGCGCATCGCGGCCGATGCGGTCGTGCAGCTCCCCCTGTCCGATCCCTCCGGCTGGGTTTCGCTCCTTGAGGAAGCGGGTTCGAACGCCCTTCTCGTGGGGAACTGGGCGGCGTTCAACGCCCTGCCGGACGCGGCTCTCGACCGGATCCGCTCCGCGGGCGCGGGGATCATCGTCCTGTTGAACCCCGTTGATGTGCCCGAGGCCGTGGGGGAAAAGGCGCGGCTCTACCGTTACCGGGTCCAGGTGCAGCCTGCGGCTGAGGGCCGGGAGGCCGGCCTGGACCTCGTCGATGCGATGCGGGCGCAGGGATTGGAGATCGAGGAGTGCGTGATGTGGCTCGGCGGGCACCTGCGGCTGTGGTGATGGTGGAA
>CAYOKT010000154.1:0-2747 GCA_964404605.1 uncultured bacterium
GTCGAAGGAGATCGCCGCCAGCTTCACCCCCTCGGAGAGGGTCAGGTAGGGGTGCAGCTCCTTTGCGAGCTCATGGACCGTGACCCGGCGGCTGATCGCGAGGGACAGCTCCATCAGCAGTTCGGACCCCTCATGGGCGAGGATGCGGGCCCCGACCAGCCGGTCGCTCCCGGACTCCCGGATCAGCTTGATCATTCCGCGTGTGTCCCGCGCGGCGAGGGCGCGCGGCACATGGGACAGCAGGAGTGTCGCCGTCTCCACCTCCAGCCCCTCGCTCTTGGCCTGCTCCTCGTCCAGGCCCACCCCGGCGACCTGGGGGTCGGTGAAGATCACCCAGGGCAGGGGTCCATAGTCGATCGAGTTCTGCTCCCCGTTCAGGGCGTTTTCCGCCGCGAGGGCCCCCTCGAGGGCGCCGGTGTAGACATACATCGGCGGCCCGATCACATCTCCCGCCGCGTAGATCCCGGGGACCGTCGTCCGCAGGGAGGGATCGACGCGGACGAACCCCTTCTCATTCGTGGCGACGCCGACCTCCTCGAGGCCGATGCCATCCGTGTTCGCCACGCGCCCCGTGGCAGCGAGGACGTGGGAGGCGCGAAAACTACGCTCCACCCCGCCCACCACGGCATGGACAACGATTTCCTCCCCCTCCCTCTCCGCCCGCTGGAGCTGCACACCGGTGACAATCTCGATCCCCTCCTCCCCCAGGTACCCGGCCAGCAGGTCCGTGAGGTCCGCGGTTTCGGCGGGAAGAATCCGCCCGGAGCGCTGGAGCAGGGTCACCCGGCTGCCGAAGCGGGAGAACATCTGCGCGATCTCGAGGGCGATGTAACGGCCGCCGAGGACGATCAGCGACCCGGGCAGCTCCTCCAGTTCGAAGGCGGACTCGTTGGTCAGCACCCCCGCCTCCTCCAGTCCGGGCACCGGCGGGATGAAAGGCCGCGCGCCGGTGGCGATGAGGATGCGGTCCGCTTCGATCTTCTCGCCCTCCACTTCGAGCAGGTTCGGGGCAAGGATCCGCCCGCGCCCTTCCGCCAATTGGGCGTTGGGGAGATCGTAAAAGACATCCTCGTACTTGCCCTGCCGCAGCTCCTTCACCAGTGCCCGCTTCTGGCGGATCACCGCGCCGAAGTCCTCCAGGCGGCTCTCGCCGCGGATGCCCTCGAAGGGGTGATGCACCGCCCGGTAATGCGCCTCGGCGGCCCGGATCAGCGTCTTCGAGGGGACGCAGCCGACATTCACACAGGTTCCGCCGAAGGGCAGGCCGGCGTTGACCATGGTGACTCGCGCGCCCAGTTCGCTCGCCTTGAGTGCGGCGGACATCGCCGCCGAGCCGCCGCCGAGAATCGCCAGGTGAAGGTTCTCCACCGAAGTGGCGCCGTCCACCGCGCAGCAATCATCCAGCTTACTCATCGTTTTCCTCTTTCGTTACCGGTATAAGGTTCTGGATCATCTCCCGGGAAGGAAATCCCACCCCTTCCGTCGCCGCAAGGAGTTCTTCCGGCTTCACCTTCGAGGGATCGTATTTCACTTTCGCCACCGGGGGATCAAGAGTCACCTCCGCCGATTGCACCCCATCCAGCCGGGTCAGGCTCCGGCTCACCGTGACCTCGCAGGAGCGACAGGTCATGTTGCTAATCTCAAGCACCGTTTCTTCCACCCGGTCCGGGAAGTCGGGCGCCCGCGGGCCGGCCATCAGGTTCGGCGCGGCATAGGGCAGCGCGAGGAGCACCGCGGCCACCAGCGTCGCGGCCCAGAGCATGATCCTGTTCCGCCGATCGGTCCCCGGGTCCGCGCAGGCGGACCCCGGCTCGCAGGCTTCCGCCGGTCTCCGCCGGTAAACCCGGTAGAACCCCAACCCCAGCAACGCTGCGGTCACCAGGAGGAAGAGGGGCCGAAACGGCTCCAGCGCCTGCAAGCCTCCCGCCCAGGCTCCCCCCACACCGAGGAGTACCAGGGCCAGGGGAAGCACGCAGCAGGCCGAGGCGGCCGCCGCCGCGCCGACGGCTCCCAACAACCCCAGGTCGGACGCCTGGTTCATACGACTGGATTTCCGTCCCATCGGATTCCCCGCCTCGTTATCCCCATCCCCTGGTATGGGATACGAGACCGGCGAAAAAAAGTTCCCGCCTGCGCCCCGGGCTCATGACTGCCTGAGCAGGGTCGAGAGCACGCGGGTCACCCGCTGCAGCCGTTCATCGGAGTCACCGGTCATGCAGGTGGACATGCAGGCGTTCAGCTCTTCCTGCAGCAACACGGCGGCGAACTGGTTCATCGCGGCCTTGACCGCGGAGACCTGGAGCAGGATTTCATCGGCGCAACGCCGCTCCTCGACCATCCGCCGCACGGACCGGACATGGCCCTCCAGCCGCGCGAGGCGGTTGACCAGGGCCTTCTGCTTCTCATCATCCAGGTAGCTCAGGTCCGCCGGGGCATTCCGTTCGTTCTTCCCGCGAGCGTTCATTTTTCACCTTTCGCTCTCACTACCGTTTGCGGAAATATACCACCTCCGGGAAATAACGTTTGATGTTGTTACTGAGATCACAGTTTCAAGTTCTTTGCAGCAATACGCGTTCATCAAGGAAACTCTTATGAAACCCGGGACTTAAGCCTGCCTGCCGCAGGCAGGTTCCGGGCCACCCATCCCGAGCGTTCATTGTTCATCCCCCGCTCTCACCTCAGTGCACGGGAATATACATCCCCCCCGGGGGGGTTCAAAGCACCGCGGGGAAGGCCGGGATACGGGC
>CAYOKT010000155.1:0-2660 GCA_964404605.1 uncultured bacterium
CTTCATCAAGAAACGAAACCGAGGCGATCTCCAACCCGGTGAAATCCAGGACGATTTTCTTCTCCTCTTTCATCCACTCCACCAATTTGCGGCGGAACAGCTTGCCATCCGTGCGGGAGGAAATCTCTCGCCCGACGACTTCACTGACGACGATTTTCTTCATGACTCCTCCTCAGAAAATTATCTCGGCTTCGCTGATTAAATCTTCAAACGTAAAGTAATACCGATCATCGATCCGCAATTCGAGATGGACGACGGTCCCCAGGAATGTCGCTCCTAATTCTTTCCGAACCGTCCCTTCCCGGCGAAATACGACGCACCCCCGGCCGGAAAGAATAACCATCTCGCCCCTGTTGGAACGGATCAACTCCCGCAGAACATACAACCCCCACCCGCGATCCTGCTCGAACAGCCCGGTGACGCGTTTGTCCGTTGCAAGCTCAATCGCTTTACCATCGCTCGCCAGATGAGAATATTCGTCCCTGCGTGCCAGTGTGGCCCGGATTCCGGGCCCCGTATCGAGGATTAACAACCGGATCCGTTTCCGGGTCCGGATCACATTCGCCGCCAGGAGACCGAGATTACCTTTCCCAGCATGGGTATAAACGTTATCTATCGTCTCCTTGATTCCAACGTGCGTCAGTTTTTTCACAGCCGGGGAGAGATGAATCCACCTCCCAAGCAGATCCACGCCCTCGTCCGCCGGCGAATAATCCCCGAGGTGAAGTCGCCGGATCGGAATCGCGGGAACAACATGCCTTCCCATCTCGATTTTCAACGCGAACAGATCGTCCAATCCCAGGTAATGGAACTGGTGCAGGACATTCTCCCGCTCCTGTGGTGGGGAAATAACGGTGACCTCCACCCCTCTATCCCGCGCGAGAAACGTGATTCCTGCGGCAAGCGCGGCGGCGAAGGGTCGCAGAAAGTACACACCGGAAAAATCCAGGATGATTTGTCCACTCTCCACGTTCAACGCCTTGTTCCACAGGCGAATCCCGGTGGTCGGGCGGAAAATCCGCAGGTCGCTGGGAAACCTGATTATCGTCTGCGGCGCGGTTTCCATCAGGGCTTCGCAGCGGCGACGACCTTCTCCGCCGCGTCTTTCAGCGTGGTCGCGACGATGAAGTCCAGCGGCGAGTCCTCCAGCATCTTCGCCGCGATGTCGGCGTTCGTGCCGGCGAGACGGACGACCACCGGCACCCGCACCTTCAACTCGCCGCTGAGGGCGTCGATCACCCCCTGCGCGACGCGGTCGCAGCGGACGATGCCCCCGAAGATGTTGATCAGGATCGCCTTCACGTTCGGGTCGGTGAGGATCAGCTTGAACCCGTTCTGCACCGTCTCCGGGTTCGCCACCCCGCCGACATCGAGGAAGTTCGCCGGCTCCCCGCCGGAGAGCTTGATGATGTCCATGGTGGACATCGCCAGCCCGGCGCCGTTCACCATGCAGCCGACCGTGCCGTCCAGCTTGATGTAGTTCAGGTTGTACCTCGAGGCTTCGACCTCCGCCGGTTCTTCTTCATCCAGGTCGCGCAGCTCGACGATCTCCTTGTGACGGTAGAGGGCGTTGTCGTCGAAGTTGATCTTCGCATCGAGGGCGATGATGTCCTCATCGCCGGTGAGCACCAGCGGGTTGATCTCGGCGAGGCTGGCATCCAGCTCCTTGTACGCCGTGTAGAGGGCGAGGAAGAAGGAGGCCGCCTTGCGCATCGCCATGCCCTCGAGGCCGAGGGCGAAGGCGAGGGTGCGGGCCTGGTAGGGATACATCCCGAAGGCCGGGTCGATGGCCACCTTGATGATCTTCTCGGGGGTCTCGGCGGCGACCTTTTCGATCTCGACACCCCCTTCGGTCGAGACCATG
Organism: uncultured bacterium; assembly: GCA_964404605.1. GTDB lineage: Bacteria > Electryoneota > Electryoneia > Electryoneales > Electryoneaceae > CAYOKT01. The sequence goes on from CAYOKT010000155.1 coordinate 1,865, forward strand.
AAGGTGTCCCGCACATTTTCACGGTCGAGGGTGAGACCGGCGTAGAACTCCTTTCGGATGTCCATGCCCTGCTCGATCAGCAGCCGCTTGACCTCCCTGCCCGCCGGTCCCGTCTGGTGGGTGACCAGTTTCATCCCGAGCATCCGCTCGGCGGCCGCGCGCGCCCCGGCGGCGTCACGAACCACCTTCACCCCGCCGCCCTTGCCGCGCCCCCCGGCGTGGATCTGGGCCTTGACGACCACCGTGCCGCCCAGCTCCCGCGCCACCTGTTCGGCTTCCTCCGGCGTGAACGCCACCCGGCCCTCCGGGACCGCCACGCCGAAGCGCCGCAGGAGATCCTTCGCCTGGTACTCGTGGATTTTCATGCTCCTGTCCGCTCCGGCTGATCCATCCCGCGCGGCTCACCCTGTCCGCACGGGTTCATGTTCAGGCCCGTATGAAGCTGCCTCCCGGGACCTGTCCGCCTGCGGCGGATCAGGCGCTCCCGGGTAACCCGGTTTGCTCGCCAAGTGCGGGTGAAACCCGGGACTGAAGTCCTGTCTATTACCCACAAGTCTTGAAAGCCGCACCAGCACTGGGATTGCAGCTACGCATTTAATAATGATCTGGAAGAATTGCAAAAGATTCAAGGGATTTTCAAATTTGCACAATTTCAAGAGTTACTTTGTTATCAACACTTTAGGTGAAAAGAACTCAATATCCTATTTTGCTGATGATAGCACATGTCTGAAACATTCACTCCTCCAGAAAGATGTGAGTAAGAGACAGGACTGAAGTCCCGGGCCACCCCGGCACG
>CAYOKT010000156.1:0-2616 GCA_964404605.1 uncultured bacterium
CAAGAAGGCGTTCCTCGAGATCATCGAGGCGGTGAAGGAGGTCTGAGCGGCGCCGTGCGCCGTGAGACGGTTACCGGACGCGACAGCAAGACGCCCCCCGCCTGTGCGGGGGGCGTTTGGTATCTATTGGTCAGACGGCTTCAATCCGTCGGCTCCGCAAGGCTGAATACAATACGGTACTGTTTCAAGAGTGCCGGTCCCCCCCATTCACCTGTCCGGAACAAGAGCCAGGAAAACGGAAAAGCCGGGACCCCTGTCGCGCCTCGAGCGTGATACCGGAAAGCCGCCAGCGAGCGACTTTCACCGATTGGTTCCATTTTCCGGAGAATACCGAAACCGGGTGTTCCCGGCGCAGGTGGTTGTACTATCGCCCTGCCCGCTCACCGATCAGACGAGGTGACGATGAGACGCAATCCGTTCCGCATGGCACGCTTCGCCATCCTCCTTACTCTGGCGGCAATCACTATCATCGAGTTTATTCCGAGGAATGGAGGAAGCATCGCAATGGCAAGACCCCGGCCCACCGTCCGCGCGCCCGAGTTCCCACGGGGAATGGAATGGCTGAACACCGGCGGGCGGAGGCTCTCCCTGAAGGAATTGCACGGGAAAGTCGTTCTGCTGGACTTCTGGACCTACTGCTGCATCAACTGCAAGCACATTCTGCCAAAGCTGCACCGCCTGGAGGAGAAGTACGGCGATGCACTGGTGGTCATCGGGGTTCACTCCGCGAAGTTCAAGGACGAGGGCGACACCGGCAACATCCGCCAGGCGATCCTGCGCTACGAGATCGAGCACCCGGTGGTTAACGATCGTGAATTCGTGATCTGGAAAAGGTACTCCGCGCGCGCTTGGCCGACGATGGTGCTCATCGATCCCGAAGGGTACATCGTCGGATCCCAGGCGGGCGAGGACGGCCCGGAGTTCCTCGAACCCCAGATCGTACGCCTGATCGAGGAATACGATGTGAAGGGGTCTCTCGACCGCACCCCTCTCGCCCTGTTGCTCGAGAAGGAGTCCGAGCCCCCCTCCCTGCTCTCCTACCCGGGGAAGGTCCAGGCAAGCCCGGAGGGTGACCGGCTGTTCGTCAGCGACTCGAACCACAACCGGATCCTCGTCGTCTCCCTGCCGGAAGGTCGCCTGCTGGAGGTGATCGGAGGCGGGATGGTGGGCGCGGGCGACGGCGATTTCGAGGAAGCCACGTTCAACCATCCGCAGGGGACGGTCCTCGCGGGCAGTGTCCTCTACATCGCGGACACGGAGAACCACCTGGTGCGCGCAGCGGACCTGGAAAACCGGATCGTTCGAACTGTGGCCGGAACGGGCAGACAGGGCAACTGGGGGGGCACGCGCGGCGGCCCGGCGCGGGAAACCTCGCTCAGCAGCCCCTGGGACCTGGTGTTCGTCCGCGACCGTCTCTACATCGCCATGGCCGGGACGCACCAGGTCTGGTACTATGATCCCCGCGAGGAGAAAACCGGGGTCTGGGCCGGTTCCGGCCGGGAGGATATCATCGACGGTCCCCTGCCGCTGGCCGCACTGGCGCAACCCTCCGGGATCACGACGGACGGGCGCTTTCTCTATTTCGCCGACAGCGAGGTCTCGGCGATCCGCGGCGCCGACCTGCAGGAGAACGGCCTGGTCTCGACCATCGTCGGCCGGGGACTCTTCGATTTCGGCGACATCGACGGCACCGGTCCGAAGGTCCGCCTGCAACATCCTCTCGGGGTTACCTGGACGGGCGGCCTGCTCTACGTCGCCGACACCTACAACAACAAGATCAAGGTGATCGACCCGGTGAAGCGGAGCTCCCGCACCCTCTCGGGCAACGGTAAAGAGGGTCATGTCGATGGTCCATTGAAAAAAGCGACCTTCGACGAGCCGGGAGGGATCAGCGCCGGCCCGGATGGCAGGCTCTACATCGCGGACACGAACAACCACCTCGTCCGGGTGATCGACCTCGCGGAGGAGCGGGTATCGACTCTTGCCATCCGCGACCTCGACCGCCTGCTGAGCGGAGCGGCGCGCGAGACCGATAAATCGACGGAGGCGGCGGAGTTGCTTCCTCCGGCGACGGTCTCCCCCGGCGAGGGTTCTGTCGTGCTGGACATCCTATTCTCGGAGGAGATGAAGCTGAACGCGGCCGGCGGGGTCCGCCTCGAGCTGGTGGCTGTCGAGGGCGGTATCGCCGAGGACCGGGAATCCACCGTCGCCGGCGACCGCCTCCCTCTCCGTCTGCCGGTGAGTTGGCGGGCGGGCGAGGGAGCGCTGCTCCTGGACACCCGGTTCGTCTATTGCGACAAGTCGAACGAAGGGCTCTGCTATTTCGGGCAACGCCGTCTCCGGTTGCCGGTGAGGGTCCGGGATGAGGGCGGCGGCCGCGACGTACGGGCCTCGTATACCGTGGGCCACCCCTGAGAACGGCAGGTCGCCTGCATCGCTGAACGGCGTGTTCCCAAGGGTCGCGACCGGACCACCCATCTCCGCCGGGTTGCGCATCACCGGACCTCGCTCAGCGTGGACCATCCCGGGAGAATCTCCCCGCCGAAGAGCCGCGGCAGGGACTGTCGCCGCGCCGCCGGGAGGGTTATACTACCAGCTCAGCCAGCCGCCGGAACC
>CAYOKT010000157.1:0-2507 GCA_964404605.1 uncultured bacterium
GCGAACCGCCGGTGGATTCCAGCGAACCGCCGGTGGATTCCAGCGAACCGCCGGTGGATTCCGGCGAACCGCCGGTGGATTCCGGCAAATCGCGGATGAAATCCGGCGGGTCGGCGCGCAGACCCGGCGGCAGGTAACGGGGACGCTTCAGCTTCAAGGGATCTCCTCGCGCCGGCGGCGCCGGGCTCCGGCGTTCTCCCACCGGTGCTCGAAATGCGTTTCTGCGGAGGGTGTCCGCGGCCCGGATAAATGTCGTCATCGGGCGGCGGAGAGGCAAACCGGCTCTTCATGGGGGGAATCGGCGTCCGCGCGAGTGGTCAATTGCAATTCTCGACTGTGGAGTGTAGCTTTTGTTTTGTGGTATTGTGCCGGTTTCCGTCGTCAAGAACCGGTCATTCCCAAGTTAGAACCAGCCTGAAGAACCACCACTCTCATCAGGAAAGGATTCTTCATGTCGGAAGGCACGGTTTGCACGAAGGGTTCACGGACTCCGCCGGCACATCACCAGCGTCGGGTTCGGTAGCATATAAACTTCCGAATGTCGGGAATAGGACAGCCGGGTTCATTTGCAGCAGGGGAAGACGATGCACAGGACATTGAACAGGTTGTTTGCAGGACTGATGTTGTCAGCGCTGGCCGTGGCGCCGGCATGGAGTGTGGATGACGCCGCGTCGGCCTCCGGGGAGTTACTGTTGGACGCCTACCAGCGCGGAGTGCAGCTCAGCCCGCAGCAGAAGGCGGAGCTGGAGCAGCTTCTCGCCCTCCCCGGCCACGAGGGTTCCGTCGGGACCGATGAGGCCGGCGGGCCGGACGATGCGGGTTATGTTTTCATCGATTCGAACGAGCCGGACGGCCCGGCGTTCGGCTGGGTTACGGACGACTCGGGAACCTGGACCGAGATCACCGCCCTCTACGACGACGATGTGTACGCCGGCCCCTTCCCCATCGGGTTCGATTTTCCCTTCTACGGGACGGACTACTCCCAGTTCTGGCTCAGCTCCAACGGCTGGATCAGTCTTGTCTCGCAGACCAGCTCATATTTGAGCAACTACGCAATCCCCAACACCGCCAACCCCAACGCGCTGATCGCTCCCTTCTGGGATGACCTTAACCTCAGCACGGGCGCCCCGCAGGTACACTACGGCAACATCGGCGACTCCGTGCTGGTCATCCAGTATGAAGATGTTCAGCGGTTCGGCGGACCGACGGGCGCGGTCCTCAGCTTCCAGGTGCTCCTCCACCAGGACGGGACCATCCTGCTCCAGTACAACGACATCTCGGCGAACTTCAACCTGACCAGCGAGACCATCGGCATCGAGAACGCGGACGGCACGATAGGCTTGCAGGTCTCCTATAACACGGACCCCGTCGACTATCCCGCCGACAGCCTCGCCATCCGCATCGCCCAGGTGCCGGGGGACGCGGATGTGTCCGGCCAGGTCACCGATTTCGACACCGGCCTGCCCATCGCGGACGCCATCGTGACCATCGCTTTCCACAGCGACACCACCGATGCGGGCGGCGACTATGCGATCACCGGCCTCTTCCCGGGGACGAACGATGTAACGATCTGGGCGCCGGGGTACAACCAGCTCTCGACGACCGTGGATCTCGTCTCCGGGCAGAACACCGCCGATTTCCAGCTCATCTCCACCGCGAACGCCGCGTTTTACGACGATTTCGAGACCGACACGGGGTTCTGGATCACCTACACCGTCGCGCCGGACAGCCTGGTGGACTGGGAGCGAGGCACCCCGGGCGGCGGCACCTATTCTCCCGTGCCCGCCTCCGCCCACTCGGGGAGCAATGTCTATGCGACACGGCTGGCCGAGGAGCACCGCGCCTCCGCGCAGGATTACCTCGAACTCGACCTGCCGATGAGCGCCGGGCCCGCCGCGACATTCACCTACTGGCAGTGGATGGAGCTGTTCAGCCCGTGGGACGGGTACAATGTCGAGATAACAACCGACGACGGCGCGACCTGGGTGCCGCTGCAGCCGGTCGGCGGCTATCCCGTGGACCCGGTGACGAACCTGTTTGACGCGGACGGCAACACGCAACCCGGCTTCGCGGGCGAACCGGAGATGTGGGAACAGGTCGATTTCAGCCTCGCCGCTTACGCCGGGCAGACCTTCCGCATCCGCTTCCACCTCGGCACCAGCTCGGTGGTGAACAAGTACGGCGTGGCGATCGATGACGTCGCCTTCTACGGCGTCACCGGTCCCGGTGGCCTCGAGGGTACAGTGACCGATGCCGGCACGGGTGATCCCATGGTCAACGCACGCGTGCAGGTGCGCCTCGCCGGGCAGCAGGACCTCTGGATCGAAACCCGGACGAACGCCCTCGGGCAGTATACCTTCATCCTCCCGATCGACACCTACGATGTGACCTGCATCGCAGCGGGGTATGAAACCCAGACGGCGACTGATGTGGCGTTGATCGAGGATTCCACGACCACCGTGGACTTCGCGATGGTGGTGCAGTCGGTGACGGTCCCGGTGACGGGG
>CAYOKT010000158.1:0-2499 GCA_964404605.1 uncultured bacterium
TCCTCCTCCTCGTCGATAGTTTCTTCTTCGGCGTCGAGCGGATTGACCGTTTCCGCGAGAACCGTGTCCGCCCGGCGGACCGCTTCCTTCATCCCCTCGGGGCCATCCAGCGCCCGCAAGGTGCTCAACCCGGCCACCGCGAGCCCGGGGGTCAGGCTGCACTTATCATATACCCCGCGGAGGAACTGCACCACGCGATTCAGTTCCGCAACGATCCGCTCCACCGAAACGATCTCGGCCTCCGTGGCGCCGAGGGCGAACAGGTCGCGCCTCACTTCCTTGGTCCAGAACAGGTGATTCTCGATGTCGCCGCCGCCGAGCAGGGTCGCAAGCGCGGTCAACGCCCAGCGGTTCAGGCGACCATCGACCAGCTGGCCGAGTTCATCGCAGATCCGGTTATAGGATGCCTCGCTCAACCCCTTCCGCCACTCTTCCCGGTGAACCTGTTCCACCGCATCGAGCCGGAGCTGCCGTCGCTTCGCATGCCCCGCCCAACAGGGGATCAACTCCTCAAGCAGTCCATGATGATCCAGCCAGCGCAGCCCCCGGTCCCGGCGCGGATCGGAGAGGATCTCCCACAACGCCGGGCGGGCCCTTGAAATATCACCGATCCTCGGCCTCGGAAGGTCGTCCAGGGCGGACAGCAGCTCTTCGGGAGGGGAGACGGCATCGGCCGTGATCATCCGAGCGAGCTCCACCCAACGCCAGGGTTCACTCTCGTACGTTTTTCTATCCGTGTTCATTTCCGGACGCATTCCTCGGGCCCGACAGTGTTTCCATCTCTCCCTGCAGCCAGGGGTATTACTTTCTCTCCGGCATGATGCAAAGGTATCGTTCCGCCCACCTTATTCCTTGTTATTGCGACAGCTTTTCACAAGGTTTTTCCTCCCGTCGTCTCGCGGAGACCCCCTTTCGAACCCGCGAACCGAATGGTACCATCACTGCCACGGGGACATTCCACCGGCGAGAAATCCCGGTTTCAACACGAATCGCTGCCGGGGGAACCGGTCCACTTGATTGATGCGGTGAACTCGTCCGCCTATATTGACCGGGAGAAATCCAACGCCCGTGAAGATCGGGCACCACATGGCGACGGCAGTAGGGATATGGCATCCCTGTTCGACCAATTGAGAGGTGATTCAGCGATTCTCGTCGGCGGCGGCGAAGGACTCGCACGGCAGATGCGCAAGCGGTTTTCGCGCGTCATCGCGGCGGATCCCGCGCGTGCGATCGTCACCCGCCCTGCCGTGCGCACCCTGCAGGAGGGCGACATCCACTTCGTCGCCGGGTATGACGCCCTCCCGGAATCGCTCCCCGACCACTGCGACTGCGTGATGCTGGCGTTCGGTCTCGCCCAGCTCGATGACCCCGTGAGCGCCCTGACCCCGTGGATCACCCGCCTGCGCGACCGCGGTCGCCTCGTCGCCCTGGAATGGTCCCTGCACCCTCCCTCCGATCCCCCGCCGGAGACGGCACTTCACCGTTCCCTCCTCGAGCACCTCGAGGAAACCGGGCAGTTCCGTTCGACACGTCCCCGGGAAATCATGAACTGGCTGCAGCGGGCGGGGTTAATTCATGTCCGCTACTCCCACGAGCCCTCGCAGGATCTTTTCACCCGCGAGGATCTCGCCTTTCTCGCCGCGGAGGGGATCAGCCGGCTCGTCTCCCTCGGCGAGGGTGACGGCGACCTCGCCCAGAGGTTGCGCACGGATAAGTTTCTCCCCCTGCCGGTGATCGCCGCGCACGGTACCTTCAAACCCGTCCATTCCGTCGAGGAGCTGCGGCACAAAGCCGAGGTGGCGGAGGACGGCACCGGCGATTCGCAGACCACGGCTCTTCGCCGGACCGAGCGCAACCTGACCGATCTCGTGGCCGCCGTCCTCGGACAGGAGGTCGATGATCCCGAAGAGGCGGCCAGCCAGCTCCTCGCGAACTTCGGCGCGCGTGCCTTGACCGCGCTGCGCGACCCGCGCCAGATCCGGGAGGCCGTCGGGCTGCCCCTGCGCCATGCGAAGCGGCTGCTCGACGCCCTCGAACTGGGCCGCCGCCTGTTCGACCCGGCACGGCTCGCGGGGATCGAAATCCACGGCCCGGAGGACGCCTACGAACTCCTGCGCGAAGAGATGGCGGGACTGAAGAAGGAGCAGTTCCGCGGCCTCTACCTGAATGTGAAGGGGCGGCTGGAGGCGGACGAAGTGATCAGCATCGGCACCCTGACCTCCTCCCTCGTTCACCCCCGCGAGGTCTTCGGTCCGGCGCTGGAGAAACGGTGCCACAGCGTCCTCATCGCCCACAACCACCCCTCGGGCGACCCCACCCCCTCCCCGGAGGATATCCACCTCACCCGCGAACTCGCCGATGCCGGCCGCCTGCTGGGCATCGAGCTGCTGGACCACCTGATCCTCGGCGGGGACAGCTACCTGTCGATGAAGGAGCGGAACTATTTCTGACCGCAGGGAAGAATCTCAAAACGCGCCGGTTCCTTGGCATTTCGATAGA
>CAYOKT010000159.1:0-2247 GCA_964404605.1 uncultured bacterium
GCTGGTCTCCGGGCGCCCCATAAAGCACGCTGCCGCGTCCTGCGCGGACGGCCCGGACGTGCGTATCCTCTCCCCATGAGCCTCGTGTACCTGAACAGCGTCGAGAAATCCTTCGGCGCGCAGCGGGTGCTCGCCCCGGCCACGATGCAGGTCAACGCGGGCGAGGGAATCGGTCTAGTCGGGCGTAACGGCGCGGGCAAGACCACGCTGCTGAAGCTGATCGCCGGGCTGGAGCACCCCTCCGGGGGGCATGTCCGGCGCGCGCCCGGGGTGCGCATCGCCTACCTGCCGCAGAACCCGACCTTCCCGCCCGGCCGCACGCTTCGCGCCGAGGTGCGCGAGGGCATCGCCGCCCTCGACCGCCTCGAGGAGCAGCTCCGTGACCTCGAGGTGCGCCTCGCCGATCCCGCCCTGCGGGAGGACGAGGCGGAGGCCCGCCGCCTCCTCGACCGTTACGCCCATCTGCAGGACCGTTTCGATGCGCGGGACGGCTGGCGGGCGGATGCCCGGGTCGAGGCGGTGCTCGACGGCCTCAAGGTGCCCCGCGCCGACTGGAACCGCGACATCTCCACCTTCTCCGGCGGGCAGCTCAACATCATCGGCCTCGCCCGCGTCCTCGTGCAGGAGCCGGACCTGATGCTCCTCGACGAGCCCGGCAACCACCTCGACTTCGAGGGCCTCGCCTGGCTGGAGGAGGAGCTGCGCTCGGCCCGCTGCGCCTTCCTTCTCGTCTCCCACTCGCGCTACCTGCTGGACGGCGTCTGCGGCTCGACCTGGGAGCTGGAGGAGGGGCGGGTCGAGCGGTACGCCGGCAACTATTCCGCCTACCGCGCCGAGAAGCTGACCCGCCTGCAGCGCGCCGAAGCGGAGCACAGGCAGCGGCGGCGCGAGATGGGCCGTCTCAACTTCCAGATCCAGCGGCTGAAGAGCTGGGCGCAGGTCTATGACAACCCGAAGCTGGCGCGCACCGCCAAGCGTTTCGAGAAACGGGTGGAGAAGATGCGTGAGGAGGACGCCGGCCGCCCCCGTGAGAACAAGCGCGCGATCTCGCTGGCCCTCGGCAGCGAGGCGACCCGGGGGGACATCGCCCTCGATGTGAAGGGGTACACCCGGGCGTATGGCGATGCGCCGCCCCTGCTGCGCGATGTCAGCTTCCGCCTCCGCCAGGGGGAACGCGTGGCGCTGGTCGGCGCCAACGGCACCGGGAAGACGACCCTGCTGCGCGATGTCGTCCGCGAGGGGCGCTGGGAGCACCCCGTGCTCCGCGTCGGCGCGGCGATGCGCGTCGGCTACCTGTCGCAGACCGGCGAGGACCTGCGCCCGGAGACGGCGCTGCTCGCGGAGTTGATGCGCCTCGGCGGCATCACCCGCCGCGAGGCCGAACGGTTGCTGTACCGCTTCCTCTTCCAGCGGGACGACTTCACCAAGACGGTGGGCGTGCTCTCCGGCGGGGAGCGCACCCGCCTTCAGCTCGCCGCGCTGATGGCCCGCGGGGCGAATTTCCTCCTCCTCGACGAGCCGACCAACCACCTCGACATTCCCAGCCGCGAGGTGGTCGAGGAGGCGCTGGAGGGCTTCGCCGGGACGCTGCTGATCGTCAGCCACGACCGCTATTTCCTCGACAAGATCGCCGGGCGGGTGCTGTATATCCGGCCGCCGGAGATCCACGTCTACGAGGGGAACTTCTCCGATTTCTGGCGCGCGCGGGAGGAGGAGCGGGCGGTGGAGGCGCGCCGTGCCGCCGCGGCCGCGGAGGAGGAACGGGAGAGGGCCGGGTCAGCCGCGGCGGGAGCCGGAGGCGGAGCAGGCGGCCGGCGAGGCGTCGAGCGCGGAAAGGGTCCGGTTGCGCGGGGCGGAAAGGGTTCGAAGAAGCAGGGCGGAAAGGGCGGGAAGAGACGGGTGAAGTGGGACCCGGAGCGCTTCGCCGGGCTGGAGCGGGAGATCGCCCGGCTGGAAGAGCGGTGCGGAGTATTGCGCGGGGAGATCGCGCGCGAGGAGGCGCGGGGCAAGGAGAAGCGCGCGGCGGACAAGCGCCGCCGCCTCACCGCCGCCGAGGAGAAACTCGCCGCCGCCTGGGAGGAGTGGCTCGCCCTCGGTGAGCGCAGGAAGTCGCTGCCCTAGGGCTCCTCGCGCGGTTCGCCGGCAGGGGAGCTGTTTCACGCGGGGGACGAAGCCCGCAGGGGCACGGTGCGCCGTGCCCGGTTTGCGGGCAGGCATCGAATGGTGGCCCGGGGCTCTTGCCACGCC
>CAYOKT010000160.1:0-2135 GCA_964404605.1 uncultured bacterium
ATGACCTCTTGTGCGTTCGTCCTTGTGCGTTCGTCGTGGAAAACCTGTGAAACCCGGGGCAAGCCCCGGGCCACCTGCCGCCTTCGCCTTCAGCTATGGCGTGGCAGGCGCTCCCCGGCTACCCGGAGGAGAGCGCCGCGAGATCGACCTCGCCCTCGAACACCTTCACCGCATCGCCCTCGAGCACGGCGTAGCGCCACTCCTTCCCGATGATGACATGCAGCATGCCGCCGGGCATGCGGACATGCACCCTCTGCTCGAACTCGAAGCGTCCCTCGGCGATTCCCGCCCCGACCGCCGCGACGGCGCCGCTGCCGCAGGCGAGGGTCGGGCCGACCCCGCGCTCGTAGACGACGAGCGCCACGGTGTCCGGCGCCTCCTTCCGCGCGAAGCCCACGTTGACCCCTTCGGGGAACAGGTCACGGTGGAGCGCGATCCGGTGGCCGATCTCGTGCACCTCATCGCCCTCCCACATCTCGCTGCTGTAGAGGACGAAGTGCGGGTTGCCGACCCCGACCGCGGTGCCGGGCAGGGGATCGGCCAGGCCGGGCACCTGGATCGGGTGGGAGACTGCCGGCTGGTCGAGGGCGATTTTCGCATCGCGCGGGTCGAAGGAGGGGATCGGCATGGCGATCTGGATGGTGTTCTCGGGGGTGAAACGCGCGGCGATCTCCCCCGCGCCGGTCATGATCCGGATCTCCTCCATCCCGCGCACCGGCTCGCCGAGGTCATCGAGGAAACGGACCAGGCAGCGCAAGCCGTTGCCGCACATCTCCGCCGGGCTGCCGTCTGCGTTGAAGTACCCCATGGAGTAGGGGACCTCCGCCCGGCCGGATTTCACCGCGAGGATGATCCCATCGGCGCCGATGCCGTGGTGGCGGGCGCAGAGCGCTCGGATCGTCCCCGGCTCGAGCGCGTCCCAGATGCGACGGTCGTCACCGCGGTTGTCGACCAGGATGAAATCGTTGCCCGCGCCGTGGTACTTGACGAAGGGGAGCTTCATGGCTGTGTCTCCAGGTGTCGGGTCGGCGGAAAGGTACGCCGCGCACCGGCGGGAGGGGAGAACGCGCGGGCTCCCCGGAGGCCGGGGCGATGCCGGCTCTCCCCGCCGCGCCCGGTGCGGGCGAGGAACCCACCCGCCGGTTGGAAAAAGTCCTCGCGCAGGGTTCATTCTCCACGGCAGCGAACCCAGACCTATTGCTCTCGTCACTCATCCGCGGCGGGCGAGCGGCCATGATGCACTCCCTCGCCCAGCCAGCCCCCGGTCACCTCGAGCACGGTGCCGGTGATGTAATCGGCGGCGGGGGAGAGGAGGTACAACACCGCATCGGCGACATCTTCCCAGGAGCCGTGGTGGCCCATCGGGTGGTCCGGGCCGGCTTCGCGCAGGTAGGCTTCCTCGCGACTCAGCCGCTTGTGCGGGATGTTCCCCGGGCTGATCACGTTGACCGTGATCCCCTCGGCGGCCTCCTCCAGCGCAAGGGTGCGGGCGAAGGCGATCAACCCCGCCTTCGCGGCGAGGTGGGGAGCGAACCGCGGCATCGGCCGGGTTTCATGCGCCCCCGCCATCCCGAAAGCGATCACCCTTCCCGTCCCCTCCCGGCGCATCCCCGGCACGACGACACGCGCTGCCTCGAAGAAACTCGTCAGGTTGCCGGCGAGCATCCGGTCGAACTCCTCGCGGGTGTGCTTGAGCGCCGGTTTATGGAGTACCGGCCCGGCGGCGTGGACCAGCGCGTAGGGCTGCCCGAGCAGCGCGCGCACCGTTTTCACCGCCCGGAGCGTCTGCTCGGGGTCGGTCAGGTCCCCGCTGGTGATGATCGCCTCGGCCCCCGCGGCGGCGAGGCGCTTCACCAGGGTCTGCGTCCGGGCGCGGCCGGTGTGGTAGTGCAGCGCGAGCCGCATCCCCGCTTCCGCGAGACGAATCGCGATCCCGCTCCCCAGCCCGCCGGACGCCCCGGTGAGCCAGACCACCCGCCCCTTGAGCTCCTCCAGTCCGAACATGCTTTTCGCCTTGCTATACGGTGCTTTTCGCTCCCTTCACCGAGGGATACTTCCCGCTCTTCCCCAGCTCCCTTCCATCGGTCGCTCGTTTTCCCCTATGGGCGGCGTGTTGGGAATATAGCGCCGCGGCT
>CAYOKT010000161.1:0-1826 GCA_964404605.1 uncultured bacterium
TTACTCCATCGCCCGCAGGACCCAGACCGTCCGGCCCTCCTCGCGCAGCCGGGCGAGGAGTTCGCCGCGGTCCTTGGCCTCCCGGTGATTGGCGGGGACATAGACCACCTCGCCCGTCCCCTCTGCCGCGAGGATGCGGTGCAGCAGGGTGATGCCCGGCGCGCCGCGCAGGATGCGCGCTTCCGGGAGAATGGAGTTCGGCGGGATCACCGCCCCCTCCTCGACGACGAGCAGGGGCCGCGCCCCGCCGGGGATGACACCCGCGGCCGGGGCGGGAGCTTCCGCTTCGCCCTCCGCCTCGGCTTCGGCGGCGGCCGGGGCCGGTTCGACCGCGGGTGCAGCCGCCGCCCGCTCGATGGGACGCGGCGGCGGCGGAGCGGGGCGCGCGGCCGGGCTGACCGGGGGCAGCTCCACCTCCTCGCCGAGGTCCGGCACCCAGGTGTTCCACCCCAGCTCGCTCTCCAGCCGCCCGGCCCAGGCGGCGAGGCTCTCCCCCTCGCCGTGCACGATGAACGTCCGCGAGGGCGGCACCATCCGCCGCAGCCAGGGCAGCATCTCGGTGTAGTCCGCGTGCGCGCTGAGCGCCGAGAGGGTGACCACCTCCGCGCGCACCGGGATCATCTGGCCGTGAATCTTGATCTTCTCCTCGCCCTCCTGCAGCCGGCGGCCCCGTGTGCCGGCGGCCTGGTAGCCGACCAGCAGCACCCCGTTCCGTTCGTCCGGCAGCCTCCGCTCGAGGTGGTGCAGTACCCGCCCCCCGGTGATCATTCCGCTGGCGGAGATGATGATGCAGGGTTCGCCGCGCTGGTTCAACTTCTGGGAGTCCTCGCGGGACTCGAGCAGGTGCACCTCCGGCCGGCGGAAGATGCGCTTGCCCCGCAGCCCGGCGAGGGTGTCCGCGTCCAGTTCCTCCTGGTGCCGGGTCACATAGCGGGTCACGGTGACCGCCATCGGGCTGTCGAGGAAGGTGTCGATCCGGGGGATGCGCCCCTCCTCCTGCAGCTCGGCGAGGTAGTAGAGCATCTGCTGGCTGCGCCCCACCGCGAAGGCGGGAATGACCAACGTCCCGCCCCGCCCGGTGACACGGTTGACCACCTCGGCGAGCTCTTCCTTCGGGTCGGCGGAACCGTGGACACGGTCGCCGTAGGTCCCTTCGAGGAGGAAGTAGTCCGCGCCGGTGGGCGGCTCGGGGTCGAGGAGGATGGGCTGGTCGTACCGCCCGACATCGCCGGAGAAGACGATGCGGACCGGGCGGCCGTTCTCCTCGAGGGTCACCTCGACGAAGGCCGAGCCGAGGATATGCCCCGCGTGGTGAAAGCGCACCGTGACCCCGTCCAGGATTTTCTGGCTGCGGTAGTAGGGCAGGGGGGTCAGCAGCGGCAGGGTGGCCTCGACATCCTCCGTGGTGTAGACCGGCCGGGGGTCCTTGTGCTTCGACCAGCCGAACTTCTTGGCATGGTAGGCTTCCTCTTCCTGGATGTGGGCGCTGTCCCGGAGGATGATCTCCGCGATGTCGCAGGTGGCGGGGGTGGCGTACACCGGGCCGTCGAACCCGTCCCCCACCAGCCGCGGGAGGTAGCCGCAATGGTCGAGGTGGGCGTGGGTGAGAATCACGGCGTCGATGATCTCCGGCGCCGTGGGGAAGGGCTCGCGGTTCTTCAGCCGCAGCTCCTTCAGGCCCTGGAACATGCCGCAGTCGATGAGCAGCCGCCGCGGCCCCTTCGGGCTCTGCCAGGAGAGGAGAAACTTGGAGCCGGTGGTGGTCTTCGCCGCGCCGAGGAACGAGAGGGTGGCCATCGTCTGTCTCCTGTGACGGGGTGGGTTGA
>CAYOKT010000162.1:0-1810 GCA_964404605.1 uncultured bacterium
ACCGTTGTCGAGGGTGCCTTCGATCCGTTCGACTCCTGAAGATAACTGTCAAACAGCGCACGACCCGAGACATCGAGCCCGACTTTCAAGAACTACCATAGCAGCGTGGCAATCCTCCGGGTGCAAGAGACCCGTCAGGGAGGCGAAACTTGATCTCACCGACACCCGTCCAGCCGGACAAGTGGCAGAAGCGTTTCATGGACCTCGCCCTTTTCTGGTCGCGGTACATGACCTGCGACCGGGCGCAGGTCGGGGCGGTGATCGTGCGCGGCAAGCGGGTCATCGCCTCGGGGTACGGCGGGGCGCCGGCGGGCAGTGTGACCTGCGACGAGGCCGGCCACGCGATGCTGCACAACCACTGCGTGCGCACCGTGCACGCCGAGATGAACGCCATCGCGCAGGCGGCCCGCTACGGGCCCTCCACGGACGGCTGCGACATGTATTGCACGGTGATGCCCTGTTTCAACTGCGCCAAGATGATCGCCGCGGTGGGGATCCGGCGGGTCTTCTACCTCCACGAATACCACCCGGAGGAGTGGGACTTCTACCAGCCGCTGTACGAGGGGCTGACGACGGATTTCATCCGCCTCGAATGGTCCGGGCATGAGGCGTCGCCGGGCGTGGACATCGTTCCGGGGCAGTGATCCCGGCCCCTCCGGCGGCAGCGTTCAGACTTTCCGGCCGGACGGCAGGGAAACGCCCCCGGTGCGGATTCCGGGGCCACCGGTAGCTTGAACCGGACCCCGGGGCATCTCAGCGGGTCCTATTCCCCAGCACCCCCCCCGTCAGATTCTGTGGTCGAGACGCATGAAGCGGCTCATGCGGTCGGCCATCGCGCGGCGCGCCTCCTCGAGATCCATCGAGTAGATGTACAGACGGTGGAACCGCCCCTCGCTGTCCATGACGTGATCCTCGAGGGTCGCCTCCTTGTGGAAACCGTTCGCCTTCGCCATCGAGATCGCCTCCCGGTGGGCATCGATCAGGTTCGCGTACACCTTCCGGATCTTCAGCGATTCCGCCAACGGGATCATCTCGTCGAAGAGCACGGTGGCGATGCCGTAACGGCGGTACTTCGGGTGGGTCACATGGACGAGCGTTCCGGTGTGGCGCAGCCAGCGGGTGGCGCCGCGGTAGAGCGCCAGCGAACCGACGATCTCATCACCGTGCCAGGCGATGAGACGGTGGACGAGACCATCCTTGATCTGGCGGCGGACACGCTGGGGGTAGTTCGGATCGGTGACATCGTTCGGCAGCTTGGCCTGGTCCTCCTCGTCCAGGGATCGCAACAGCTCCATGAACGCCTCGATCTCGCGGACCTCGAGCAGGCGGATCTCCACCTCGAACCGGTCACGGCAAATCACCCACCTCGGATACCTCTTCTTCTCGTTCATGGCTACCCCCCTTTCCGGTTTTGGCCCTCCCCGAACCGTACACCCTTCCGCCGCGCGGGCGGAATCCGGATGATCGGTCACGATCGTGAGCGCATGCGACGGACAGCCCCCGCCCGGAGTCTTGATGGGAGGATCAGTGAAGGAAGAGGGTTTCAACCCCTCCGGGCGCAGGTGTTGTCGCCACGGGGGTCCGGCTCCGAACCGCGGGCGCGGTGCAGGGAGACCGTTCCAGGGAGAGAAGGAAGTGTCGTCGCGGCCCGGAGAGCCCGCACCCCCGACCCCCTCGCCCCGGTACATCCCGATCCTCCCGACGCTTCGGGATCGGGAGAATCCGGGCGCCGTCGAGGTCCGGTGCCTCCGATCGCCACACTGATAGAGTAGGACCTCCGGCAGGGCGGAGTCAACGCCGCACGGTGCCC
>CAYOKT010000163.1:0-1786 GCA_964404605.1 uncultured bacterium
CGCCTGTGGAACGAGATTCACCGCTGGAAAGAGAAGCAGCCGCTGGACGAGGCCACCCTCTACCGTTTCGCGGAGGGGGAGCGGGTCGGAGAACTGGCGCGGGGGCTCTATCCCGGGGGGCGGATGATCCACGCCGGGTACCGGGAGATGAGCGCCGCCCTGGCGCAGACCCGGGATGCCCTCGCCGACCGGACGATCCCCGCCCTCTTCGAGGCGGCGTTCGAGGCGGGGCCCTTGCGCGTGCGCAGCGACCTGCTCGTCCGCGAGAGGGAGGGCGGCTGGGCGATGTGGGAGGTGAAGAGCGTCCTCAACACCACCGGCCTGCACCTCTACGACCTCGCCGTGCAGGTGTGGGCCGCGCGGCACTCCGGACCGGGGGAGGGGTTGCCGCCGGAGATCCGGCGCTGCGGCATCGTCCACCTTAACCGGGACTATGTCTATCCCGGCGGCGGGTACGACCCCCATGCCCTGTTCCGCGAGAGCGAGTCCACCGAAGAAGTCGAGGAGCTGATGCCGGAGGTGGAGCAAGCCGTGGAGGAGGCGTCCGCCGTCGCCGCCGCCCCGCAGGCCCCGGCCATCAAGCCCGGCGAGCATTGTAACACGCCCTACACCTGCCCCTTCCTCGGCACGGTGTGCGAGGAACCGGAGACGCCCGAACTGATGCGGCTCCCCGGCGTCGGCGCGAAGAAGCTGGAGGAGCTGCGGGAGCGGGGCATCGACCGTCTCGCCGACCTTTCGCCGGACGACCCCGGCCTCAGCCCGATGATGCGCCGGGCGCTGCGCGCCCTGCGGAGCGGAACGCGGCAGGTCGAGCCGGCGCTGGGGGAGGCGCTCCGCGCCATCGGCTACCCGCGCTACCATCTCGACTTCGAAACCGTGATGCCGCCCCTGCCGCGCCATCCGGGCACCCGGCCCTTCCAGACCCTGCCGTTTCTGTTTTCCCTGCACGCCGAGATGGGACCGGGGCGGGCGCCGCTCCACGATGGCTACCTGCACGACACGAACAGCGACCCCCGCCGCCCCCTCGCCGAGGCGCTGCTCGAACGGCTCGAAGCTCCGCCCAGCGAGCCGGAGCGCGCAAGGGCGCCGATCCTCTCCTACTCTTCCTATGAGAAACAGGCGATCCGCTCGCTCGCGGCCGACCTGCCCGACCTCGCCGGCCGCCTCGAAGCCCTCGCGGAACGGCTCGTCGACCTGCTGCCGCTGGTCAGGAACCACGTCTACGACCCCGCCTTCAACGGCCAGTTCTCCCTGAAGAGAGTCCTCCCCGCGCTCTCGAGGGACTTGAGTTACGAGGGGCTGGAGATCCAGGAGGGGCAGACCGCTTCGCTGCGCTACCTCGAGATGCTCGACCTGCTGAAGAAGGCGGAACGGTCGGAAGGGACGGAAGCCGCCGAAGCACGGTCGCAGGCGGCCCGCATCCGCGAGGACCTCTGGCTCTACTGCAAGCGCGACACCGAGGCGATGGTCGCGCTCATGCGCGCCCTCGAGGACGCTGCGGGGCCGCCCGCGAGCGCCTGATTCCGGGCGGGCGACCGGGCAGCCATAGCCCGGGGTAAAAAAAAGCTGCGTCAGGGGTACTTGGTGTATGTGTATGAAACGCAACACTTAACAGTGTCATCCTGAACGTTAGTGAAGGATCTCGGCTGGGTGGCTCGGGACTTTTACCGGCCATAACCGCAGGCGCAGGCGGGCAGTCCCGGGTTTCATAAGGCAGCCCGGAGCGCCCAAGGGCACGGCGCGCCGTGCCCCTACGGGTCGGCAAACATCCGGCTGGGTGGCCCGG
>CAYOKT010000164.1:0-1734 GCA_964404605.1 uncultured bacterium
GGAAACGCGACTCAGGGCTCGAAGCGCCAGGGCTGCACCACGCGCACCGGTTTCGGCGCGCCCGGCGGGAAGGTCCACCGCCGGACCCGGGCGACCATGCTGTCGGTCAACGCGGCGGCGGTCGTGTCGCTCCAGGTCGATTCCAGCGCCTCCACCGCGTCCACGGAGCCGTCGGGGTGGACGATGAACCGCAGGGTCAGCCTGCCGCGCAGATCCGCGTGAGCCGTCAGGGCCCTGCGATAGATCGCGTCGAGGTCATAGGTCCGCGCGAGGATCGTAGCATCCTTGCTCTCGCGGCTGAAGAGGGTCCCCTCCCGCCAGACGGGCTGGTCCGGGGGCAACTCGCCGCCGCCCATCCGGGGAAGCTGCCCCTCGAGCGCATCGCGGTCCGCCGGCCGGCCCTGCCGCTCCGCGTTCGGCTCCCCCCGGCGTCCGCAGCCTCCGAGCGCCGCGAGGAGCGCGAGAAGCAGTATCGCTGCCGCCACAGTCCGCCCGAACCGCTTCCCCGTAATCCTCGGCATGAATCCACCTTTGCAGTGTCGCTGTTTCCGCCTCTAGGTCCCCGGCCGGCCGGGCGATCCTATCCCGGGTGGATGACCCTTACCATGATGTACCCGGCATACGCCGCCAGCAGCAGCCCTCCGGCGGAGCGTGGCATACGCTGCCGCACCCCGAGAAACAGCAGCGCGAAGAGGCTGATCCCCGCCAGCAGCAGCAGGTCGCCGTGGATGACCACCCCCGCCGCGAGGGGCCGCACGGTGGCCCCGCAGCCGAGCACCATGAGGACATTGAACACGTTGCTCCCCAGCACGTTGCCGACGGCGATGTCTCCACGCCCGCGGAGGGCGGCGACGACGGAGGCGGCGATCTCCGGCGCGCTCGTCCCGATGGCCACCACCGAAACCCCGATGAGCCAGTCGGGCACCCCGAAGTGGCGCGCGATCCACACCCCGCCCTCGACAAGAGCCTGGCCGCCCCCGATCAGGGCCGCCAGGCCGACCAGCAGGAGAAGAAGAGCGGTCGGCAGGCGGTACCGGGGGACCGTCGCCGCCCCGTTCTCCCGGCGCTGGTTCCGCGCGACGCGAAGGATATAGAGCGCGGCGGCCACGCCGGCGAGCAGCAACAGGATGCCCTCGGGCCGCCCGACGGCCGCGTTCCAGCCGAAGAGCAACAGCAGGAGCAGCGCACCGAGGGAGACCGGCAGGTCGCGCAGCAAGGTCGAGCGGGGCAGGGCGGGCGCAGCGACGAGAGAGGCGAGGCCGAGGATCAAACCCAGGTTGGCGATGTTGCTCCCGATCACGTTCCCCAGCGCCAGCCCGCCGCTCCCCTTCAGGCCGGCTGTCAGGGTCACCACCAGCTCCGGGGTGGAGGTGCCGAAGGCGACGACCGTTGCGCCGATCAGGTACGGCTGCACGCGCAGCCGCGAGGCCAGAGAGGAAGCGCCGCGCACCGTGGCCTCCCCCCCCGCGCCCAGCAGGAGAAACCCGAGCAGCACCAACAGCAGCCCTGCGCCCAAGCCTCTTTACCCCCTCTTCAGTCCTGTCCTATTCTGTTTTCTGCCAAGCGCGCAAGAATGTCATCCTGAACGTAAGTGAAGGATCTCGAAACGAAACGGTTCAACTCCAACGGAACCACGGTGTTTCGAGACTCTTCTCACGTCCCGAAGAATCGGGACGTGTCAGAGTGACACATCTTTGTGCCTGGCAGGTAAAAAGTAGCACGGGAGCGCCCGCC
>CAYOKT010000165.1:0-1702 GCA_964404605.1 uncultured bacterium
CACGGCGCGCCGTGCCCTGCATCCCGGGAGCCCCACCGGGAGGAACATTCCAGGTAGGGGAGCGGGTCGCGTCACCCCTGCCCGTTGGAGCGTTTCGTGCGCAGCCGCCGGAAGAACTCCGAGAGCAGGGCGGAAGCCTCGTCCGCGAGGACGCCCTGGGTGACGGCGAAACGGTGGTTGAGGCGCGGGTCGTCGTGCAGCCGGAATAAGGTTCCGCAGGCGCCGGCTTTCGGGTCATCGGCGCCGTACACCAGCCTTTTCACCCGCGCCAGCACCAGCGCCCCGGCGCACATCGCGCAGGGTTCGAGGGTCACATAGAGGGTGACCTCGGTCAGGCGCTTGTCCCCGAGGGCGTCCGCCGCGGCGGTGATCGCTTCCATCTCGGCGTGCGCGGTCGGGTCGCCGAGCGCCTCCGTGCGGTTGCGGCCCTTGCCGACGATGCCCTCGCCCTCGACCACCGCCACCGCGCCGATGGGAACCTCGCCCTCCGCCATCGCCTCCCGCGCCAGCTTCAGCGCCTGGCGCATGTAGTGTTCGTCGAAGTCGATCACTCCGCTCCCGGTTTACCTTCTGTCCGGCCCGGCGTTCTACGGCCGCAGCCGGCAATGTACATTCAACGGGAAATGGAACCAACGGGCGCGGTGCGCCGGTCGGACACTTTCAGGAATCAATCGGCGGAGGGCACATGCGTGGGGAATGGGCGTGGTACCCGGCGGCAGGTCTGCTCATCCTTTCGCTGGCGGGCGGCGCACTGGCGGGGGGGAGCGGTGCAACCGGTGCGGCGGAGGGTGGTCCGGCGGAGGTGGTGACGCGGGCGGGGTCCGAGCCCCTCCGCACGGCGCGCGCGCGCGATGCCTGGCGCTTCGTCTTCGAGCCCAGCGGCGAGGTCTGGGCCTGGACCCACAGCGGCCATGATTCGCTGGTCTGGTGGGATTACGGCGCCTCGGTGCTGATGGAGATCGCCCAGGGGCGCGGCCACCGCCTCTGGTTCGGCGCCGCCTACCGCAATGCCGCCGGGTACAAGGCTTCGCAGACACTTACCCCGTTCGACCCCCGGCACATCGACTCCTACCAGGATTTCGGCTGGCGCTGGGAGTTCCGCCCCCGCCGGTTGGTCTTCGTCTACCTTCACCGTGGCTGCCTGCACGAGATCGATGTCAAGATCCGCTCCGCCCCTTTCTGGACCCTCGCCACGGTCGGATTCGGAACGATCTCCCCGATGGAGGTGGGCGAGGCCGCGCCTCGCGTCCGCCGCACGGGCAGGCCGCGGGTCGAGGGCTATCTCTATGCCGGGCCGATGGTCCATGGCGGCCCGCAGACCGTGCTCGGGAACACCCCGACCCTCCAGGGCGAGGCGAGCGTGAAGTTGGCCGGGCTGCTTCCCGTCACAAGGACGTTTCTGCTCGAACTCTCCTTCCGCTGGGACCGTCAACTACTTCGGGAGAGCTTCGCTGACCGCTGGAGGGACCGGGGGGAGGTGCGTCTCCTCTTCCTCGCGGTGCGGGAGGGGGGCAGCGCGGCGTTCTTTATCGGCCGCACCCTGCACGATGACTTCCTCTACCGCCGCGCCCCGGTGAGCTGGAGCTGGGGACTCCTGCACCGGTTCTGACGGGGCCACCCTTCACAATAATGTCATTCTGACGTTAGGAAGAATCTCGAAACGAAACGTTTGCCATTCAACCGAAGCGCGGCGTATCAGGAC
>CAYOKT010000166.1:0-1631 GCA_964404605.1 uncultured bacterium
TTCAGCTCCTTTTTCCGCGCGGCGGGGAAGAGGATGTTGTTCAGGATGAGGCGGTAGCCGGGGCTGTTCTTGTGCAGGCGCAGGTCGGTGGGCGGGTCGCCGATCTGGTGACGGTAGTCTTCGGGGTCATGGCCGCCGTAAAACGTCCAAGTGCCCTTGCCGCTGTTGCCGTGGAGGTACTTCGCGATCCCCAGCCCCTCCATCTCCCCCAGGATGATCACACCGGGCTTGATGGTCTCCACGCGAAACGCGGTGGTCTGGCCCATGAAGCCCTTGATGACCGAGGTGTGGTCCTGCGTGAGCATCGTCGGCACGGGGTCGTACTTGGCGCTGAACTCGAAGAGGGTGAAGTAGTCGCCGGTGTCGCCGCGCGGGCTGAATCCGCTCCGCGGGGTGGCGTCGATGGTGCTGAACTCGTACACCGAGGGGTCGGGGATGAGCTGGAAGTTCTGGAAGGCGAAGGTGTTGTCGAAGTTCAGCTTCTCCTGCGCGTCCGGGTCGGCGGGGTCGCCGTCGAAGGGGGCCTCGACGATGTCCACCCCGAGCGCCGCTTGCGCGATGTCGTAGGAATCGGTGGCGCTGCACATGGCGAAGAGGAAGCCGCCCTGGTCGACGTAGCGCCGGATCGCCACCACGACCGCGGCCTTCAACTGGCTGACCTTGGCGAAGCCGAGTTTCTTCGCCAGCGCCTCCTGGTTCGCCTGCCGGGCGATGTACCAGTCGGCGCTGCGGTAGTTCGCCCAGAACTTGCCGTACTGCCCGGTGAAGTCCTCGTGGTGCAGGTGCAGCCAGTCGTAGTCGTACAGCCGCCCGGCGAGCACCTCCTCGTCGTACACCTTGTCGTACGGGATCTCGGCGTACTCGAGCACCAATGTTACCGCATCGTCCCACGGCTCGGCGTCCGGCGGGCTATACACCGCGATCTTCGGCGCCTTGTCGAGGTGGACACGCTCCATGTTGCCCTCGTCGATCTCGGTGTAGATCCGGCCGACCTCCGCCTCGGAGACCCGCTCCACGCGCACGCCCTTCAGCCGGCACAGGCGCTCGATCTCGCGGTGGTCCTCGAGGAGGAAGGAGCCGCTGCGGTAGTTGAGCAACCACTCCGCCTTCGCCCCGGCCTTGAGGGCGTTGTAGGTGATGCCGTAGGCGCGCAGGTGGTCGGTCTGGGTCAGGTCCATCGGGATCAGCAGGCGGGAGGCGAAGGCCGGCAGCGCCGCGGGGAGCAGCGCGAGCGAAACGAGCAGCGCGAAGAGACGGTTGCGGGCCATCGGACCACCTCGGTGGACGGGCGGGGAGGTCGCCCGTCGTACGGCACGGCGCGCCGTGCCCCTATAAAAAGGGCTTGCTACGCCACGTTCATCTGTCGGCTGGCGGACAGGGCGATCTTTCCGGCTTCGCCTGCGGCGAGTGCCGTGTATGAAACCCGGGACTGCCTGCCTACGCCTGCGGCTATGGCCGGCGAGAAGTCCCGGGCCACCCCGCCGGGACGGGGTCACCCGGCAATTCCCGGGATGCAGGCGCTCCCGGGATACCCCCGGCCGGTAATATACCCCATCGCCTGGTGATCCACAGGGGGGAAGGGGCAGGCGCGCCTCCGCCACGGCGCGATATGAAACCCGGGACTGAAGTCC
>CAYOKT010000167.1:0-1629 GCA_964404605.1 uncultured bacterium
AGGCGGGCAGTCCCGGGTTCGCTCCTTCACACCCGGGAGGCGCGGGCGGAGCCGCCAGGCCGGAGAGGACACGGCATCGAGTCGAGACAGCCAGGGAACCGAACGGGCAATGAATACGACAACCTCACCTCCTTTCGAGTCCACGGAGCAGGCGCGCAGGCGCCATCGCACCCTCATCTACCTGCTCGCCTGCGCGTACCGCGAAGCGCTCGGCAACGGCGAGTTGCACATCTCCTACAGCGTCGGCAACGGCATCTTCGCCCGGCCGTTCGACCACCGCCCGCTGCTCCCGCGCCAGGTCGAACAGATCAAGGAGGAGATCGCCGGGCGGGTCCGGGCGCGGGTTCCCCTGAAACCGCTGGAGCTGCGCCGCCGCGAGGTGCTGGCGCGCCTCCGGGAGGTCGGAGACATCCGCACCCTGCGCTGGCTGCAGGACATCCGCGGACCTCTGCCCCCGGTCTACCCCTGCGGCGAGGGGCTGATGGCCTTCGAGGGCCCCCTGTGCGACCACACGGGGGATGTGGGCGCCTGGGACCTGCAACCCTACCCGCCCGGCCTGCTGCTGCGCTACCCGCAGCCGCAGGAGACCCGGCTTCTCCCCTATCGCGAGCGTCCGACCCTCTTCCGTGCCTTTTACGAGGCGGAGCGCTGGGGAAGGGTCTACGACGCCTCGTTCGTCAGCGACGTGAACCGGCGGATCACCCGGGGGGGCATCGAGGACCTGATTCTCGTCTCGGAGGCGCTGGTCGGGCGGAAGATCGCCACCATCGCGGACAGCATCCTGCAGCGCCACCCCGGGCCGCGGGTGATTCTCGTCAGCGGTCCCTCCGCCTCCGGGAAGACCAGTTTCGCCCACCGGCTGCGGATCGAGCTGCGCCTTCTCGGCCTGCGCCCCTATGCCATGAGCCTGGATGACTTCTACCTCCCCCGCAGCAGGGTGCCGCGCACGAAGAGCGGCGAGTACGATTACGAGGTTCTCGAGGCGATCGACATCGGCTACTTCAACGAGGTGCTCCTGCGGCTCATCGCGGGCGAAACCGTGCGCCCCCCGCGGATGGACTTCGCCACCCACCACCGCCGGCACGGGAGCCCGATCAGCATCCGCGACAACGGCGTGCTCATCGTCGAGGGCATTCACGGGCTGAACCCACGCTTGACACCCCATGTGACCCGCGCGAGCACGTTCCGCATCTATGTCTCCGCGCTCACCCACCTGAACTGGGACGAGCTGAACCGTGTCTCGACCACCGACCTGCGCCTCCTGCGCCGCATCGTCCGGGACAGGCGGGCGCGCAGCACCACGGCGACCGAAACCCTCTCCCGCTGGCCGGTCGTCCGGCACGGCGAAACGAGGCACATCTTTCCCTTCCAGGAGGAGGCGGACGTGATGCTCAACTCCGCCCTCCCCTTCGAGCTGAACGCCCTGAAGGAACCCGCCGAGGCGGCGCTGGCGGAGGTGCAAGATCCGGGGTTGCAGGGCGAGTTTCAGCGGCTGCGACGGCTCCTCGCGGCGGTGCGGCCGTTGCCGGAAGAGGTGCTCGCGCGAACCCTGCCGCCCTTCAGCCTCTTCCGGGAATTCATCGGTGGGAGCGTTTTCACACCCTGAGTGGCGCTGACAGGGCCACCCGG